>CAZCIQ010000087.1:925-1573 GCA_964499175.1 uncultured Candidatus Saccharibacteria bacterium | reverse complement strand
AAAGCATAGGGTCACAATCTTTCTTATAAAAAAGTATCCCTTTTCGCTCTAATTCCATGGTTTTTGGGGAAATATCGTTTCGCATTTCAAATTCAAGTTTATAGGTTATAGATCCGGTTTCATCTTCTTTAGATGTTAAAGTAATGTTGTTATCTACCGTAGATGCGATAACAGAAGACCCTCTTTGACTAACTGACCCCATAACATTCATAATTTTAGCACCTTTGCCAGTATGGTGAACAAATAAGAAGGCAATTTCATATTGGGTAGATATTTTTTTAAATAATGAAACTAAAGGTTGCATATGATCCCTATCGTTTTCATTAATTCCTTTTCCAAAATACATAGAAAAAGGATCTAAAATAATAATCTTAGGTTTATGTTTATTTATTAAAATATCTAACCATTTAGGAATTTCATTTATTGTTTCATAATTAAAAAATAAATCTTTATTAGCTGCATAACTAAATAATTCTAATGTTTTTTTATCTACTTGCATTGCCAATGAAACATCTTGAACTCTCTCTTTTAGTCGATCAGGATCAATTTCTTTACCAATATATAAAACGCTTGTTTTTTCTTCTACTTTAAAGCCTAAAAAAGGCTTACCAGAAATAATAGATATGGCTAATTGCAAAGATAAGAATG
>CAZCIQ010000087.1:0-915 GCA_964499175.1 uncultured Candidatus Saccharibacteria bacterium | reverse complement strand
ATAAGCAGTTAAACAAGTGACCTCATTTATGGCAATAATTGGATCACAAATAATTTGGCGCTCTAAAATTTCATCAAAATAAGTTAATCCAAAATTGCCACTATCTTTTAGTGGATCTATTTCAACATCTTTAAATTCAGTATTTGTTATTACGTAACGAGAAATTGATTTTGCAATCTGAACTATTTCATTGTCACTAAGCTTTGGTTGACATCTTGTTCCATTAACAGAATTAAGAGTTATAAGAATTTCTTCATATGTCATCCCTTTATGCCTTAATTTGCCTGCAAATGAAGTTAATGATTGATTTCTTGATCCAGATTCATAAATATTTGAATTATTAGTTATTTTTTTAGGATTTTCTTTTATTAAATTTAATAACCACTGTGGGGCATCTTCTAATTTATATATTCTAGGTGAATTTATGAATTTATATGGATTTAAATGTTCTTTAAACTTAGAAGGAGGAGCAAATACACATCCTCCTTCGCCCCTTATATCTATTCCTTCAAATAAAGCTGTTTTATTCCTAATTTCTTTGTTTAAAGGGTATTTAAAATAGTAATGAAACCCACCACTTCCTGTTTGGACTTTTATGGTTTCTGGTAAGTCTCCATGTTTCATTTGTAGATCATGTAGGGATTCCTTACCAATTTCTCCATCTATATATAAAAAAAAAAAACCTGATTTTTCCCCTGTAAGAAGCGCAATATTATAATTTGGGTTTTCGTTCCACCAAGAGCGTATAGTCTTCTCATCTAAAGAAGCAAAATTGACCCAATCTTTAAGTGAAGGTTTTTTATTATCCGGATCACAATAAATTACAGGCCAACCTTTTTTTGAAAAATAAATCGCTGCTAATAAACATGAGGGATTAATATTCATGTATTTTTAAAATCTCTCCAAATAAATCGA
>CAZCIQ010000086.1:0-1626 GCA_964499175.1 uncultured Candidatus Saccharibacteria bacterium | reverse complement strand
TCAGGCGGCTGAAAGCCACGGAAGTAAGAAGATTTTTAGCAAAAAAAGGCTTTACGTTAGTGAAAATTATAAAGATAGACGAAGTTTACGGATATACCGGCATAATGAAAACGGGAATTCTAGAAGCGGTGAGACAAATACTTAAAAGTCGCGATTGTTACAAAAAATGAAAACAATAAAGAAAAAACTGGGGGTCAAAGATTTTGAACGAATGTTAAATGACCGAATTTCTCCTTTTTTAGCCGTCAAGATAAAAGAGGCGAACTTTGTCTATAGCCCGATAGATAATAAAAAACGAGACGAATGCCTTATAAAAATTATAAGCGCTCTTTTAGATGACACATTAATCAAGACAGGGGAACATCGCCAACCTCAATGGGAAAAAGGGTGGCAGGAAAATTTGGACGATTTCAAGAAAACAAAAAAACCGGAATCTTTAGTGCCAATGTATTACCGCAAATATGATATCGTGAGAATTTTCCATGAATTTGTAAAAAGCGAATCTCCTTATTTTGAATCAAATCTAATGAGTATCGTCATGTATTGGATTGCCGATAAACACTTGCGCGACACGGAGAACATCTTTGAGTTTGGATGCGGTCCTGGACACAACCTGCTTAAAATACGAGAAGTAAACCCCAAAGCGACCATCTGGGGACTTGACTGGACGAATTCATCACAAAAACTAGTTAAGGAATTAGCCAGAGCAAACGGCGACAAACGGATGTTCAGCCGTAAATTTGATTTTTTCAAACCGGATTTAAAATTCCGGCTACCTCCGCATTCAGCGGTTCTAACCATAACCTCTTTAGAGCAAGTCGGCGATAAATATAAAAAATTTATTGACTATGTTTTAAAAAATAAGCCCCGCATATGCGTGCATGTGGAACCGGAAGCCGACCTTCTAAACCCAAATGTTCTTCTTGATTATTTATCAATAAAATATTTTGAAAAAAGAAATTACTCATTCGGTCTTCTCGCTTATCTCAAAAAACTAGAGAGTGAAGGGAAAATAAAAATTATTTTGGCGGAACCGACTCATCAGGGAAGCCTTTTTATAGACGGAAAACCAGTAATAATATGGAAACCAACGTAAGACCGACACGGGATGTCTACTTTCAAGCTCTGCGCGAATTAACATTTGCGGAAGAAAAAATGGTTGATTTTGCGTGTCTAAATAGGAGGTTCGCATCAAGAAAAAGCATGATTGAACGTTTTTGCAACATTAATAACCCAAACCACAACAAACTTGTATTTCTAAAATCAGCATCCTTTCCATCTATATTCAAACGCTCGGAAAAATTCGCTGGGTTTCTAAAAACTAACAATAAAGACAATTCTGACGCTTCTCTGAGATATCTAAAAACGCTAGAGAAATTTTTAAGGGTTTTTCCTCTTATGGGGAACTTCTCTTACAGCGAGTCCGACGCTATCCGATTCGAACCATTCTTAAATAGAGGATTGTTACAAATCAATCTTGAACTTCTAAAGGAATTGCAAAATATCTTTACGCTTCATAAAATTCAAACCCGCGAAAAAAAGATTTTTTTGGAAAATATCGTCTCTGAACTATTATCATCCGAAGAGGAGCTCCTCTCAATTAATTCCTTTCTTGCTCAAACCCCA
>CAZCIQ010000085.1:0-1657 GCA_964499175.1 uncultured Candidatus Saccharibacteria bacterium | reverse complement strand
TTCTTGCTTTTAATCTTCCCATCTTCAGCAATCGACTTTTCTCCTGGAAGCCGCAGTTGACGACTTTAGCGAAAGTGCCGGAGTACGTTTTTGATTTTGGGAAATGGATAGACAAACAAAATATATCAGAGAGAATACTTCTTTTGCCAAAATTAAACGATAATTGGCATACAGATGTATTTAAGTGGGGATATTGGAGTCCAAGTCCGGCGACCGCCTATTTGACCCGAAAAAATTTTATTGAACGAACTATTCAAAGATGTAGAAAATAATCAAGCGTCTTGGCAAAAGTTGGCAGGCGCTTTGGGAATTAAATATTTTTTATTGCGAAATGATTTTTTCTCGGATTTAAATTGGGGTCCCAGTACATCACCGGCAGTTTATCGGGAAATAATTGAAAAAAACAACAACATAGAAAAAATTAAAGAATTTGGTCAGTGGGTATTTTATAAAATCAACAATGATAATTCCTATCTGCCTTTAGTTTATAGTCCGAATTCTTTTATTTATTCTTATACTTCGGAATCAAAAACAGCAGAGGTATTAAACTCTGCTAAAACCAACAGACCACTTGTAATCTTTAAAAATAACCAGGGAAATTTGGTTAAAGAACCGCCATGGTCATTGGTGCAAACAACTGTTACCCAAGCGGAATGTGTTTTATGTGATCCAAACGAAACCTCTTTGTTAGAAGATGCAATTAAAATGCCCTATGTACGATTATTGCCTGACTCTTTTTTTTATCCGCTGGTTCATTGGAAAGAAAAAAAACTATTTAACGTCTATAAAAATATACCTTCAGCTCGGATTGACGCTGATCTTACTTTTGCCGGCAAGCGGCTATCCGAGATCGGACTTATTTTGAGTAATCAAGCAAAAGGAAACAGAAGAATGCTGATTCGAGACAATAGTAAACAATATTTTAACAATATAAACGATGCCGTGGAGCAGATAAAAAAGTTGTCAGACAAAGAAAATAATAATTACCTTAGAAGGATGTTGGCATATCTCAATGTTCACGCCAAATTTCTAGAGGAAAAATTAGGTCAAGAAGATAGTATAATTTATAAAGAGCTTCCCTTGTTTTTGCAGCGAACGATTAGTGATTTGTCCAAAAATGTTTGGAGGACAAAGCGCCTAACACAAAAAAAATATGTTGTTGAAATAGAAAATACAGGCAACTACACAGTTAATATTAAAAATCTGGATATCGCGCCGCAGGAGTTTTTGATTGACGGGAAAAAGATTGAAAAAAATGTTAATAATGTTTTTTTGGAAAAAGGATCACATAAAGCAGAGCTTATTTTTTCCGATTTCCCGAATTTGCTGTTGTCTGACGAATCTAGCCCAAGCGCCAAGCTTTCTTTAGGACAAGATAATAATACTCAATTTGGCATTAGGAATTTTGATTTTCGTAGCAAGTACCAAATAGTTTTTAATTACCGTGTTGAAGAAGGTAAAGCGCCTGTTTTTTTAATTAAGCAGGACAACGACAGTGATAACAAAGAAGGAGGAAGGAACAGAGTGTTAGAGGCATCGCTTTGGGCTGATGGAAAATGGCACCAATTTAAATATACATTTTCGCCAAATATTGACGCCAAAGAGACAGTTTTTGTTTTTTATCAAACAAGCTCAAACACAAATACTGTTTTGGAAA
>CAZCIQ010000084.1:0-1691 GCA_964499175.1 uncultured Candidatus Saccharibacteria bacterium | reverse complement strand
ATCGAATACGGATACCTTTGGAATTTTAGATATGCGTCTTGGGGTAACACTTTTTTAATTCCCTACGGGAACGTAATTGTTGAAGGTATTGGGGTATTAATAACTTTTGTTCTGCTTTTTTCTCTGCGCCAACGGGTTAAACCAATCCTTACCTTAATTATTTTTTGGTTAATGATGTCTTTTTTAGGAAGTATTCTAAGTGCCAGACACTACACCCATTATTTTTTACAAGTCGTACCTGCGCTATCTGTTTTTTTGGGCCTGATATTCCAAAACAGAAGACTTCTTTTTTACGGAATAATTATTCTTTCGTTTTTTTTAGTCTCGCGATTAAATCCATATACCATTCAATATCCCTTACTCTATTACCAAAACTTTGTTCAAACCGCTTTAAAACTAAAAGATATATCGGCATACAATTCATTTTTTGTTCCTCACGTTAACAGAACATATGAAATAGCTGATTTTTTGAGTATGCAGAAAGCTGGGCCGATTTTAGTTTGGGGTGATGATCCCTTAATCTATTCTTTGTCTCGGCGATTGCCGGTTGGCCGTTTTAGCGCGGCTTATAATACTGCCTGGCAAGAATCGAGAATGAAAGAAACTTATGAAAAACTGCAAGCAACACCTCCAGTTTTCATTTTTATCAGTATACCGGTGCATTTTTCCTTTAAGGAACTAGATGGTTTTGTTAGCAAAAATTATCTGCTGGTCAGGCAAATAGAAGATGTGTTGGTTTATGCTCCAAAAACCCAAAATTAATTGGAATTTAAGCTATACTGAGATTATATGCGTTCATTTTTAGGAAAACTGGCGGAGACGAGGGAATTTATTGTTAAAAACAAAAAGCCGCCAATTTCGCTTTTTGGCGGACGGGACAAATTTATAGCTACAGGCGTGCTCTCGTCGTTTTTACTGCTTCTTCTGCAGAGTCTTTTTCTGCTTTTGGTTTATCGCTCTTTGCCGCGCGAATTACCGCTTTTCTATTCTCGTCCAGCCGGGCAGGAACAACTTGGGCCGAGATACCTGCTTTGGCTTCTTCCTGTCTTGAATTTGGCTATTTTTCTTCTAAATATGATTATATCCAAAAAATTAGCTTTGTTTATAACCTTGGGGCGCATTTTAATTTTTACGAGTGTTTCGGTCTCAATTTTGTTTCTGGTAACGCAATTTAAAATAATTACCTCTTGACAATAATTGGCACTCGTGTTATCTTAGTGCTAATGATATTTTCTTATATATGGAACAACTAACGGATCGCGAAGCGGAACTATTACGGGCAATTATTGAAGAATATATTGATAATGCCGAAGCTGTCGGATCAGAAACCATTGAAAAGAAATATCCAAAACTTGGTGTTTCACCAGCCACGATTCGAAACGAAATGGCCAAATTAACTAAACTTGGTTATTTAAAACAGCTTCATACCTCGGCAGGACGGGTACCTACGCCGGTTGGCCTGAGATTTGGGATTATCGAGACAAAATGGATCATTTACTACGTGAAGCTACACATACATTAGCTGACAAAACAGGAACAATAGCAGTTGCTATGACCGACGAAAATGATATCTATTTTTCTGGCGCCGCCAATATCCTAGATATGCCTGAATTTTATGATATAGATTTAACGAGAGCAGTGCTTTCTCTATTAGACGAAGCTAATGTTCTGCAAAATATTTTTTCATTTTT
>CAZCIQ010000083.1:0-1710 GCA_964499175.1 uncultured Candidatus Saccharibacteria bacterium | reverse complement strand
TGTAAAGGGAGTTAGCATAAAGAAGAAAAAGTAAACTGAAACAAAAAGCAGATATTTAAGTTAAAAACAACCCCGCCAAGGCGGGGTTGTTTTTAACCCTAAAATAAATAATAAAATAAAATCCGCTCTCTCGTAAGCGAGAGAGCGGACCAATGGTATTCATTTAATAAAAGTCAGATTAGGGTTTGCGGTTGTTAAAATCTTCAATAGAATTTAAAAAATTCCATACAAAATCAAATTTTTTTAGATATATTTGCGTTTCCATTGGCAGAAAAATCACCCAATTTTCTCCGTATTTTTTTATTGTCTTGGTTGTTCTTTCAGCTCCGCAATTATAACTTGACGCGATAAGTTTTCTTAAAGTTTCAGGGCTTTGTTTTAAGTCTATATTTTGGTTTTTTAAAACATACAAATCGGTGTTGAATAAACAAAAAGTGGCTACTGCGGCGTTTTCGTGGTCATTCATTCCTTCTATAAAATCGGATTTTAAATCGGCGCTTGGATAATTATTTAATACATATTTATAAGTGGAAGGTATGTGTTGAAATAGGTTGCGGGCAAAAGCCGTTGACACGGAATATTTATAAGCCGTCTCGCGGTTCGCGCCTAAAGTTATCAGCACTTTTTCTATTAGTTCCGTTAAACTTGAATCTTTGCTGTCGTCATTTATATCTGCTATTTTGATATATTCTAGTGGGTCAATATGTTCATTTATTGCGAGAGTCTTGGCGATTCTTATCCATTCGTTCTCTATAACAAGTTTTTCGCCTGATAAGGCCGATTTAATGTTGCAATTATTTATTTTTTGCGCCGCGTTTTGAATAATCTTTTCCAAATAATTTAACCCTTCTTTGCGCAACGGGCTTAAATTTAATTCTTTTGAATAAGGAGTGTAAATGGCGCTTTTTATGCCGTCGCTTTTTTTAAGTATTCTTTTTACGGCAAGCACAATATACCCTAGAGGATATTTAACAATAAAACTTGTGGCAACTCCGTTTGGCTTACCCATTTCAATCCAAAAATTTTCGTCATCGGTTTGCTTTTCTTTATCTTTGAAACGCAATATTTTTATTTCATTTTTTTCCGCGCTTGAAACTGCTAATAGGTATTCCGTGTTGCATAAGTATTTAACTGTAATCACTTTCTTTTTTAGATGTTTTCTTTTTTTTATCCACACCCTTTTTTTATAACTGCAAATTTTATAATTAACTTTTTGGTTCTGGAGAATTCGTTTGGCTTCGTCTATTTTCGCGACTATGTTTAAGTTATCTTTGTTTAAATTTTGTTTGCCTTCTCCAGTTTCAGCGAGAGAGGGATTATCAGTAGAATAAAATTCTTTGTTGCCAAAAGCGAAGCTTGTTGAAACAAAAAACAAAACAGCAAAAACAGCAAACAATATTTTTAAGAACCGAGTCATGATTTTTCTCCTATTTTATTAAATTTTTAAAGACGCAGAGAGTTTTCTAATGTTATTATAGCTTAATTATTTCAATAACTTATCCACCACCCTTCTCTTTCCTAAATTAATTTTTTAAATTATAATTAAAGCATTAGCAATTAAACAATAATATTCGGATATGCGATATCCAACCAATTAATATTTACGCATGACCCTACACACACAATACTCTAACTCAAAAGGCAAAAATAAAAATTTAGAAAAAATAAAAAATAATAATAAAACTATTGTTATTTTATTTTCCGTCCTAA
>CAZCIQ010000082.1:0-1854 GCA_964499175.1 uncultured Candidatus Saccharibacteria bacterium | reverse complement strand
GAAGAAAAAGAAATAACTATACTAATTCAGAAAGAGTATCATCTATTATTTTTAAAGTTTCATCTTCTTTTTTGTAAACCCTTTTAGCTATCACATTTAAATCGTTAGATAATTTAGAAACAAATTGTTTCATAGATTCTGCGCTTTTTGGGCATACAGATATGCTACCTGCCGCCAGAGCTACATTAAAATCTTGAGAGTATTTAGATAAAAGTGAAGCAAAATCATCATTTACTAAAATTTTGTGGGAAAACTTAGATTTATTACCAAAACTTAATCTATTTCTTAATTCTTCATTAGAATCAATTATTTTATTTAAGAAGAATTGTTCTTCTATTGAAAATAAAAAATCCCATTCATCAATTTTTTCATATTCACCTCCATGTTTACTCAATACTGCTCTCTTTATATTGTATTGGTAATTATCTTTCATGTTATTATACTCCTTAATTCTATTGTGTAATATTAACTGCAAGTCACTTTTTAGTTTAATCAAGTCTTCAAATATTTCTGCATAATCATTAGGAAGTATTTCTAATCTTATATCAAATCCTTCTTTAAAACATAACACTCTGGGCATTAGGTCATAGGAAAAATAAAAATATTTATCATCAATATTTATTTTTCCTTCTATAACTAACCCCAAACGAGAAGATTTATTTGATAGTTTGCTTAATTGATTTCTAAAATAACTTTCTAAAAGCCCAAAATCATAATCTTTTAATTCGAATGACTCGTCAAAAGGATCTCCGTAATACATATGAATTTTAAGTTCCGTAAATCTTAAATTCGAAGATAGAGTATTGAAGAATTTTATTGCACTTCTAAATCTAACAAAGTCTATTTCATCTTTCACAACATTTAGGAATTTTAGGTATAGTGCCATTTTAAGCCACAAAAATTTCTATTTTTGTATTTTTTATCTTCATTGGTTCATTCCTTATTTCATTAAACAAAACCTTACTCCTTCTCCCATCTAAATTTTTAGCGGCGTGTGGATATTCAAATTTTGCATTACATAAAAAAGCCAATTCCTTTTTTAATTCAAAACTGGTTTGTATTTTTTTCTCGGTTAGTTTTGAATATGTAAAATTCATTGTATTTATTCCTTCATTAACTTTCCTGCTTCTTGTGGAATTTATGTCTTTATCTTCAAATAAAATACCCGTATATTCTGAATTATCTACTTTGACAACACAATAACAATCCGAACATGGGTCGCTGCCAGTTAAACCCAAAAAATTTCTTAAGCAACTTAAACCATTTTTGATAGTATATCCCTTGGAATCAACATAGGCAGCTACAATAGTACAAGATTGCCCACTAAAATATGTATTGACCACCCTTCCAAAAGGTTCTGGTAAATTTATTCCACCCACCATATATAGTTAAACTATACATGGTATATTTAAGGTTTTTTATAATTTTTGGTGAGGATTATAAATCTGTAATTTTTTTCTAAGTAAATCTGGAATAATATTCTTTTCTGAAAGATAATTCAAAAAAATTGTTTTTACTACATCTGCTCGGTTGTTTCCACCTTCGCCTACTAAGTTATCTATAATTTTCAATTGTTTCTCGTTAAATGTTAAATTTACTCTTTCAGTAACTAATCGGTTACTATTTAGTTTCTTCATAGTTACTGATTAGTAACTTACTTGTATTTAATAGTTTTGTTTTCAAAAAATTCATAGAAAAATCCTTTATATATTTCATGTGAAGATGTCCAGTGGGTAGTGGTTATTGTTTATACAGAAAATAAAAGATAAGGGTATATTTTAATGAGTTGGGCGGGATTTGAACCCGCGAATTATATGGGTTTCAGCCATACGCGTTAAGCCAGACTTCGCCACC
>CAZCIQ010000081.1:0-1925 GCA_964499175.1 uncultured Candidatus Saccharibacteria bacterium | reverse complement strand
CGTATTTACTGACTCAGAATAATTTAGCGCCGCATGTGGCCAACCGAGAGCATTTATTTTACTACCCAAACAATATTGATAGAGCTGATTATATTTTTTTGGATTTGCACAAAAATCAACCAATTATTAATACCTGGCTTGCGGGATCGGTTGATAGTTTGCAAAGAGAGATATCCCAGCTTCTTAACCGAAAAACTTATACTGTTTATTATCAAAAAGGAGACGCGATTCTTCTTCAAAGAGTTAAAAAATGAAAAAAATATTAGCCATTTTTTTAAGTTGGAGAATATTTATTACGTTAGCGATGATCGGAGGTTTAATCTTACCGGTTAAGCTTGGGTTTTTGGGCGGGGGAGATAAGAACTACTTTCAGAGTCCTTTAACTTGGTCCTTTGCTAATTTTGACGGTGTTCACTATCTAAGCATAGCTGCGATTGGTTACCAACAATTTCAGCAGGCCTTTTTTCCTTTCTATCCGCTTCTAATAAAAATTCTTTCCTTAATTACCGAATGGAATTATATTAATAGCGCCCTACTTATTTCTCATATCGCTTTCATAGCGGCGTTATATTGTATATATAAGCTGTTGGAACTTGATTATGGTAAAAAAACGTATTTAATTGTAGCTTTGTTTTTGTTATTTCCGGCGTCATTTTATTTCGGTTCCGTTTATACCGAATCGCTTTTTTTATTTTTTTCCTGTGCCAGTTTTCTTGCTGCCAGAAAAGAAAAATGGTTGTTGGCCGGAATTTTTGGTGCTCTAGCCAGTGCCACGAAACTAGTGGGAATATTTCTATTACCAGCTCTTATAATTGAATATTATTTCAGGCGAAGGTATGATGCCAAGTGGATATGGTTGTTATTAATACCAATCGGACTTTTTGTCTATATGTTTTGGTTAAATCTAAATTACCATGATCCGTTCTATTTTTATCACGCCCATTCCGCTTTCAGTGCTGGTCGGAGTACCGGCAGCTTAGTTCTTTTGCCGCAAGTTTATTTCCGCTACGCCAAAATTCTCTTTACCACACCTATTAACTATCAATACTTCATTGCCGCTGCGGAATTCTTTATTAGTTCGGCTACTTTATTATTACTTATAAAAGGTTTTAATCTAATCCGTCGTTCATATCTTATATATAGCTTGTTGTTATTTATTGTTCCCACATTTTCAGGAACATTTTTAAGTATGCCTCGGCTTGCGGCAGTTAATTTTCCGCTTTTTATTATCCTTTTTTTACTTCTTAAATCAAGACGTCAACTTCTAACTCTCTATGCTTTTTTTGGTATCGGTTTATTACTCTTTTGCGCTTTATTTACCAGAGGTTATTGGATTGCTTAAAATGTATGATTAAACTTGTTAAATCATCTTTTTATTATGAAAAGAAAACAAAAGTACAACTTATCTCTTTTGTTAAAAAAACAAAACAATTAAGTTTTGGAAGAGAATGTGAAAAATTCGAAATTAACTTTGCTGCATGGCAGGGACGAAAAAATTGTGTAATGGTAAACAGCGGCAGTTCGGCCAACCTGGCGATCGTTCAGGCGCTTTTGAATTTAGGTAAAATTAAAAAAGGAGACCTCGTTGGTTTTTCAGCCGTTACCTGGTCGACTAACGTGATGCCGCTCATTCAATTGGGTTTAAATCCGTTGCCAATCGATGTGGAGCTCGATACCCTAAACGTTTCCAGCAGGAAGCTTCTTGACGTTTTGAAGAAATATCCTTTGAAAATGCTTTTTTTAACCAACCTTTTAGGTTTTTGCGACGACATTGATCAGATTCTAATAATTTGTAAAAAAAAGAAAATAATTTTAATTGAGGACAATTGTGAATCATTAGGAACCATATATAGAGGGAAAAAATTAGGGAACTATGGTCTGGCGAGCACTTTTTCATTTTATGTTGGACATCACATGTCAACAAT
>CAZCIQ010000080.1:0-1945 GCA_964499175.1 uncultured Candidatus Saccharibacteria bacterium | reverse complement strand
GTTTTTAATTTCTTTTTAGGCATTTTGCACCTAAACTAATATTATATTTCCTTATATATAAAACTTTTGTTCAGCATGCGCTTACTAACAGTCCATAACCTAGTTTATGCTACTATAAAGCCTATGCATGGTTTTCATATTTTTCCTTTAATTCTAGCATTTAAAATCCACACTGCTAATCATATTTCTAAGAAAATAAAACTCACGAACGTAGCGAACGCAGTGAGATTAGTTTTCATTTTATTTTTTGGATTCTTTGTGTTTTTTGTAAAATATTGTGTATAGTACTGTGTTTAATAGTTGCTAAGTTCAATTTTTGAATTTCTAAAAATGAGGGAATTTCCTTTAACTATAAGACATCATCCAATGGACTTTCGATTTTTTCAATTTCTTCTTTTGGCGGAATTTGTAACCCTTGCATTCTCAGAATATTGTACTTCCCTAACAAAACTTGGATTATGGCATCGTTAACTTTCTTTTCTTGCAAATGTTTCTCAAAACTATTCCTTAAAATAACAGGATTGACGGCTATTCCTATTTGACTCCCATAATATTTAATTCTATGTTGTACCCCCCTAATTTGACTCCTTGCATTCTTGCCATCTAAAAAAAGGTAATCTTTTTTATCTTTTGAATATTCTTCTAATCTCTTAGAAATTGACTTTGGAATTAAAAAAAGTTGCTTATCTTTTTGAAAAATGGATTTCCTTCCTGTCCTTTCTATTGAATTAACTTTATTATTAAAATTTATATCATTTTTTCTAAGGTTTATCACATTTCCTGTTTTTAAACCCGAACCATAAATCAAACCAGCCATTAATAAGTCTTTTAAATTTTTTATTTGGGAAAAAAAATTCTCAATTTCTTTTATTGACAACGTTTTAAAGACTCTAGGTTTTTTCCCAATTTTAATTCCTATGCGAAAATCTTTGCGCAGAATTTTATTGAAAAATGATAAAAGAGCACTTTTGCTTATAGTTTGATACGATTCAGATAAATTAGATTTTCGTAAAAATAAAATATATGATTCTAAATCGTGCTCTTTAACGTCCTTCGGTTGCTTCCCTACAAATTTCAGAAAATTCTTAATTCGGTAGATGTAGATCTTTATTGTGTGTTCTGACAGGTTCTCTTTTTCAAGTAAAACGCTAAAACTACCAAGTAATTCCTCAGATAATAATTTATTTTGGTCTCTCTCAGAATTTAATTTTCTTCCGCTATCATTAATAAAACTCTTAACAACATCAACATAAGGGATAGGGTCATCCTCAGGAACAACATTTCTATGTATTAAGTAATTTCTGTTCTTTATAAGCCTTGTAAATGATTTTGGTGTAGTATACCCTAAATCCTTTACTTTCTGTAATTTAGCAAGAATATCCCACGTTTTTGCTTCTTGAAAGAAATTGTTTTCCGTCAGAATTAAATCAACTTGCGTATTTATTGCATTTTTCAAATTATTCCAACAGTAACTTATCCCCCTAGTTTTATCCTTTAACTCTAGGTCTTCTTCTGCCCAATTAACATATTGTTGTGCAAATATAGATTTATTCTCTCTCATGGGAGGGGTAGAAAAAAATGTTCAATATATAAACCTTTCGTATAATATTATATTTAACGAATCAAAAACACGAATAAATTAAACGACAACGGAAATTCCCCCTTCGATTACTCTTGATTTGCAACTAATACACTTTAAAAATTCAAAAACTCTGCGGACACATGTTTCAAGAACTTCGTAACTAGCAAAGAATATTACAAGCGACCCAATACGTTAAACCTTATCACAAAACCTTTTTATTAAAGAATGTAATCCTGCGTATTATGATTTGTCTTGGCATCGAATCAACAGCCCATACTTTCGGCTGCGGTATAATTGATGATAAAGGCAGAATTTACGCTAATGTTACAGACGCTTATAAAACGGAAAAAGGAGGCATTCATC
>CAZCIQ010000079.1:0-2162 GCA_964499175.1 uncultured Candidatus Saccharibacteria bacterium | reverse complement strand
TTTACCCCGTTAGAAATTTTACGCTGCGAGCCCTCGCTATTTCTAACGGGGTTTATTTTTGGTCTTGTAAAACGCCCGAATAATTTTTTATTTCCAACAACTTTTTTTAGAGCTTGAAATATGGGTTCGATTTTTAACACCATTCCGGGTCCGCCGCCATACGGTCTGTCGTCAACGGTTTTATGCTTGTCTTTTGTAAAATCGCGGATGTTTAAAATATTTATTTTTATTTTTTTTTTAATTTTCGCGCGATGAATCATGCTCTCGTTAAAATAAGAGTCAAAAATATTCGGAAAAATTGTTAAAATATTAAATTTAATCATATATTCGACAATTTAACACATTTATTTTATTTTGACAAGTAAGGAAAAAACCGTGGTGATTTCACCGCCGCGGTTTATAGTTAAAAAAGTTAAAATAAATGCTAGTTCTTTATTTCAGAGCACTTCCCGCCCATTTCCGACATTTCTTCTTCCGACAAAACATCTTCGGCGCAAGGGTATAAAATATTATTTTCTTTATAGATATGGTCGCGCATTAAATTCACAATAGCGAGAGCATTTTCTTTTATTTTAGTATCATCATTGTTTTCTAGCGCCTCATGTAAATTTTTTATATATCCTCTTTTTGCCTCGTGTTCTAAAAGCATTATTCCAATGGGACCTCCTTCTTTAGGGATGCCTTTTTCTTCCAGTTTTGGAAATAAAACATTTTCTTCTTTATGATGATGCGGTTCGGCAAAATCGCGGGTAAAATCCAAGAATTTTTTAATCGCTTCTTTGTTTACCGCGGGATGAACCGCTTTTTGAAGCTCATCAATACTTTCCAAAATTTTTTTATGGTCGTTTTTTAATTCTTGTATGCAATTGTGATTATGATCGCAACAATTAGACATAAAATAAATATAATATTTTATCTTGAACTAAGCAAATATTCCGCTTTTTTATTTTTATGTTCCTCGTAGTTTTTGCTGTAGTGAATAAAGCCGGCTTTATCGGAAAGATAATACCAATAATCGTTTGCCGTCGGATTTAGCGCGGCGCGGATTGATTTTATTCCCGGATTAGAAATAGGAGTTTCCGGCAGACCTTTGTATTTATACGTGTTATAAGGAGAATCAAGCGTTAAATCTTTTTTTGTCAATTCAAATGTGTTTTTATGCAAAACGTATTCTAAAGACGCGTCAAGCTGAAGCGGCATCTTGGCGCTTAATCTTTTTTGTATTATATCGGCAACCATTTTTTTATCTTCCGTTGTTTGCGCTTCTTTTTCTAAAATGGAGGCTATGGTTAAAACATCATAAAAATTTTTACCCGATTTTTTAGCCTCTGCTATTGTTTCTTCATTTATTTTATTTGTGAAATTTTTTAACATAATTTCTATTGATTCTTTAGGCTCAATATTTTTTGGAAAAAAATAAGTATCTGGAAATAAAAAACCCTCTAAATTAGAGGCGGGCTTGTCTTTTTGATTATTTAAAAATACGGGCAAATATTCTTTCAAAATTTGTTTAAAAGATTCATCGCAGCATTTTGCGTAGGCAAGAAATTCTTCGCTTTTGAATAAACCCGCTTGTTCAAAAATAATTCCTATTTCTTTAATCGTTTGTCCTTCTTTTATTAAAACTTTTACAAACGCGATGCCGTAGTCGCCTCTTATAAGTTTTTTAGCAATGTTTAAAGCCGGATAAGGTTTATCAAATGAATATGTTCCCGCTTTTATTTTTTTATCTCCGTTAAGCAGGTTCACGATTAATTTGAATATAAATTCCGATTTTATTATTTTTTCTTTTTTTAATATGCTCGCGGATTCGTTTAAGTCAAATCCCTCCTTAATTTTTATTGTTTTTACCGTTTCAAAACCAAAATTTGTCGGAGGAATAAACGCGATATCCATAACGGCGAAAAATATAGCGAGTAAAAAAAATATCACGCATATTGCTCCAAAATTCGCGTTAGTTTTAATTTTTCCGCGTTTATTTACTCCAGAATTTTTGTTTTCCATACGGGATCCTGTCTTACTAATAATTTATTTTTATCTTCAGGGCGCGCCATGATTTCAAGAACCGCTATTTCCATTCTCATTGCTTGAGAGCCTTTAATCAAAATTAAGTCGCCGCTTTTTATTTGATTTTGAAGGCTTGCGCCGGCTTCTTTGCTTGT
>CAZCIQ010000078.1:0-2218 GCA_964499175.1 uncultured Candidatus Saccharibacteria bacterium | reverse complement strand
GAGATTAAACTCAAACCAAGAATAAGGCATTCTTCCTTTTGATCCGTTCGCTAAATTTTGGCGTATTCTTCTATCCGTTGGGTTTTTATATGGTAAAGCAACTTCATCTTTGAAAAATTTATTATCGGCACTTTTTCTGACATGAAGTATGCTTCGGTGCGCCGTTGTAAATCTTTTTGGCGTGTGTCCTACATTTGTATTATAAACCCAGACATATTCGTTGATATACGGAAATTGTAAATCTAAATACTTAACGCGAAGGTGGGCGTTCTGTTGCGGATAGTTCATCATAAAAAGATTGCCGTCATTTTTAAGAAGACGCATTGATTCTTTTGTGAGTTCTATGTACCAATTTATATAATCATCAAAATTTCTCGTGTAATTATTGTTTCCATATTTAATACCGACATTATAATCAGGATCGCCAAAAATCATATCAACGCTATTATCCGGCAAATCTTTTAAGACATGCATTATGTCGCCGTTATAGACCTTATTTAGATAATCATTAACGCGGCCTCTTTCTTGGGTGTCTTTTTTTGACGGCAAGACAAAAGTTTGAAGTGGTTGGATTGTTTCGCTGGTTTTGATTACATCAAACAAAACTCCTTGCAGAGAAAAATCTTGCCCTCTTTTTATTATAATCGGTTGATAGTTTTTATTCGCTGGTTGTAATCTTATATGGCCCTTTTCTTTATAAAAAGTTTTGAGCGTTGCCTCATTTCCATTAAGAAGCGCGACCACCTTTTCTCCGTTCTCGGCTACATTTTGTTTTTTAATTAAAATAGTATCTCCGTCATTGATATTTTCATCAATCATACTGTCGCCCTGCACGCGCAGAGCATATACTTCGGTTGCTCTCAGTAATTTATTTTTGGGAACAACGATTGATTCTTTATTTTCAATGGCTTCTATTGGTTGACCAGCAGCAATAACGCCTAAAAGAGGAATTTTTACTAGCGGTTCTTTTTTAGAAATACTAATTGAGCGTGCTCTGTTTTCTAACTTTTCTAAAGAGCCCGCTTTCTTTAATTTTGAAATATAGTAATGAGCCGTTGAAACAGAGGCAAATTTAAACTTTTTCTGTATCTCCTCAAGAGAGGGGGCATAGTCTTTCGACTTTGAATATCTTTTGACGAAGTCCAAGACCTCTTTTTGCTTTTTGGTAATCATAGACTTGTTTTACTTTTATACTTAAAGTATAATAGAAAGAAAGTAGAAAATCAATAACAGTTATCCACAGTATGAAAATAGGAAGAAATAATCCGTGTCATTGCGGAAGCGGTAAAAAATATAAAAGGTGTTGTATGGATAAGCCAATTTCAAATCCAAATAATGCACAACCAGGAACTTTAAGGTTCTCGTATAGTATAAAAGAGGGCGAGGATTTTCACGCTCGATTTTTAATGCAAATGAGTCAGATTAGAGCTTGTGCTTATCCAAGGGACCAACGCTTGGCGTATGATAAAAGTTATCACCCAGTTTTTCAAAATTTACTTGAAGCTAAATTTGCTAAAGAACACTGCGAAAATCTAATAGTCCAGCACAAGCAAAATATCGCCGATGGTAAGGAAGGTATCTATCATGGAAATCAAATAGATGTAAAAAATCCTATGGATGATGATTTAAATATGTATTTTAAAGATTTTTTTATTCGCGGCACGATTGCTATTGATTGTCTAATGCGGCACACCGCATTTATGGGTTCCGGTATTGGGTTTCTTTTTGTTGATGATAATCCCAAGAAATACAAAAAGGGATTGGAAAAATTTCCTCTCAAAAATGATGACCCACGATTCACTGCGTTGGTTGATATGATTAAAAATAACAAGACAAATTGGTATTCTCAATTTCGTGAAATACGCAGAAAAATCGAGCACGAAGGGTATGCATTACCAAACCCACGCTATCATTTGAACAAAGAAAACAAGGTAGAGGTAATTTTTCCAACATTTGGGAAGCAAAGTATTGAAGAAATTTTAAAAATTTGCTGGGAAAATCTAACAAATCTGTGTGAAGAAATTTTAGTATTCCTATTGAGTTTAAAGTTCAAAGATTATATAGTAATAGTGAGAATACCGGACGATATGAGAGATAAACATTTTCCGGCAAAGTATGCCGCGAGGTATAAAGATTTTCCTCAAGCAAATTTTTCTTGCGGATAAAGCCCGCCGCAAAAAATTTCGCCAGCCCAAGCGAGGGCGAGGCGGAAGGGGGG
>CAZCIQ010000077.1:388-2221 GCA_964499175.1 uncultured Candidatus Saccharibacteria bacterium | reverse complement strand
ACCTGCTTGATTATTTCCGGCAGACCAAATTTTCTAATTAAATCAAAAGTGATCTTAAAATCGTGTACCCAACCCTCGGAAAAGCCGTATTTCTTAAATTTCATTACATTATGGAGTTCTTCCGCGACAACAATTGCGATTTTTTTACCCCCTTTTAAAAAATAATAATTAGACAGAATTTCAAATTCAAATCCGGTCGCCGGATAGCTTTTAACAATTTCCAAAAAATCTTTTTTTGCTAAAACACGCTCGCCGGAAACAAAAGGCGAAGAGGGAATAATATATTTAAAAAAGAACGGATCAGCCCCGCGGTAGGACATTGACGTTTGAGTAAGTCTATTTTTAACCGGCGCGATAAGATTTTTGACATTAATTGCCGTAAGGCCGGCCAAATCAGCATCGAGGAATAATAAAATATTGCCTTTTGACAACTTCACGCCGCGAGAAAGCGAGCCAAGCTTACCTAAATTTTTGGAGTTTATCAGCAGCTTAACGCCTTTAATTTTTCTGATATCGTCTTTGGTTTTATCCGTAGAACAATCATCGACGACAATAATTTCATCAACGCTTTTGGAGGCGATAACAGCTGAAATCACGCCCAAAATACGACCTTGTTCATTATAGGCCGGGATAATACAAGATACTAAAGATTTATTCATATAATTTATTTGGTAGATATGCCGAATAAGGCTTGATTATAGTACAATATGATCTCTTTATGAAGATTGCTATTTTTACCGATTCCTTTTTACCCCAAATTAATGGCGTGGTAAATAATATTATCGATACGGCATCCGAATTAACAAGAAAAAGTCACAGCGTTTTAATTTTTGCGCCCGAGCCCAAAAGCGGAACAAAAGTTAATCTGGCAAATTATCGATTCGGAACCTTTTTTTTGCCATCTCTGCCGGCCATGGTTTATCCTGATTATCGCATTTCGGTTTTTTCCTTACCAAAAATAATGCTCGAGCTGCGTAAATTTAAGCCGGACATTATCCATATTATGGATCCGTTTGCGGTCTGCTCGGAAGGGGTAATGGCGGCTAAAGTAATGAACATTCCAATTGTTATAACTTTTCACACCTTTTTTATGGATTACGATTTTCTGAAAAATGTCAGGCTGGAAAGAAGTGCCAGATTTATCAACAAACCGGTCTGGAAACTAACCGCTTTTTATCATAACCTAGCCGATGCCGTTATTTGCCCGTCAGTTGTTTCCGAGCGTGAACTACAAAGACACGGATTAAAAAAACCAACCGCGATTATTCCAAACGGGTTAAATCTGAAAGAAATAAGAAAACTTTCAACTTCTGCCAAAAAAGAATTAAGAAAAATCTATGGAATAAAAGAGGGAATAAAAACAGCCATTTATATTGGCAGACTGGCGGCTGATAAAAACTTAGAGGTTTTAATAAAAAGCTGGAAACTGGTTAATCAGTCTTTACCGGAATCTAAATTAGTGATTGTGGGGGACGGACCAAAACATCAACACCTGAAAAATTTAGCGAAAACACTGGAGATAAAGGGAAGCGTGGTGTTTACCGGCGCAATTAGCCGGGATAAGATTCTTAAAAACGGTATTTATTATTTAGGCGATGTTTTTGTGACGCCAGTAAGATCGAGAATCATTCACTCTCGATGCTGGAGGCCATGGCGCACGGACTTCCTCTTGTCGGCGTTAATGCCCGCGGCACGCCGGAATTAATTGATGACCAAAACGGAATACTGGCGGAAACAGACAAGCCATCGTTTTTGGCAGATGCTATGATTAAAATATTATCGGATTTTAATTTAAGAAGAAGGCTGGGTAAGGGGTCGCTTTTAAAAAGTAAA
>CAZCIQ010000077.1:0-378 GCA_964499175.1 uncultured Candidatus Saccharibacteria bacterium | reverse complement strand
ATATGATATTAGTCAAACGGTAGCTAAGCTGGAAGCCGTTTATCGGGTTTTGGCAAAATTTAAGACATTATAAAAATGACACAAGTTATTGCTGATTTACAACTCCATTCTAAATACGCCCGGGCCGTATCGCCGAATATGGTTATTCCTGAAATGGGGAAGTGGGCCGATCGTAAGGGTATAGATTTATTGGCAACAGGCGACTGGACGCACCCACTGTGGCTTAGAGAATTGAAGGCTAACCTCAACGAAGACGGAAGCGGATTATTAAACTCCAAACTCCAAACTCCAAACTCCAAACTCCAAAACGAACCTAAGTTTTTATTAAGCGGGGAAGTGAGCTGTATTTATAGCCAAGGAGGAAAGGCAAGAAGAATT
>CAZCIQ010000076.1:0-2355 GCA_964499175.1 uncultured Candidatus Saccharibacteria bacterium | reverse complement strand
TTATCTATTTGGTAACCGCGCAGCTTGCTGCGCGGAATAATGCAAGTTTAAAAAATATATGTTATAATATAAATAGTATTAAATAAAAATTAAAGAGCTTGCCTAGGGCTTTGGGTCTGTATCAAAATCAGACTGGCTCAATCCATTTTTTGCGGAACGCTTTTGGCTCACAAGCCAAAAATCTCTCTCTTCGGCGTTCTGTTAAATGAATTGGGTGAAATCCGTCCCGATTTATCGGAATTCGGATAACCAAAACCCTAAGCAAGCTTTTTAAGTTAAAATCACTGAAGAATTTTTTAAATATCCGACTTTTTGGGGAAATTCTGTGATTCCAAAATTTTACTTTTCTGCCGTAATGCCAATAAGTTTTTATTAAATGCAGAATTTTTAGACGGGTCCGTTGAACGTAAAATTTTGGAACACAGAAATTTCCTTTACAGATTCCTGTTTTTTCAGTAGTTTAAAAATATGGCAACTCAAAAAAAATCTAAAAAATTTAAGGTATTTGTCGCGATGTCGGGCGGAGTTGATTCGTCCGTAAGCGCGGCGCTTTTAAAACAAAACGAGTATGATGTAACAGGCGTTTTTATGAAAAATTGGACGGAGAATTGCGACTGGAGAGAAGAACAAAGAGACGCGATGCGGGTATGCGCGAAATTAAACATTCCGTTTTTAACTTTTGATTTTACAAAGGAATACAAAAAAGAAATTTTGAATTACGCTTTAAAAGAATATCTGAACGGAAAAACGCCAAATCCCGACGTGATGTGCAATAAAAAAATCAAATTCGGTTTTTTTCTTCAAGAATCGTTAAAAAAAGGCGCGGATTATATCGCGACAGGACACTACGTAAAAATGCAAAAATCAAAATGCAAAAATCAAAATGACAATAAAAAATGTAAAATTATTTACAAATTATTAAAGGCAAAAGATAAAAACAAAGATCAAAGTTATTTCTTGTGGACGCTAACTCAAAAGCAATTAAAACATTGCTTATTTCCCGTTGGTAATTATTTAAAATCCGAAACGCGCATTTTGGCAAAAAAATTCGGATTGTCGGTAGCCGAAAAAAAAGATTCGCAAGGCTTGTGTTTTGTGGGAAAAGTTAAATTCCGCGATTTTTTAAAAAAACATTTTTTTAAATATCTAAATAATCAGCATTTAAAAAATACGCAAAAATTCCGAAAAATAATGAAAGAGGGTCCGATATTTACCACTCACAAAAAATTAATTGGAAAGCATAACGGAATTGCCTTTTACACAATAGGACAAAGACATGGAGTTCAAATCGGCGGAGGAAAAATTCATTATGTGGCGGAAAAAAATGCAAAAAACAACACCTTAATAGTAGCGGAAAAAAATGATCCCGCTTTATATAAAAAAGAAATTTTCGTAAAAAATATAAATTGGATTAACCCCATAGGTTTCACCTATGGGGTTTCCGCCGGAATAAAAGCACGGACTCGCTACCGCCAGCCCTTGCAAAAATGCAAAGTATATGATATATCAAAAAACAGAGTTAAAGTTGTTTTTAAAAAACAGGTCTTGGCTTCGGCTAAAGGCCAATCAGCGGTATTCTACAAAGACCGAGAAATGCTCGGAGGAGGAATAATTAAATGAAAGGATTTATGCTTGAATTTACGTCTGAAAAAATTCAAGAAACCCAAAAAGAAAATGGCCAAGAACAAGAAGATTTATGCGGATTATATTACACAATGGAAAGTTTATATTATGGGTGCCCGCAAACCCACGGCGGAGAACCTCATATTTGTTTAAAATTAACAGAGATCGGCTTTCCTAAAAATAATAGTTCTCATATATATTTTCTGGACGACAAATGCGTCCACCATGGAGATAAAATTTTTTTATGTCTTAACGCAAAAACATTTTCAAATCTCACCGGATATTGGTGGAATGAAACAAAGGAAGGACTGGAACCCTTAAAAGAAATTTTGGCGGGGAAAAAATTTAAAATTAATTTAGGAATGTAGACAAAAATAGCGCGAACCCGCCGCAACGGACGCGCTTTTAATTTTGTTTAAATTTTATTATCATAACCGTATAAGAGCCTCCATAGTTCAACGGATAGAATGTATGGCTTCGGACCATAAGATGGCGGTTCAAATCCGTCTGGAGGCAAAATGAAAAATCAAAAAAAGACAAAAAAGCTTTTTTTATGGGGAGGAATTTTTCTAGCGCTTATTTTGGGAATAGGAAGCATTGTATTTTTAGTATCTAAAAAGGGGGCTTTGGAAAATATTCCTTCACAACCGGCTCTGCTTGTTTTGACAAACGACGATTGGTCAAAAGGCTCGGTAAGCGCGAAAACAATTCTGATTGAATACAGCGACTTTC
>CAZCIQ010000075.1:0-2382 GCA_964499175.1 uncultured Candidatus Saccharibacteria bacterium | reverse complement strand
GGGGGAAGGAATTTTTGCCCGCCCTCGCTTTTCCGCCGCCGAATTTCGTGCCAACGAAGTTGGTGCGCCGCCACTACAAAATATCACCCAATGCTCTATCTAAACTATTTTCAAATTCTTTTTTCAATTCAGGCAAACAGATAATCAATTTATTCTTTGGGCCGGAAACTATTTTGTTGCAATTTCTGGGTTTTATTTCAACTTCTACATTTTTTTGTTTGGGGAAATACTCATGAACCAAACCCGACCTAACATAAGAGTAAAATAATTCAAGATAAAATTCTCGTTCTTTCTGCCTTTCGCTCGTAGCTTTATCAATTAAAGTTTTGTAAAAGCTTGGCATATAATTTTCTATAAATCGCTTGAATTTACATTTATCTGCATCACCACCATAAACATATTTGCCAAGAGCATCTATAAAACAACAAATACACAAAGCTGAAACTGCGTGTAAATTAGCTCCGTGCCACTTAACGCCTTTCTTAACGTGGGCAACAGCCAGTCGTCCAATAGTCTTTTTCATTCCTTCTTTCATTTTCTTTTTTTTACTCTTGTTCATGCTTTTTGTTGTTTATTTCCCTTATACCTAAATGCTCGTCTAAAACCAGCTTCTTCTGCTTCTTTTACTGTTCTACAATAAAATTCGCCACGCTTTTTCTCAACTTTTGTATTATCGTATTGCTGGTCAAATGGTAAATGATAAATTTTTGTACCATCAACGCGAGAAACATTACATTTTATTGAAGCATAATCTTTATTAAATTTAAAATTCTCTTTTAATTCTATCCCGAGTTCTTTTGAAAAACGTCTCGCTAAATCAGATAATCCAGTTGAAGTATAAAAAATCGCTTTTACTTTTTTGTTTGGATTCTCGTCTTTATACTGAAAAACTGTGCCAAAAAATTGGAAAATATGTTTTTCATAAATTGTCCTAAATTTGGCCCAATTTTTACATTGAATAACAATGAATTCGTTATTCTTCTGACAAATTAAATCTCGTCCTAAATCTTCATATCCTTTAAATATTCCAACATATTCCACATCATAATCTTGCTCTTCATAAAGATAGCCGACAAATCTTTCGTAAAGACGACCTATTAGCCATTTTGATTTTGGCCTTTTCCAAAAACGATCAAGGGCCATTTGATTTTTCTCAACGCTCGGTAATTTTCTATATTCTTCTTTTGTTAAATAATGCGTCGCGTAATCTTGCAGCTCCTCTTCGGAGTATTCTTCCAATAAAGCCCTTTCTTCTTCGGTAGCGATATCAACTTCTTCTTTTAAGTCAACGAGAAATGGAGCAATATTTTCATAATAAGCGACTAAATATTCCGCTATCTTTTTATCTCTTATTGCCTCTCTTTTTAGTCGTGCCTGTTCGCTTATAATTTCGCTTGATTTAATAGCGGGATGTTTTTTATTGCGAAGATAACCAACCAACTTCTTATCCTGCAGAAATAAAAGTTCTTCGTAGGCCTTCGCAAGCCAAGGAAAACCGATTTGTCTTTCCTTCGCCATTTGATCAACGCCCTCTTTTAATTTTTTATTCCATTCTATTTTCCCGTCTAATTCTTGCCTCTCTCGGCTTGCGATAACTTCGAAACGACTCTTTTCTTGTTGAACGAGTTTAATTAAATCTTCAAGTTCTTTTTTCTTCGTTTCAAAATATCCCATATTTAAAGTTTGTGTTTAGTAAAATGACAATTCGGAAAATTAACACAACCCCAAAATTGACCGAATTTTCCAATGCGACGTACTAACATTCCATTGCATTTAGGACATTTCATTTCTTCAGGTATAAAATTATTATTTACGGATAAAACTTCTTCTTTTTGGTTTTGAATATCAAAATCTTTTAAAGCTTCCTGTGCCGCTTTATCCCTAATTGGTTGTCTTATTTTTTCAACAATGGCGGCTATAATCCCCCATAAAATCAAACCGCCAAATATCAATAAAATTATTTCCATATTTATTTCAATAACTCATCAACGGAAACATTGAGAGCTTTCGCTAATTTATCTATTGTCGCAAGTGTTGGATTTCTTTTCCCATTTTCAATTCCACTAACATACGCTCGGTGGACTTCCAATTTCCGAGCGATTGCGCCTTGAGACATTTTTTTTGCGGTTCTAATCCGCTTTAAGTTTTTGCCGAGCTTTGTTGATATTCCAGCCATATAGTTATTAACATTATAGCCCTTGTTGCATTATTAGGCAATGTTGTATTATAATGATACAATGAATAAGGGAGTAAATTCGTTGCCCGCGCACGGGAGGGCTGGGGCAAGGGCAACACCTTTTCTTGCGACGCTTTTTGCGAAGCAAAAAACGAAATTCGGCGGCGGCGGAAAAGCGAGGGCGGGCAAAAATTCCTTCCCCCCAA
>CAZCIQ010000074.1:0-2434 GCA_964499175.1 uncultured Candidatus Saccharibacteria bacterium | reverse complement strand
TTTTCTTTTTCCGCCATCTCCGTCCGTCCTCCCTGTTCGTACCCGAGAACGGAGTCTTTCCTTTTTTTTGCCTCGGAGCGGAGTACATCCACGATTTCGTCATCCGTCAATTGGAAATCCTTTTCAAGGTCGGCTGAATTTATTTTGGAAAGCTTTGTCCGTTTTTCGATTTCTTTGTTACGAATAGCAGATAGAAGCATGCGTAATACAGAGAGCTTGAGCTCCTCTTTGTTTTTCATCGCGTCCTTCAAATCCGACTCAATTGTTATTTTGAGCGCCATAGAAATGAAAACAAAAGATGATAAACCCTGTCTAGCGCCTCTTTGCGGGAGCTTTGAGTCTCCCAAGTTTTGCGAGCTTTTCGCGCGCGGTCCGTTTTTTGATGCGGCGGAGCGCCTGGTTTTTCATGGCGCGCTTGTTCATCGGCTTTTTATAGGAATTACCCTTGCGCGCTTCGATTAAAACACCTGACTGCTGGACCATGCGGGAAAACCGCCGGAGCATGGCTGACGATGTTTCTTTGTCTTTTTTTCGTACGAAGACCATACCTTGAATTCTAAATTATGAATGCTGAATTATGAACGAAGTCCGTTATGCAGGATTCAGAATTTAAAATTTGAAAAATTTAAACGTTTGGAATTACTTGATTGGGGTCTTCCCCCTTCGACCATCCGCCGAGCAAATGGAGATGCAGATGATCGATCACCTGGCCCCCGTCTCTGCCGACATTAAAAATTAATTTATATCCGGCTAGTTGATATGTTTCTTTCGCTACTTTTTTTGCGGTATAGAGCATATGCGCAAGCACCGCGCTGTGGTTTTCTTCAAGATCCGCGATGGACTGAATATGCTCTTTTGGAACGATAAGCACGTGAACCGGCGCTTTCGGGTGAACATCCTTGAACACCATGAGATCGGCGTCCTCAAAAACAACATCCGAGCCCAGTTCTTTTTTCGTTATTTTGCAGAATAAACAGTCTGGCATACCTTTTTAAGCGAGCCATCTTATTACGACCGTTTTAACTTCTTTTTCAGCGTATCAATTAGGCGGTCAAACGGAATAATTTCCTGGTTACCCGAGCCCATCTCACGAATGATGATGGTTCCGTCAATCGCTTCTTTCTGCCCGAGGATAAGCGAGAATTCTGCTTGCGATTTATCGGCAATTTTCAGCTGGGACTTGATGGAATCTCTCCCCAACGACTCTCCAGCCGAAATTCCGGCGTCGCGGAGCTCTTCAATGATTTTGAAGCTCCAAATTTGCCGGATTTGACTGTCAATATATCGGCTTCTGATGAATATAAATATGGAATAAACAATATTTCTATAAACTTCACATTTAAGAATGTTGGAAATAAGCACGCATTCAATGTTTTCACAGAAATTTTTGACAACAATACATTTTCCAAAATAAACAAGTCAAATTTATTAATGCCAAATTCGGAAGTTACGTATCAGTTAAATTTTACTGATTTTTCTGATTTTGAAATAACAGTAATTGCAGATTCCAATAACTTAGTTGAGGAAAGCGACGAAACTAACAATGCACAGCGTTTCTTTATAAAGCTAAACAATAAGCCGATTTTGAATCCAATAAACAATATAACTGTAAAGGAAACAGATACAATTACAATAAATCTTTCAGCTTTTGATGCTGATAATGGCAATCTAACTTTTTCAATAAACTCTTCTAAATTTTCAAAAAATAATAATATTTTTGTCTGGAAAACAACAAAAAATGACAGCAGCATATACGCATTGCTTGCGTCAGTTTCTGACGGGTTTTTAAGCGATTCAGCTGAATTTACAGTTATTGTTCTCGACTTGATTGAAAATGATATGGACAATGACGGGATAAATGACAGTATTGACAATTTAATAGGAAATGAAAAATCCATCAATACTTCAACAGTAAATTTAAGCATATTTATTGGCAATTCAGATGATTTATCGCGATTTTTCAACAAAACATCCCATGTAAAATTTTATGACAACAATCTAACTATAATGGAGTTTGAATTCGACTTTTCTCATAACAGGCTAAATTTGACTAATATAACAATCGATAAACAATTAGCAAATCAAACAACCAAAGAAATATGCGTTAAGGATTTTGAAATAGCTAATATACATGAAATAAGCGAAAAATGCAATCTAAAAAATGAAATAAAACTTATGTGTAACAGCAAACCTAAAAAATCATACAAATGCAGCTATAATGAAACTACAAATAAATACAAAGTTTTTGGATTGAAAAATTCAGGAATTGTTCAAATAATAAAACATCCAGAAAAAATCGAACGTAAAGAAATAAAAAAAGAAGAAATCAGGAGCAAAGAAAAGCCAAAAACATTTTTCAATTTTAAATAATTCTTTTTAAGAATATTTAAATAATCCCTAAAATTCTAATTTGCATTTGTGGGGCTGTAGTATA
>CAZCIQ010000073.1:0-2593 GCA_964499175.1 uncultured Candidatus Saccharibacteria bacterium | reverse complement strand
AACAAAGAAACTGCGCCGAACTTTCTAAAACAATAGGAGCAGGATAAAACCTATTTTGACAAAGAAGTGAATGGCCAGTTTGATGTCATTATCACCAATCCGCCTTTTAGCGTGGACTTAGATAACGAAACAAAAAAGAATGTCAAAAGAGAATTCGTTTTCGGAGATAAAAAGAACTCCGAAAATTTATTTGTGGAACGCTGGTATCAACTCTTAAAACCGGGCGGCCGCTTTGGCGTAGTTTTGCCCGAAAGCGTGTTTGACACCACGGAAAACAAATACATCCGCCTGTTCATCTATAAATATTTCAAAGTAAAAGCGGTAGTGAGTTTGCCTCAGCTTACCTTTGAGCCATTTACTTCCACCAAAACCAGTCTGCTTTTCGCCCAAAAGAAAACCAAAGCGGAAATAGAAGAATGGAACAAACTCTGGAGCAAATACTCAAACGAATGGAGCGCGCTTAAAACCCGATGCGAAAATTTGCTTGTCGTGTATCTTGAAGGCAAAGACAGGAAAAAATTGCCGTCGGTCAAAGATCTGAAAGAAGCGGAAGAAAAGCAAATTTTCGCGCGAATGCTCAAGGATTATCTTGAAGAAGATGACAAAAAACTTTCTGCCAAAGAATTGATAGAAAAATATCAAGACGAACTCAAAGAGCTTTACAAATACGACAACGACACCAAAGACGCGTTTGGCTTTGTAAACACTTGGTGGGTGTTTGGCGAAGTGGCAAAAGAGCTTAATTACAAGATTTTTATGGCGGAAGTGGGAAATGTGGGCTACAAACGCACCAAGCGCGGCGAAAAACCGATGCCGAACGAACTATATCGCACCAACGACAAAGGCGAGATTTTAATTGATGACTTGCCCGCCGAAGCCTTGGCGAAGGAGGGCGGAAAATTAACCGCGCTGGATTATATGCGAAAAATTGAGTGGGAGTAATTTTTAAATTTATGTTTAAACTTTGGAGTGAAATAAATGCAGACTCAAAAGAATCTCTCAAACCTGATTTGGGTTTGAGAATTTGGGATAATTTGAGCCCAGAGGAGAAACAAAAAATCTGGCATTATTTGGATTGGCATTTTTTTGATGCACAATTAAAGGAAGAGTACGGAATGATGGGCGGTGTTGAAAAGAGATTTTATGAGTTTTATGGAGAATACAGAGAAAAGGAATATAAACAAAAAACTATACATAAGAGTATTTTATTTTTGAATGAGAATTACAAGGCAAAGAGTTTCGCTGATAGTTATTTAAAAAATCCGAATCTAAACACGGCTTGCTATGATTTCTACAATATTTTTATGAATCAAGCGGAAGTTGTAGTTATGGAGTTACTATCTGCATACGCCAAATTTTTATATGAGTTTACTAAAAATGATGATTATATCTACAAATCAGAAAACGAAACTGAAAAAGATTTTTTAGAGCGGAAAACAAAAGCAGAATATAAATTTTTTGATAACTTCTCGAGTAGAATCAACGATGTTTTTCTACAGTTCGGGATTAGGTATTATTTAACTAGGGATGGTTTTATACCACGGCAAGACGCAAAAATAATTGAAGAAATATACGAGCCAGTTTTAGGTTATTTATCAGATCAAAAATGGAAAAAGGTAAACGAGATATTATCCGACGCTTTTTCTGATTATATAAAAAACACTCCACAGGGATATAGCGGTTGTGTAACAAAAACTATTTCTGCCGTAGAAGCATACTTACAGATTTTAGTTGATGGGAAAACAGGAGGAAAAAACTTATCATCGTTAATATCAGAAGGGCAGAAGAACAATCTAATTCCGAATGATATTTTTACTCAAAATATTTTCAAAAATACCGAGGCTATTTTTGCTCGTGAGCGAAAAGCTACTGGCGATGCTCATCCAAAAGATGAATACGCGACCGAGAAGAACGCTCGTACAATTTTAAACTTGGCGATGATATTTATTCAGCATTGTATTCAGAAATAACTATGCCACTAAAACAATTTACAACTGATTTTCGGGAATTCTCAACTCACCAATATTTAAGGTTTGATGAGAAATTTTGGTTTACAACTAAAAATCTAGCCGTTTACGACAATGTAGTACTAAGCGATATTTTTTACTTAATAAACGGAAATTCTTACACAGAATTTTACACGGAAGAAAAAACCGATATTCCATATATTCGAATTGGCGACTTATCTTTCAAGTATGAAATTGATGATAAAGATCTCGTTTATTTAGACGAATCCTGTGATGTTAATGAGAATAAAAAACTGAAGAAAGATGATTTAATTTTAGCAACCATTGGGGCCACTATTGGAAAAATAAATTTGGTAAGAGAGTTTGAAGGAGGAACATTTTCTAATAACACAATTTTATTAAGATTAAAAAATAAAGAAAAACATAATCCATATTTTTACGAAAAACTTTTTCAAAGCAGTTTATTACAAAAATATATTTGGGGAGTTGTTTCTCAAAAAGCGCAACCAAATTTACAATCTTATGACCTTAAAAATATTAAAATCCCTCTAGTTTCAAAATCTGCCCAAGACAAAATTGTTGCGCAAATTGAACCGATTGAAAAGAAGATTAAGGAACTCAAAAAT
>CAZCIQ010000072.1:0-2802 GCA_964499175.1 uncultured Candidatus Saccharibacteria bacterium | reverse complement strand
GAATTGGATGCAACACAAGATGCCAATGATTCGGCATTATGCAATAAGCGAGAATACGCATATCAACGCGCTCTTTTCCTTCTTCCAAAATTACCTCAAATAACTGGTAATCGTCATCTGTGTTAAAAATACGAATACCTGCGTTCGCGCGATTTATTACATGGTAGACATAATCTCCGACATCAACTCGTTTTATTCTTGGCACAAGAATTATTTTACTATAAATGGTGGCTGACACCAAATTTTGACACCAAATTTAATAAAGACTTGATTTATATTGTTAAAACAGTATGTTATATATTAATGGCTAAAAAAGAAAACAAACGCAAAATTCTTATTAAAAAAGGCGATGAAATTGTAGTTATTGCGGGCAAAGACAAAAATAAAAAAGGCAAAGTTATAAAAGTTCTGCCGAAAGAAGGCAGGCTTATCGCGGAAAATGTTAATTTAAGAAAAAGGCATGTCAAACCAAAAAAGCAAGGCCAAAAAGGGCAAACGGTTGAAACCGCGGCTCCGTTTAATGTTTCAAACGCTATGATTATTTGCAAAAATTGCGGCGGCAGAACAAGAATCGGCAAAAAAATTTTAGAAGATAAAACTAAAATGAGAGTCTGTAAAAAATGCAAAGGAGAGTTGTAAATTCAAAAAAATTTTAAATTTACCATGCAAGTTTTAAATTTTAAATAAAAAATGTCCAGTCTTCTTAAAAAAAAATATAATGAAATAGTTATTCCAGAAATGAAAAAAAAATTCAGGTATAAAAGCGACTTGGCGGCGCCTCGGTTTTTAAAAGTAGTTATAAACAGCGGAATCGGAAAATTTAAAGATGACAAACAAATGATTGAAGAGCTTTTAAAGATGCTGTCTTTAATTGCCGGACAAAAGCCCGCGGCCGCGAAAAGCAAAAAAGCCATAGCAACCTTCAAAACAAGGGTTGGAATGGTTTTAGGATATAAAGCTACACTGAGAGGCAAAAAAATGTCCGATTTTATTTACAAACTCATAAACGTGAGCTTGCCTCGCGTGCGCGATTTTAGGGGACTGGACTTAAAATCGGTTGACAAGCAAGGAAATTTAACCATTGGCTTTAAAGAGCATACCGCCTTTCCCGAGACAATAAACGAAAACACAAAAAACATTTTTGGCTTTGAAGTAACTATGACCACAAATGCAAGATCAAGAAACGAAGCAATTGAATGTTTTAAACTCTTGGGATTTCCTTTTAAAAAGAATTGATTTAAATCATAATTTCTCCAGATTTTTCTAAAATCAGTTTTGATAAAAGATTAAAGAATGGTTTTTAATTATTTTAGGTATTATAATTTATCCGTTTTCTGTAATTTTTCCAGCAATTTTTTCAAATTCTTTAACATTTTTATTATCTCTAATTACCGTTATTAATATATTAGCGCGAGAGTAAATTATTTGATTTCCAATAAAAAGCCATTTGAGATACAATGTAGTCAAATGGTTTTTAAATTTTCAAAAGGTTTTTCGTTAATTGAAATTCTTACGGCAATCGCCGTTATCGCGATTATTTTAGCCATAGCAACGCAAACGTTTAAAAATTTTAATCAAGAAAAAGCGCTTGACGCGGAAACAAATAAAATAGTATCAGTTATAAACGGGGCAAGATCAAATACTTCGTCTTCAAAAGATTTTACGGAGCATGGCGTCCATTTTGAGCAATCAAAAATCGTATTTTTTAACGGCAGTGTATATAACGGCTCCGACCCGAATAATAAAGAATACAAAATTTTAGGTCTCGTGGAAATATATGATATTTCCTTAAATGGCGGCGGGCAAGATTTGTTTTTCAAAAAACTTACCGGAGAAACGGATAAATACGGAACAATTAGTTTAAGGCTGATAAATAATCAGGCAAGGACCAGGAACATTAAAATTAGCCAAAGCGGAGTTATGAATATTTACTGATTTTTTTATATATGACGCAACGCAATAACTTTAAAAAAAATAATGGTTTCGGCATTTTGGAAATCGTGATCGGCGCAGGCATAATTTTGATTTTACTTTTTGGTATAGGTGATATTTCAAAAATGTTTTTAAAAGTGGGGAAAGAATCAATAAAAAACACAAAGGCGGCTTTTTTGCTTGAAGAAGGGGTGGAAGCGGTGAAAACATTAAGAGACGGGGGATACGCTTCGCAAATCTTAACTCTTCCTCCTTCCACGGAGTATTATCTGAGTTTTGATAATGCAATGTGGAAAGCGACAAGCTCAAATATTTATATTGACGGCGTTTTTGAAAGAAAATTTATTTTGGAAAATGTATTAAGAAACGGGAGCGATGACATTTCTTCGTCGGGCGCGTTAGACCCAAACACCAAAAAATTCACCGTGTTCGTTTCCTGGCAATCTAAAAATGGAACCACGACAAAAAAAATTTCCGGAATTATCACAAACATTTTTAATAACTGAAATATTTCTATGCGAAAAATAATTAAAAACAAAAAGGGATTTTCCTTTATAGAAATAGTAATTTATCTAGGTGTTTTTTCTATTATATTAGCATCCTCCATAAATGCTATTTTTATCGTCTTAAAAACATATAATAATTTTCAGGTTATGAAAATTATAAGAAACGACGCTGAAATAGCGCTTGAAAGATTAACAAAAGAAACAAAATTAGCAAATAATATAGATGTTAGAAAAAGCGTTTTGGACGCAAATCCTGGAACCCTTTACTTAAACTCCGTTGATGAATCGGGAAGTCCGAAAACAATTGAGTTTTTCTTGGATGACGGCGCTTTGGTTATGGAAGAAAATGGAGGCTTTGAAAAAT
>CAZCIQ010000071.1:945-2813 GCA_964499175.1 uncultured Candidatus Saccharibacteria bacterium | reverse complement strand
AAATCAGCGGATTAATTTTTACACCGCGACGTATGTATAGAGCGCCTACTCCTTTTGGTCCGTAAATTTTATTGCTGTTAATTGTCAATAAATCCACATGCAATTTTTCAACATCCAAATTCAAATAGCCAGCCGCTTGGCAAGCATCGCTGTGAAAATAGGGATAAATTGTTTTATTAGTTTGGCGATATTTTAAAATCGCTCGGCCAATTTCGGCAATTGGTTCAATTGTTCCTATTTCATTATTAGCAAACATCACGCTAATTAAAATTGTATCCGGCCGAATGGCTTTGATGATGTCTTGGGTTTTAACCGCCCCCTCTTTATTTATTGGAACGTAAGTAATTTTAAAACCGTCTTTTTCTAACTCGCGTAAAGGATGCAAAACAGCAGGATGTTCAATTATAATAGAAATAATGTGTTTGCCGTGCTTGGCATGCGTTTTAGCCATCCCAAAAATAGCGAGGTTGTCGGATTCCGTACCGCCAGAGGTAAAAATAATTGTATCTGGCAAAGTTTTTAGCGCGGTTGAAATCGTGCGGCGAGCATTGTTAATAGCGCTGTTATTTATTCGTCCTAATTTATACAAAGAAGATGGGTTAGCGTAATTTTTTTCCAGATACGGTTCCATCGCTTGGCGGACTTCTGGTATAACATAAGTAGCGGCCGCGTGGTCAAAATATACCTCCCGGATTTTTTTTAGTTTCGGGAGCATAATTTTAAAAATCACTCAACTTCACGTCTGCCAAAAATTTAAGCACTTTTTTATTGACAGTTTTCGCGCGCTTACCGATGTCGCATTGATTTGGAACGCAACCGCCATTGCTTTCGCAACATGACCATAAGGCACAACCACCTTCAATAACAGTAATAATTTGTTTTAAATTTAATTTATTCGGTTTAATTTTTAATTCATAGCCGCCGGATACGCCTTTAACTGATTTAATTAGTCCGGCTAAACGCAGCTTGCGGGCGATTTTTTGTAAAAATAAAAAAGAAATACCGGTCGCGTTGGACACAGTCATCAAACTCGCGCGGCCTTTGGGCGCGGTCGATAGCGTTTTTAGCAAACGTAGAGCATAATCGGTTTCACGGCGCAGGGAAAACATAATTAAAATGGCAAAGTAAAATTAATGGCGCGGGCAGTTGTAGCCGCTGGTTTAAAATTCACCGCGAACGGCAAAATTTCGCCTTTAAAACTTTTATAAAATAATTGGTTATTTTGTCTGCCAAAATCGTATAATTCTTTGGTAACGCGCACATCCTGCTCGCAATATTTTTTTATTTCGTCAATTTTGCCTTCGCGCCACCAGCGAATTGCCTGCAAGCCATCAGCGCTTTTGGTAACATTATCCAAAGTCGCTTCGGCGATGTCGGCCAGTTTCAAACGAATACCTAGCGCATCTTTCACTGAATTCATAATGTCCAAATGCGAAAATTTTGCCAGTTCGCCGGCGTAATAATTATTTAAAACCGGAATATCAAAATGTTCGCTGTTAAAACCGATTATCCGGTCGGCCTTTTCCAAAATTGGCCACAACTGTCCCAACTCTTTTTCTTCAAAACTGTGATAGCCGCCGGTGTCCGAGCGATAAATTGAAACGCAGGAAATTAATAATTTTTTAAAGTCATTATTTACGTCCGCAAAAGTATTTTGGGTTTCAATGTCAAAAACGATTTCGTAGGACATAAATATTTCTATATAAAAGCCGAGCGTTTTGCCGCTCGGCTGGCCAGCCTCCTGCCAATGTGTACTTGTAGGGTATGATATGTAGCGAATTTTGTCAAGTGGAAAACTGATTTAATCGCTAATTTAAGGCAATAATTTATTTAACGGCGTTAAGGTTGTTGTTTCTTCTGCGCGTAAT
>CAZCIQ010000071.1:0-935 GCA_964499175.1 uncultured Candidatus Saccharibacteria bacterium | reverse complement strand
TTTTGGCTATACCATGTTTGTGGTTGGTGGGGATATAATTAGTTGTGTGATGTAACAAAAAATCTCTTTTTATCTATAAATATAATACATCAATGGAGTGCTGCATGTTGATTATGCAATGATTCTCACTTTCCTTGCCCTTTAATTCTTTCATTATTTTATTTTTGTTATTTGTATAGAATGCCTCCCTTTCAATTCCCTGAAAGAAGAATTTTAGGATATCATACATTTCTTGTGCATTGTTGGTTTTTATTTGCGAAGAAAAAGGGTGTCTTTCATGTTTTATTTTTTTCAAGCTGAGATAATCATACCAATCGGGGTAAAGAGAAGCTTTTGTTAGATTAGTGTTGAAATTAAAAAAAATGTTATCTACGCCTTTTTTTGAATACTCATCAATAATTATTAGAAATCCTTTTTCCGACAATAAGGTTTTTACTTTTACGAAAAAAGCGTTCCAAGATTGGTACGGAATTTCCCATAATACATAAGCGGCTAAGATGACATCAAATAGAATATCAGTTTGGAATTTAAGAAAGTTCTGTTGTACAAAAGCAACTTTTGAATTATCCGTAATATTTTTGTTCAGTCTAAATTCTTTGTCTACTGCTATAATATTATCAAAAAGTTTTATAAACGGTTCAAGTATTTCGCCAGTGCCGCAACCAATATCTAAAAGGTTGTTGTATTTTTTGTGATTTAACACTTTGACTAAAATTTTTTTAATAACTTTTTTTTCGTTTGAATGAGAAATATAACTTTGGATTAAAGTTGTATAATTATTCATAGGAATTTAAAAGAGTTTTTTGTTATTTCACTTAACGTCCGCGTCACTAGTGTTGCGTTAACGTACCGGCATTATCCGAAGTTTTTGTGCAGCGATAGCGGAACAAAAATTTGGGAGAAGGAATTTTTCTTACCTTGAATTATAAATGTGA
>CAZCIQ010000070.1:0-2913 GCA_964499175.1 uncultured Candidatus Saccharibacteria bacterium | reverse complement strand
ATGAAGTTTTTGTTTTAGGAAAGATGACTGGTGCGGTTCAGGTTAGTATGTAGGCACCAATCCGTTCAAATACTTCTCGAGATACAAGATAAAATTAGTGAGAAGTTTTACAAAGCCGCTGAAGGAAGTAAAGAAAAGACTTTTTTAGAAAAAGTGAAAAGCTCTTTATCTTCTATTCGGAATGTTATGGATTTTGTTTTATTGGTTGCAAAAACAGCAAAAGAGACAGGGTTGTCGGTCGACGAACTTATCAAAATTTTCATATAGCTATGGAAAAAGAAATATATAAAATTAAAGTATTTTGCGCTAATTGCAATTTCCAAGGCGAGATTGAGATTCTGAAGGGAGTTGCTTGCAAGAGTTATGAATGTCCAAATTGTGGGGTTACAGGACTGGAACGTAAATATGAATCCGTGAGATTAGTGCCAGACATTCCTGATTACAGATAATTTTTTACGAAGAGATCTGTAAACTGAAAATTGCATGGAGTTAGAAAACAGCTTTTGAGATTTGAGAGCGGTTTTTTTGTTAATGTAAATTGTTCCTTGCATTTTTTATTATGTGTGATATTTTTTAAATAATTATTTGAAATCATTGAAAAATGTAAGACGGAAAAGGAAATTTTTGTGTTCCAAAATTTGCGTTCAGCGGACCTGCCAAAAAACTTTATATTCAGTAATAACTTATTGGCATTACGGCAGAAAAGCAAATTTTGGAACACAAAATTTCCTCATCAAAGTCAGTAATTTTAAAAGTTTTTCAGTAGTTTATATTTTATGCCAATTATAAAATCAGCAAAAAAAGCCTTGAGGCAATCAATAAAAAGAAGAGAAAGAAACCTTAAACGAAAAAAGGCGATTAAAGACATAGATAGAAAAATAAGAAAAGAATTAAAGAAAAAAAATAAGGAAGAAGCTTTAAAACTGCTTTCTTTATCTTACGCGGCTTATGATAAAGCCGTGAAGACGGGAGTAATAAAAAAGAACACGGCAAGCAGGAAAAAATCAAGATTGACAAAATCCATAAACAAAAGCCTTTAGAATTCATGAAAGATACCATTGTTTTTGATATTGAGACTCAGAAAAGTTTTGATGAAGTGGGAGGAAGAGAAAATCTTCATCTTTTAGGAATTTCCGTTGTCGCGGCTTATTCGTATAATCATTCAAAAACTTTTGTTTTTGAAGAAAAAAATCTAAATCAATTTCAAAAATTACTGGATGAAGCTGGAACATTAATAGGCTTTAACAGCGCGAGCTTTGATGTGCCTATTTTAGTGGCTTACTCTTTTAAAGTTGATTCTTTTAATAAATTGGATTTAATGGAAGATGTGGTGAAAGGAGTTGGTTTTAGGGTATCGCTTGATAATATAGCTGGCACGACTTTGGGCGTTAAAAAATCGGCAGACGGCCTTCAGGCTATAAAATGGTATAAAGAAGGCAATATGGAAGATATAAAAAAATATTGCGTAAAAGACGTTTTAATAACCAAAGATGTTTATGAATACGGAAAAAAAAACGGCCATGTTTTGTTTTTAAACAGGCAAAATACGAAGGTCGCCATTCCCGTTTTTTGGGGAAAAGCAAAAGAGAGCGTGCGGGAAATTTTGGAAAAAGCTTTTGAGGAGAGAAAAACCGTTGAGATAGATTATGTGACTCACAGCCCCGATTTCAAAAAATCCAGTTCGGCAAAAAACAAAAGATTGGTTGATATTTTTTCCGTAGACAAACATATTATTGAAGGGTATTGCCATTTGAGGCAGGCAAAAAGAGTTTTTAAAATAGACCGGATACTAAACGCGAAAATTACAAATAATAATTATAAAATAGAGAACGATGTTCAAAACTCTTTCATTTAAAATAAAAATAGTTAATATTTTAATATGACAAACGCAGTTGCAACAGCAATATTAAAAGACAGCAAAAAAAGCAAAAATGTGATGGAATATCTGTTAAAAACCTTTCCGGGAGAAGGGCTTAAGGTTAATGATATTATAGAGGGCAGGGTTTTGGTGAAATCAAAGCTGATGCTTTATATAGAGCTTGGAACGAATATTGGCGTGGTTTACGGAAGAGATTTTATAGAATCCCGCGACCTTATAAAAAATTTAATGCAGGGTGACACCGTGATGGTTAAAGTGTCGGATTGCGAGACTCCGGAAGGCTTTATGGCGCTTTCTCTAAAAGAAGCCAGCAAGGGAGTTGTTTTTAGAGAAGCTGAAGAATCTATGAAACAACGGATTGTTTTAACCGCGAAAGTTGTAGCCGCGAACAAAGGAGGTTTAATACTTGAATGGAAGACTCTTACCGGTTTTATTCCGACCTCGCATCTTAAGAGCGAACATTATCCTCGCATTGAAGGGGGAGATAAGGACAGAATTCTTGAAGAGTTGAAAAAAATAGTCGGAGAAACTTTATCAGTTACGATAACGGATATTAATTATAAAGAAAGCACGCTTATTTTTTCTGAAAAAAATGTTAAAGACGAAACCGTAAAAAAAGCGATACTTAAATACAATATAGGCGATGTTGTGGAAGGAGAAGTGAGTGGCATAGTTGATTTTGGAATATTTATAAAAGTTGAAGAAGGGCTTGAAGGGCTCGTGCACATATCGGAGCTTGATTGGTCTTTGGTGGAAAGTCCGCGCGATCTTTTTAAAGTGGGGGATAAAGTGCAGGCGAAAGTTACAAGTATTGAAAACGACAAAATTTCTCTTTCCATTAAATCCTTGAAGCATGACCCGTGGGAAGACATAAAAGAAGAATACCATAAAGGAGATATTATTAATGGCGTGGTTATCAGGTTTAACAAGCACGGCGCTCTTGTGAGCGTAAAAGAAGGCGTTGCCGGTCTTGCGCATATTTCAGAAATTAAAAAAGAAAAGACGATGAAAAATAAACTGGAACTCGGAAGAAG
>CAZCIQ010000069.1:0-2984 GCA_964499175.1 uncultured Candidatus Saccharibacteria bacterium | reverse complement strand
ACGGGCGCTCCGATTCCAAATCCATCAGCCGATTCAATTAATTCCAAAACCAGTCCATTCTGATCCATATACCAATTCGGTAACCCTGTTTCCGGATTTACCGGACCCGTAACGCCGCCTGGTGTTAGAGCCGCCTGCGTTTTTTGAATTGAAAATGGCGCAATGCCAAATAAAACCGCCGCGATCAATATCGCGGAAAAAAATTTCGTTTTTTTATCTTTTTTTGTTTTTTTCATTTTTGTTTGTATATTTATATTCACAAATTTTCTAAATCAGGAATATAAACATAAATTAAATTAATTTTAAAACTTATAATTTATTTCTTATAATTTTATCCACTTGTTAAATCCGGCTTTATTTAACAAGTTATTTTAAATTTTCAACCTTTTTAGTAATAATATATACTATGTGATAATTATTACTAAATGTAGTATATTCCTATAAAGGAAAAAGTCAATCCCGCCACGGGATTGACTTTTTTACATATTTATTTACTGATTTTGCGCCCACCAGGAATCGAACCTGGAACCTTGGGCTTAAGAGGCCCCTGTAACGTTTATCCCGTACCTTTGCCTCGTGAGGGATTCGAACCCCCGACCGTTTGCTTAAGAGGCAACTGCTCTGCCAACTGAGCTAACGAGGCAAAGGTACGGGACCAATTGAGCTATAGGCGCTACACATATTTTATACCATTACAAACCTTTTAGTTCAAATTAAAAAGCTTAAAAAAGCTCCTAAAGCTAAAAATGGAGCAAAAGGAATCTGACTTTTTAAAGATAATTTATTTTTAAGTAAAATTAAAATAACTATACTGATTAAAGCTCCGGCCCAAAAAGAAAACAAGAAAGCAAAAAATGTTTTAACTGGCCCTAAAAAAAATCCTATGGAAAGCGCTACTTTTGAATCCCCGTATCCCATCCATTTTTCTTTTGATATAAAAGACAAGCTAAAAAAGAAAAAAGCGAAAATTAAACCGCTTAAAATATGCGAAAAAGAAGCATTGAAACTAAATGCCTTGTCCATTAGAAAATAATGGACAGGAGATTGCGTCCATATCGCTAAGCTAAATGTCCGATATGAAAAAAATAAAAAAATAGCGTATAAAATACCAAAAATTATCAGAAAATTAGCAAAAAATGACGGAATAATTTTATGATAAAAATCGTAGACGCTTATAATAAGCAAATTGCTAAAAAATACTAAAAAAGCGGCGATATAAAATAAAACATAAGAATTGACGGTTAGAAAATAAGATAAAGAATAATTAAAGTTTATAAAATTTTGAAATTTAAAAAACACGACAACAAATATAACGGCCGTTATAAGTTCAACAACAAGATATTGAATTGAAATTTTAGATTTGCAATTTTTACAGCGCCCTTTTTGAACTATAAAACTAAAAAAAGGAATAAGCTCCCGCCATTTTAAATATTTTCCGCAAGAAAAACATTTTGATCTTTCTTTTATTATTGATTTTCCTGTGTTATATCTTAAAATGACCACATTAAGAAAACTGCCTATTATTAATCCGAGGATAAAAACAAAGAAGAAAGCCATTGAATTAATTTTAGTTTTTATTAAAAAAATAAACAATAGCCCAAGTTTTATGCTGTATCTTGCTTACGGAAAAAACACCGGAAAAAGTCTGGATAAATTAAACGAAATGCTTAAAAAACTGCGCGAAAAATCAGGCAATGACTTTTCTTTTTTTGAAGTAACTCAAGACAATTTTGAAGAAAGTTATTTTAAACAACTCGTATTCTCAAACCATCTTTTCGGCAATAAAAATCTGGTTGTTTTAAAAAGAATATGTGAAGATGAAAAAAAATCAAATTATTTCATAAAACAACTGCCCGATTTGGCCGCTTCTTCAAATATTTTTATTTTTTGGGAAAAAGAAATGAGTAAAGAAAACCTAAGCATTTTTAAAAAAAATGCCAACAAACTATGGCATTTTAAAGAAGAAAATAAACAAATTAAAGATTCAGACGCCGCCGCGCATCTGCAAAAAACAAACAAACTGATTTTTGAATTTACAGACGCTTTTTCGCAAAAATTAAAACGGCAAAGCTGGTTTGCTTTTCAAAAAGCCATCTTAGCCGGAATTGATGAAGAAGAAATATTTTGGAAATTAGTTTGGCAAATTAAAAATCTCGTTATTTTAAAAAATATTGAAAATCCGTCTCATAAAACCGCCTATAAAAATATAGGAATTCATCCTTATGTAATAGAAAAAAATCTGAAATTTTTGCCGTTATTTTCCAAAGAAGATTTAGAAAACATCGCGAAAAAATTAATTGACATTTATAGGCAAAATCGCTATGAAAAAATAGAATTTAGTTTTGGAATAGAGAAAATACTCCTTGAATAAATAAAAAATGCTTATTATTGTTTATTCGCGTAAAACATTTGCCTTAAAAACCATTTTTGATATACTTGAAAAACATGAAAAAACAAAAGGAAAAAAATAATAAAGAACAAAAAATTACCATTAACAAGTTGGCGCAAATAACCGCTAAAGGATTTTTAGAAGTAGATAAAAAAATAAGTGATTTAAGAACAGAGTTAAAGGGAGATATAAATGGATTAAAAGGAGGGATGAATGAATTAAAAGAAGAAGTAAATGAATTAAGAGCGGAAACAAGAGAAGGAGTTAATAAAATGCTCGCCATAGCAGATGGAATGGCTAAACAATTTTCCTTATGGAAAGAAGAAAGCGCGATGGGCGCGGCAGTTGATAAAAGACATCAAGAACAACTTAACGATCATGAAAAAAGAATAGTAAAAATTGAAGCTCTTAAAACCAGAGTTTGATTAAATAGTCCTAAAGCCCGGGTGGTGGAATTGGCAGACACGCAAGACTTAAAATTTTGTGGCCGCAAGGCCGTGCGGGTTCGACTCCCGCCCCGGGCACCAAGACAAAACTGGACGGCTTTTTGAGAGCCAGATCGTGGGCGGCACAAAGTGCCGCCCATTGATTTTGT
>CAZCIQ010000068.1:0-3126 GCA_964499175.1 uncultured Candidatus Saccharibacteria bacterium | reverse complement strand
CTACTCTTCCGGTCACAACCGTCCCCCTTCCCTCTATTGAAAATACATCTTCTACAGGCATTAAAAATGGCTTATCCACGTCTCGCACCGGTTCCGGTATATATTCGTCTAAAGTTTTAGCGAGTTCAAGAATCGGTTTTGCCGTGTCGTCGTCTTTTGATTTTGCTTCCAGCGCTTTTAAAGCCGACCCTCTTATTATTGGCGTTGTGTCTCCCGGAAATTCATATTTATTTAACAATTCCCTGATTTCCGCTTCTACCAAGTCAACGAGCTCGGGGTCGTCAACCATGTCAACTTTATTTAAAAATACTATGATTGACGGCACTCCAACTTGCCTCGCAAGCAAAATGTGTTCGCGCGTTTGAGGCATAGGGCCGTCTGTCGCGGAAACAACCAAAACCGCTCCGTCCATTTGAGCGGCTCCGGTAATCATGTTTTTTATATAATCTGCGTGCCCGGGAGCGTCAATATGGGCGTAATGCCTTTTTTCCGTTTCGTACTCGCTGTGATGGAGCGCGATAGTGATTCCCCTTTTCTTTTCTTCGGGAGCGTTATCAATATCTTCTATTTTTTCTAATTTGACTTTGTTGCCGGCCAGATTTAAACAATGTAAAATTGCCGCCGTCAAAGTGGTTTTTCCGTGGTCAACGTGACCTATTGTGCCGACATTTAAGTGCGGCTTAGTTCGTTCAAATTTTTCTGCCATATTGATTAATTAAAACGGAACAGTTGTAAATTTTCTTAAATTACGGACAGCCCGTTTTTTAACATTTTTATAATAAGGATAAAACTTATAAATTATAATTGAAATTATTCCAAAAATATACTTTAAACCTTTTTAATAGGCTTAATATTAATAATATATAATTAAAAGCGCAAGTCAACTCCGTTAGAAATCTCGCTATTGATTTTTTTTAAAATACGCTTTTGACGAAACCTGTAATTGGATATTTTTAACTGGGTCAACTGTTGAGGCTTAAGTTGATTTTTAATACTCAACGGTTGTCACTTCTTTTCCTTCGGCGTCGTATAAAGTGATTTTTTCTCTCTCTTTTTTCAAAAATTTCTGGTCGCGCTCAAAATAAATCCTCCATTCATTTCCGTAAAAATTGTTGTCAAATTTATGTAGTTTTACGCAAGTATCATAATTTATATTGCTGTTTACGTAATTTACGCAAGGAATGTCCAGTGATAATGACGAAGGAAAAGGCATTCTGCATTTTGGCAGGCCTTCTATATAATCTAAGCAATTATCTGACATTTGAGACCGGGGAAATTCAGGCTCATCTGCCGGATGCGGACACTCTTGCCTAAGGGAAGGATTAAATTTGTGGAATTGATTAAAATAACCGGTGCATATATTTGTGAGAAAGTTAATGCCTATCGGACTTCTGCCCGTGACAAGAAAGGCTTTTTGCCCTTTTTTTAAGATTATGTCGTTTTGCTGGTTTGAAGAGGCGGAATAAACTATATAAGCCGCTTGTTTTATTGACAGTTCTTCATTTCTGGAATTTTTTATTTTCCAGCCTGTTATTGGAATATTGTCTATATCGGAGGACGATAAAGAAATTTCAATTTGTTCGTTAAGCGAACTTGCCTCTCTCGCTCCTGAAACCCTTAATGATATTTTATTTTTGTATTTTGAGTCTTCGGGATTTACGGCAGTTTCATTGCTGTTTTGCCGCTGATTTGAAATCATCACGCCCCTTTTAAATATTTCTTCTCCTTTTGTTAAAACACTATTTCCCCCGCTTCTTAAAGAAAAAAATCCTCTTTTGAAAATATTAAATCTCTGTCCTTCTTGAGCGGGTTTGTTTGTTTCTTCAACTTTAAATTCGGGCTCAAGTTTTGGCCCTCCTTTTCCAATGCCGCTGAAAATAGAGGTTTGAGTTGTGAGCCACAAAAAACCGATTACTAATAAAATTAATATGACGGTAACAACTTCTCTGTCCATATAAATTATTTTAACATTTAGGTTTTAAATTGTAAATTTTTTGAAGTTGAAAAATCCTAAAAAAGGATTATTATTAAGTTAATCTATAATATATTTGGTCGAATTAATAATTAATATTACAAGTTATATTAAACTTTAAACTAAATTTATGCTTAACATTCCAAGCGTTTTTCCTCAATTTTTTACTTATAGCGCTGTCGCGCCTTTAATTCTTAGGTTGGCGTTGGGGGTTATTTTTGTGGCTCACGGTTATCCAAAACTTTTTAAGAATTTTTCCGGCACTGTCCAATTTTTTGAATCCATAAATATAAAGCCGGCTAAATTTTTCGCGGTACTCACGGGCGTTTCCGAATTTTTCGGAGGCTTAGCTTTAATTTTAGGAATATTCACGCAAATAGCCGCTTTGCTCATTGCCGCTGTTATGGTTGTTGCGACCATATATGTCAAGAAAATTAAATTTAAAAAAGGATTGGTTGACGGATACGAGCTTGATTTGATTTTGCTTGCCGCAGCTTTATCCATTTTATTTTTAGGTCCCGGCGCTCTCTCTATTGATTTGCCGTTATAGAAATTGATATAATAAAATTTATGTTGGATAAAAAAGATTTAAAACAGATAAAAGATGTTGTAAAAGAGGCTATAAAAGATATTCCTCTTAAAATAGATGTGGAAAATATTGTTGATAAAAGAATAGAAACTTTAGCTCAGATGACGGCTAAGGGTTTTGAAGATACGCAAAAACAAATAAATGAAATAGGCGGAAGGCTTGATAAAATTGAATATGAAATTAAAGAAATAAACTCAGACCTAAAATATTTAGAGGCAAATGTAAGAGAAATAAGAAAAGATATAAATATAGTAAAGGAAAATTCTATAAATCAGCACGAAGCAATTAAAGAGTTGGAATTGCGAGTGACAACTCTTGAAAAGAAAGTAGGCATAAAAAGCGTGTAATTGTTTTTTAAAAGAAAATAAAAAAGAGGCTTTTTAGCCTCTTTTGTTTTTATTCTATTTTAATTCCTTGGTCGTCGGAAAGACGACGGAATGTTGGAGAAATTTTATACAATTCTTCAAATGAAGAGGCCATGGCCTCTATTTGATTGTCTCCATCTACAAGTTCCTACATACTAACCTGAACCGCACCAGTCATCTTTCCTAAAACAAAAACTTCA
>CAZCIQ010000067.1:0-3231 GCA_964499175.1 uncultured Candidatus Saccharibacteria bacterium | reverse complement strand
CTTCTTCGCTAAAGCTACGAAGGGCAAGCAAACTCCAAATACCAAAAGGTTATTTTAAACGAAACCTTAAACTTGGAATGAGAGGAAACGATGTTAAAATGTTGCAGCAAATATTATTTGAGAACAAGGAAGAATATTTTGACGTTTGCAAAGCAAACGTAATTTCAAATGACAAATTTCCAATGACAAATAAAATCCCAAATTCTAAATCCAAAACAACAAACAAAACAAAATGCGAGAAAGAAGAACTAATCACGGGATACTTTGGAAAAGAAACTAAAAAAGCTTTAATAACATTTCAAGAAAAATATAAAGAAGATATATTAAAACCAAACAATCTGAAAAAAGGAAACGGATACTTTGGCAAATCAACAATAAAGAAGATTCAAGAATTATATACAAAAAATCCTAAATCTCAAATCCTAAATCCTAAACAAATTAAAAATTCTAAATCCAAAATTATAAACGATAAAACTAATAAAAAGAAACTCGCTCTTAAAAAGAAGGTTGTCGTGAAGAAGAAGAATAATTAACTCGTTTAACTCTCACTTGGCTTTCGCATAGCCAAGTGGGAGTCCTAGGATGTTGGATGAGAAATAAGAAAAAAGAGATTTAGGGTTTCATTCCATGAAAATCGGCGTTTCGGTTAGCAGTATATTTTTTGGATCTGCCGTTTGCGTAACCGGGCTGACGTGCTCTGATTCGGTTATAATCCGGGTAATTTTTGTTTGGCTGGCAGTTAACATGCCTGACAAATTAATAGTAATTCCTCTTTCTTGTTCATTCGGTTTTCTTGGAGATTTCGCATTATACCACATTACATATATTGGTTTTCCTTCAACCATGAATTTATAACTGCTGATATCCGAGTTAAGGCTAATTTTTTCAACCGTAGAAAAATTGCCTATTTTTTCAAGCAGAAGTTTGTAGGCGTAAAAAACCGGCTTTTTAGTTTTATTGTCATTATCAATAAGCCCGCCTAGCGACCAGCTTCTGGCCACGCCGTTGGTGATAACGGGCAGAGAAAGCGCGGGAATGTCTTTCCATGTCCACCAGTTGGAACCTTTTATGCCTTCGCCCGCCGCCATTACCAATGATTTTACTAAAATACTCGCCTGTTCTTTTTTAAACCACTTGTCAACATCTTTGTATTTTAGACCATACTTGTCTTTTTTTGACTTAAGAATTTTAAATAATTTATCACCGTTTTTGTAAGGCGGCTTAGAAAAAAGCGTGTAAGTTGACCAAGCCGACAAAAATCCTTTTTTATCAGAACTGGGAATATATACGGCCCCAGCGTCGCCCATATAAATCGGTTTTTCATAGCCATTTTTGCGCATTTCATCTCTAAGCCATTTAACAGTTCCGGGTATGCTCGTATAATAGCTTAACAAATGAAATTCAACCGCGTCAAAATAATTTTTTTCTTTTAAAGTTTTGGAAATAAAATCAATTTGTAAACGGAAATCTTCGCCGAAATTATGCCGAAAATCAAAGCGTGGGTACCTATCTGCCAAACCGTCAACCAAACGATTTATTTCTTGTTCGCTTTTTGGCCCGTCATCAAAGATATCCCAAAAAGTAACGCCGGCAAGAATAACTTTGGCGTTTGGACTAGCTTCTTTTATCGCTCCGTAAGCCGCTCTTAAAACAGTGGCGTATTCTTCCGCTGTTCCCAGCCAATAGGCTTTATGTTGGGCTTCGGTTTCTACTTCATAATCTAAGACAGGATAAAGCAACCCGGGCATATCATTTTTGCCGTCCGCATCATAACGTTCCACAAAGTTGCGAACATAGTCTTTATAGTATTCCAGATTTTCTTGGTTAGTCGGCGGGGTGCCAACAAGGCTTTGCGCGGCGTTAAGTCTTTCAATAAGGCCTGATGATTTTCTTCTTTCTGTAGCCCATTCGGCGCTTGATTTTAAAACTACGATTAAATGCTTAAAACCGGCGTTTTGCGCCATTTTAACCGCTTTATCAACGTCATCCCAATGATAATTATGCTGGCCGTTTATCGGCGGTTCTGGTTCAATATGATTCCATGTTATTTCCTCTCCGTTGAATTTTGTCCAGGTGGCGCCAATTTCTGAATATTCTTTGATGATTTTATCTAAATCATCAGGCGCCGGTTTTAAATATTCAATACCAAAATCAAATTGCCGTTTTTCGTTTTTTGTAATCGCGCTTGATGTCGCTATTTTATTTTGAGATGTTATGTGTTCTTCGCGAGATTTAACTGTGCTAATAATTATTATCATAATGATAATAATGAGAAAGCCATAAATAAAGTATTTTAATTTCATATTTTTATCGCAATGAATGTTCGCTAATTAAATTTGTTCATCGCTTTTTCAAGACTGTTGTTAATTATGAGCTCTAACGCCTCCGTTATTTTAGCGGATGTTTTTTTAAGGATTTTTAGCTCTTCCGGCTTAAATTTTGAAATAATAAAATTCAATAATTTTTCTTGATTTGGCTTTTTTATTTTTCCACTTTTTGATTTGTCCGAAACGCCGACTCTTATTCTTATAAATTTTTCCGTTTTTATTGACTTTATTATTGATTCCACTCCTTTATGGCCGGCCGAACCGCGATTAAAAGAAATTTTAAAATTTCCAAGCGGAATATCCAAATCGTCATGGATGACGATTAAATCTGCCGCTTTTTGTTTTGAGGTAATAATTTTTTTAATTGAATCACCGGAATTATTCATAAAAGTTTCCGGAAAGACGAATAAAACTTTATGTTTTCCTATTTTTATTTCCGTTTTTAAGCCGTTTATTTTTTTATCGTAAATTAAATTATCGGCTTCAAGCTTTTTTAAAAAATATTTCAAAACAATACGACCGGTATTGTGCCGTGTTTCCACGTATTTTTCTCCTGGATTTCCAAGACCAGTTATAATCATTATTAAATTATAGCATAAACGCCGCAAAATTCAAAAATCAGCCCGATTCTAGTAGAGGGCTTCAGAATTTGATTTTCCGGTTTTTATTATCCCTGAGGCGAAAACCCCGCTCTTTTAAGGGTGGGGATGAAGCCAAGCCCGTAGCGAAGCGGAGGGGATAACACAGATTTGAGCCGCATATAAAAGGCATTAAACCTTTTGTTTCAACTGCGCTCGGACAAAATGAAAACAAGTTTTCATTTTGCTCCTTGCTTGTTGAAATAAAGTCGGCGAATGCCGACGCGGCGAAGTATTCTGAGGATTTAATCCGATGAATACTCCAG
>CAZCIQ010000066.1:0-3318 GCA_964499175.1 uncultured Candidatus Saccharibacteria bacterium | reverse complement strand
CTCTTCAATTTCTAACCTTTGATACCGCGCAGCTTGCTGCGCGGAGATTCATTTTTCTTGATGCCAAGCTTGATAAATTTCCGCTCTGGCGATATTGAAGCATCTACTGTTCCAATTAAATTTGATTTCGGCTATTTTTCTTTCGCTATCATTACAAGCAGAGATGGCGACGGCAAGAACGAGTCCGACTATCATAATTTTTGTTCTCATTTCCTCTCCTCTAGGGTTAAATTTCTGCGAGATTCCACTTTCTTTCAAGAAGATCTGCGGATTTCTCGTCAAATGTCCACGCTCTTCCGTTTCCCAGACGGTACTCCCAAGTACCGTCTACCGTCCTTCGAAGAGAGTAGTTAACTCTCTTACCCCATCCCGCCGAGAAACCCCATTCCATTTTTTTAAGACTGAGTATGTATTGTCCTTCAACAATTAGCCAAAGGTTTTCACTCGTCTCGCTTTTTTTTACATATGTTTTCGCCATCGCGCTTTTTTCCATCTCCTCTTCTTTTTTTTCTAAGGCCGTCTTGCTTTTTATTACTTTTTCCTTAATAAGTTGATAAACTAAATAATGTAAAAAAGCATTACTATCAGACTCTCTATTCCTTAGTAGATTGATAAGATAAATATTGTAAAAAAACATTGTTATTAGACTTCCCACTGAAACTAAAAACAAGATTGTTTTGGCCGTTCCTTCCTCGCTGGTTTGGTTAATAATGTTTGTAATAACAGATGTTGTCGCAAAAATTATTGTTACAATCCAACCCTTTTTCATTCTCTTGCCTCCCTTTTTTTTAAATTGTCAATTTACTCTTTTTACCTTTTTGTATTTTATATTAAAATATAAAAAAGTCAATAGTCAATGGTTTTTAATATAATACCATGTATAATGTTTTGATATTTTTTTTAATTCCACCATCAATAGCAAGGACGGTCCTTGCTATCAGTGATGAACTTTGATATACTTTTCATATGTTAAGAAAAGACCCATTTATAACCGGCGAATATTATCACTTATATAACAGAGGCATAGACAAGCGAGTTATTTTTAAATCTAAATATGATTACGAGCGATTTATTATGCTTTTATATATCGCGAATTCTAATAATAAAACTCCGTTTCGTTTAGACAATCTTATAAACCATTCCCATAAAAACTTTAATGAAATTTTAATTTTAGACAAAGGGAAACTCTTAATATCTATTGGCGCGTGGTGTCTTATGACTAATCATTTTCATTTACTAGTTAGACAAGAAGTTGACGGCGGCATAACTAAATTTATGAAGAAGCTCGGTACGGGATACTCAATGTATTTTAATATTAAATACCAAAGAAAAGGCGCGCTTTTTGGCGGTCTATTTAAATCAAAACTAGTAGGAGTTGACGATAATTATATGAGGCAATTATTTGGATATATTCACATAAATCTATTGAATATAAAATTTTCCGGTTGGGAAGAAAAAATAAATAAATCTTCAGTAGAAATGAAAAAGTTTCTTGAAGTTTATCCATATTCTAGTTATATTGATTATATCGGCGAGAATAGGATGGAGAAGAATATAATAAATCCAGAAAATTTCCCTGATTATTTTGAAGGCTCTCAATCATTCAAGGATTTTGTGGAAAATTATTTTATCAAAATCGACTGATAGAGATATAGAGATAGAAGTAGCAAGGACGGTCCTTGCTATCGCATATTGCTTTTCGTATTAAAAATGTTTATTATGATAATTATGAAAAAAGACATACCCCGAACTATAAATCCTTTGGATTTAAATACGGGGCAGGCATCCAAAATATTATGAAAAAAAATATACACCCTAAATATTATAACGATTCCAAAATTCGTTGCGCTTGCGGAAACAGCTTTATCGTAGGTTCAACAAAAGAGTCTATGAATGTTGAGCTTTGCAGCGCTTGCCATCCTTTTTATACCGGCACTTATAAGATAGTGGACACGGCCGGCAGAGTTGAAAAGTTCAAAGCGCGAGTCGCCGCTAAAAAAGAGGTTGCAAAGAAAGAGGTTAGAAAAAAAGTTAAAGAAAAATAATAAGGTTTTGATAAATGTTCTAGAATTACGAAATTGCTCATTTCTGCGACACGCTCGCTAGTCCAGCGACTAGCTCGCTCTGTTTCGCCTCGCGATTCTTCGCTTTCAGCAAAGAAACCATGCTCGCGAGGCTGCAAACGGTCTTGAAACGACAAATTCGTAATTTACAGAAATATGTCTATTTTAAATTTGGAAAATTTAATATCCGAAGCGAAAAAAGAATATCGCGATTTAGAGTCCGATGTGTCAAATTATCAAAATTGGCCTAAAGAACAAAAGGCGCGTTTTGGCGAATTGGCGAAACTTTTAAGTATTATCGCGGAGCTTGATAGAACAGATAAAGAAATCGCGGATGTCTTGAGGATGAAAGAGGAAGAAGATATAGATGAGCTAAAAAGCGTTGCCGAAGAAGAGTTAAAAAATTTAGAATTAAAAAGAAAGCCTTTGATTCAAAAAATAGAAGAATTTTTTGGGCTTGCGGACGCGAAAAGCGGCAATGAAATTATTTTGGAAATTCGGGCCGGAGCGGGAGGTGAAGAAGCCTCTCTGTTCGCGGAAGATTTATTTAAAATGTATCAAAGATACGCGGATAAAAATAATTGGTCTTTTATAATGGACGATGAATCAAAAAGCGATTTGGGAGGATTTAAGGAAGTTGTCGTGGAAATAAAAGGCAAAGATGTTTATGGGAAATTAAAAAATGAAAGCGGCGTGCATCGCATTCAAAGAATTCCGGCAACTGAAAAAAGCGGAAGAATACATACTTCCACGGCGTCTGTCGCCGTGCTTCCTATTGCGAAGGAAGAAGAATTTGAAATAAAATCCGATGATTTGGAAGTTACTTTTTCTCGCGCCGGAGGACCCGGAGGCCAGAACGTGAACAAAGTTGAAACCGCGGTGCGGATATTGCATAAGCCGACTGGGCTCACGGTTGGTTCTCGTGAAGAGCGAAGCCAGCTTAAAAACCGCGAAAAAGCCATGAAAATTCTTCGCGCGAAACTTTTGGACGAAAAATCGCGCAAAGCGGAATCTGAAATAGCCGGTTTGCGCAAAGAACAGGTTGGCACGCAAGACCGTTCGGAAAAAATACGCACTTACAATATTTTGCAGGATAGAGTCACAGACCATCGCTTAAAACAATCTTGGCATAACATAGAAAAAATTTTCGCCGGCGAAATAGATGAAATTGTGGAAGCGTTTAAAGAATAAAAATATCTGTTTTTAAACTTGCATTATTCCGCGCAGCAAGCTGCGCGGTTACCAAATAGATAAA
>CAZCIQ010000065.1:0-3410 GCA_964499175.1 uncultured Candidatus Saccharibacteria bacterium | reverse complement strand
CTCTTCAATTTCTAACCTTTGATACCGCGCAGCTTGCTGCGCGGAGATTCATTTACGAAAAGGAGGATTAAAAATGCGAAGAGTGTTTAAATACGCCGTTCCTGATAAAAACTATTTTTCTCTTAATTTGCCAAAAGGAGCAAAAATTTTAACAGTTCAAGAGCAAGGCGATGAGTTGCAATTATGGGCGCTTGTAGAAGAAAACGCCCCTAATGAAATTAGGTCTTTTTGTTTTGTGGGCACTGGTCACTGTGTGAAGGATTTTGATAATTTAGTTTACATTAATACTGTTCAACGTTCGCGCGGGGGTTATGTTTATCACCTTTTTGAGATAATAACATAATGCATTGATTAAATTATTCTAATGATTTTTAGCAAAAAACAAAGACTCCATTTAGGAGTCTTTTCTATTTTCATAAATTATTTTTGTTATTTTAAGAGCGTCTTTGAAACGGCCGTCAAAAGAAGAACCTAAAATTATTAAAACAATCGGACGGTTGAATCCTAAATCAAATATAATCGCGAGATTTCCTCCGGCTATATCGGTGAAGCCGGTTTTACCGTAAATAATTTGATTAAGTTGGTTTAGAGATAAATTTGTGTTTTTAATAACGAGCGCGTCTTGGTCTATGGAATAAGCGGTGAATGAATCGCTTCCGGTTTTTTTAAGAATTTCGGGATGATTCTTTAAAATATAGTCAACAAGAATAAAGGTGTCTTTTGCGGAACCGTAATTCCCCGCCTTTTCATTTATATCAAGGCCGGTAGAGTTAAAATAAACAGTGTTTTTCATATTTAGTTTAACGGCTTTTTTATTCATTAATTCAAGCGTGTTTTTTTGAACTTCTGCGTTTTTTATTTTTTCATCTATCGCTTCGGTTAAGGCTTGCGCGGCGTCGTTTGAAGAACTAACGAGCATAATATCAATTAAATCTTTTACTTTCCATTTTTCATTCAAATAAAAACCTGATACCCCTTCTTGCGCTAAGGCCTCTTTAGATATTGATATTACTTCTTCGTCGTTTAGTGTCTCTTTCGCGATAACTGCCGTCATTAATTTTGCGAGACTCGCGAGCGGAAGAGCGATTTCCGAATCTTTATTAAAAATTTCTTTTTCGCTTTTTAAATCAAAAACATACGCCGCTTTTGCTTCTAAGTTGGCGTTTGAAATTTTCCGCTCTATTTCCGTAAAATCTAAGTCGCTGTTTTTTTGTTCTGTTGTAACAGGGTTTATTTCATTAGTCTTTTTATCCATTGAAGGCGCGGATATATTTGACAGCATACTCTCTTTTGGGAGCCGTTTTACGGGAACAGAAAAAGCAAGAAAAGAAAATATTAAAAAGAATAAAAATAAGTTTAAGTAGTTCATATTGAACGGTCGGATAAAAATTTTTCTATTTTTTGTTTGAAATCTTTTTTTTGAGGAATTTCTTCAATGTTTTTTATGCCGAGAAATCGCATTAAATCAAAAGAAGGTTTATATATAAAGCAATTTTTGTCATCAGTTTCTTTGCGTTCAATCAGCCCTCTTATTAGCAAATTTCTCAAAGTAAAAACAGAATTGACTCCCCTTATATAATCTATTTCCGGTTTTTTTATATCATCTTTATATAAAATAACGGCTAAAGTTTCAAGCATTGGTTTTGTAAGCTCTTCTTCGTATTTTTCTTTTACTATTTTTTCGGTTATTTCCGAGGCGGTGGCGGAAGTCGCGAGCATTAATTTATCGTCTTTTCTTATTAAACAAATTCCTCTATTTTCCAGTTTTTTTTCAAGTTCTGAAATCGCCGCGGATATATTTTCGCTGGTTTCGTTCAGGTTTTTCGCTAAAAACCCAATTTTCACGGGTTCTCCCATTAAAAACAAAATGGCTTCAATTTTTGCGCTTAAATCTTGAGGCATATATTGTAGTATAACCTTTGCGTTTTATTTTTAAATGGCTTATTATCAAGTGAGCGAGCGAAGAGCAAATTCGTTTGCTTTTCCGAGCGAGCGCAGATAACAAAGGGTAAAATACCTCGCGGCTTGCCGTGTTTTAATTGCAAACGAAACAAGTGGGTCCTAAAGGCTTGCCCTTAAGTCAATACCCTTTATCATTTTAAAAATGAGAACATCTTATTCGTCGCTTACAACTTTTAAACAATGCCCTCTTAAATATAAGTTCCAGGAAATTGATAAAATCAAAGTTCCGAAATCAAAAGAGGCTCTTTTTGGCACCGCCATTCACGAATCTCTTCGTTTTATGTTCACGCGAAATCCCCTCTACCCCACACTTGACGAAATCCTAAGCCGTTTTAGAGAAGGATGGCTTTCCCGCGCTTTAAAAATAGAAATTCGCGAAGACGAAAAATCTCTTTATGAAGAAGACGGGATTTTAATCATTAAAAATTTCTACAAAAAAAATCAGCCTTGGAATTTTTCGGTTGTTGATCTTGAATCAAGGTTTGAGTTTTTGCTTGAAGACGCAGATAACAAAGAAAATCACGTAATTGCCGGAATAATAGACCGTATTGATAAAAGCGCCGAAGATGAATACGAGATAATAGATTATAAAACTTCCGGAAGAATGCCTTCGCAAGAAATAGTGGATAATGATTTGCAGATGTCTTTATATCATTTAAGCATCATAAAACGTTGGCCGCACATAAACGCGAAAAATGTAAAATTGAGCCTTTATTTTTTGAAACACAACGAAAAAATGTCAACCAAAAGATCGGAGAGCGAGGATGAAAAAACAAAAAAAAATATTTTAACAACCATTCATAAAATAGTTGAAAAACAAAAAAGCGGAGATTTTCCTCCGATACCTTCCGCTCTTTGCGATTGGTGCGGCTATAGGAATATTTGCCCGATGTGGAAGCATGAGTACAGCAAATCTCAAACATCATTTGCAACGGATAAATCTCAAAATGAAATAAATGAAATTATAAATGAATATATAGAATTAAAAAAACAGGCCTTTCAAATCGCAAAAAAAATGAAAGGGTTTCAATCGGAAATTCACAAATTTATGGATAACGAAAAAGTGGAAAGAGTTTTTGGCGAAAACGAATATATTACAAGGAAAATTAAAGAGGCGTTGCGTTATGATATAGAAAAAACGCGCGAGATTTTAGAGCCGCTTGGAGTTTGGAAAGAAATACAAAAAGTTGATGAAATTCTTTTAAATAAAATTATCCAAAAATTGCCGCAAAATATTCAAGAAAAATTCAATAATATAATACGAGAAACAAAAATCACAAAAACCCTTACAATTTCAAAAATAAAACCTAAATAAACTTCATCCCCCTACCTCTTTTTCCTTATACATAGGTGAAACCTATGTACTCACTTTCACGACAACCCTCTTTTTAATAATGAGTTTCTTTTTATTAGTTTTATCGTTTATAATTTTGGATTTAGAATTTTTA
>CAZCIQ010000064.1:0-3572 GCA_964499175.1 uncultured Candidatus Saccharibacteria bacterium | reverse complement strand
AGGCATCGGGGCAAACTTTGCTCTGGCTGTGCCGGCTTCGCCGACTGGTTTTCTCGTTGCGAATTCACCCCCGCCGTAAGCGGACGGGAGATTCTCCGCAGTTACAATAAATTCAAATAGAGTATAATTATAATTGTAAATATTTTGAATGCTTGAATCAATGAAAGAAAAGATAAAAAAAATTCTTTTCAATAATCCCCGGGTGAAGAAAACCATTGGTATTATTTTAATTATTTGGGGCATCCTTGCTCTTTTTACCCCGTTTACACCCGGGTCATGGCTCGTGTTTATAGGACTGGAATTTTTTGGAGTGAATTTGCTTTTTTTGGATAAAATTAGGGCATGGTTTAAGAAAAAATAATTTTTTAATGGAACTTATCCGAGATTTCAAAAAAATAAGCAAAGAAGACGCCAATTTGGCCGGTGGCAAAGGCGCTTCTTTGGGCGAGATGATAATGGCCGGGGTTCCGGTTCCGCAGGGTTTTGTGGTTTTGTCTTCGGCTTTCGTCAGATTTCTTGAGGAAACGGATTTGAATGTGGAAATTGACGCTATTCTTCATAAAGTAAATCACCAAGAGATTCATACGGTTGATAAAGCATCCGAGCAAATTCAAGAGCTAATCATGTCGGTCAAGATGCCGAAAGACATTGAGAAGGAAATTAAGTCAAGTTTCAAAAAGCTTGGGGCGAAATATGTAGCGGTTCGTTCAAGCGCCACTGCCGAAGACAGCTTGTCGGCCTCCTGGGCGGGGCAGTTGGACACTTTTCTAAACACCACTGAAAAGGACTTAATAAAAAATATTCAAAAATGTTTTGCTTCGCTTTTTACGCCTCGCGCCATATTTTATAGATTCGAAAAAAAACTCCATAAAACAATGATTTCTGTCGCTGTTGTGGTGCAGGAAATGGTTGAATCGGAAGTTTCCGGCATTGCTTTCTCTGTTCATCCCGTTACGGAAGATAAGAATCAACTTATTATTGAAGCGGGGTTTGGGTTAGGCGAAGCAATTGTGTCGGGACAGATTACGCCGGATAGTTATGTGGTGGAAAAGGCGCCCCTCCGAATTATTGATAAAAACATTTCAGAGCAAGCAAGGTGGCTAATTCGCGCGAATAAGCGAATAGACGAAAAAAGTAAAACGGGATTTGCCCCGCGAAACTCGAGTGTTGGAGGGAATGTCTGGACTGATCTTCCAAAAGAAAAAGGGGAGAGTCAAAAGCTTTCTGACAAGCAAATTTTGGAACTTTCAGAACTTATTTTAAAAATTGAAAAACATTACGGTTTTCCCTGCGATATAGAGTGGGCATTTTCAGATGGAAAATTTTACATTACTCAATCAAGACCAATTACTACTCTAAAATCACAGACAGTTGAGCATAGTGCTCCAGAGACAACAGGGGCTGTAGAATCATTTAAGCTTGTTAACAGTCAAAATTACGATTTCCTCTGGACTGTTGGATTTCCCTATCTGTATTGTTCAATGTATTTGGAATCTGGATATCATAAATTGGATTTCATTGCTTGTAATAACGGAAGATCTCATACGCTATTTGTTTCAAAAAAGGAAAGAGAAAAACTTTCAAAAAAAGGTTTGCGTTTGTACACCGTTGGTTTTCAGAGATACTTGGAGCACATAACACTTAGACAAGTTTTTATTAAAAAACAGTTGGGTATTATTTTTAAGCAAGATTTAACTAAACTTTCTAATAAGCAGTTTGCAAAAAGTTTTCTCAAAACGGTCAGGTTTTGCATAAGCATGTGGAAGGATTATTTTCCTTTGGAATATCACAGTTCGGATTTGGTATCAAAGATTTTGGCAGAACAAAATAGCAGTTTTGATCTTAAGCAGTTAAGAAAAAACACTGATCGGATGGGAAAAATAAAATTTTTGCAACGCAAACAACTAAATAAAACTTTTTATTCGCCTAGTATATTTTATAAATACATTTCAGAGATTGAACACCGTCTTTCTCTAAAATGGGATATTCAAAATTACAGTTATTATGAGATTGTTGATGCTTTAGACGGAAAGGAATTAGGTGAAATTCCAGACAGATCTGGGTTTGTGATAAGGGGTTTGTTCTCTGGTTACCGTGATGTTGTAGGTGAGAAAGCTAAGCATATGTTCGAGCAACTGCAAAAATTTGATGCGAATGCGAAGGAATTTTCCGGCAGTATAGCGAACAAGGGTTTTTACAGAGGGAAAATTAAAATAATTCACTTTAGTGTTGACACTGATTTTAATAAAGAAATAGAGACGATGAAAAAAGGGGACGTTCTTGTTTCTGGTTCCACTGGACCAGAAATGATATTGGCGTGTAAAAAAGCTCGGGCAATTATTACTGACGAAGGGGGTGTTATTTCCCACGCAGCCATTGTTTCTCGAGAACTAAAAAAGCCTTGTATTATCGGCACCAAAATTGCTACGAAGGTTTTGAAAGATGGTGATTTGGTGGAGGTGGACGCCGAACGAGGGGTTGTAAAAATATTGAGCCGAACAAAAAATGTTTAATATATAAATTTAATTTCTTCCACTTTAGTCAACTAAAGTGGAGGAAATTAAATAATCAAATAAAATTATTGAATATTTTTTATGAAGAACAAACCCGGCAGAGGTGAGCTGGCAAGGTTTGTTTATAGAGGGCTAGATTATATGGTATGATATTATTATGAAATTGGAGTTAGATAAAAATCACATTGCTGAAATTTGTCAAAAACTCGAGATTAATTTCGTGGCTGTTTTTGGTTCTGTGGCCAGAAGCGCTGCCAACGTTAAAAGCGATATAGATTTGGCAATTTCCTTTCCCGATAGCGTTTCTGATGAAAAAAGAAATGCCATATCTCTCCAGATTTACAAAGAACTTTCAGATAAATTAAAACGAGATGATATAGAAATTGTTGATGTTGAAAATATCAATTCAGCTTTACTCGGAGCGATAGCGAGAGATGGAAAAGTTTTATTTGAAAAAGAGAAAGGCATTTTTTCCCGATGGTCTTCTTTCGCAAAACGAGTATATTTAGACAGCCAGTGGCTTCGGGATTTAGCTTTTAACAACATCAATAAACAAGGAGCGACATGGGAATCGAAGAAATAAAATCAAAAATGGTAAGGATTTCAAATTATCTCTCAAAGATAAGCGTCTTTTTGGTTTTGGCCGATGAGTAAATTTCAAAAAACGAGGAAAAATTGCTTTCCGTTGAACGGCTCTATCAGCTCGTTGTGGATGAGGCGATAGATTTAAATACCGCTTTACTTTCTCAAAAATTAAACTATATTCCAGAATCATACCGTTCCTCTTTTACTGACTATGGCGGAAAAAAAGTTTCTAGAGAGAAATTTTGCCGAGAAAATATCTCTTTCCGTTAAAACCGGAAATCAGATTGTTCACGACTATGAGTTTGTGAAAAAGCAAACCCTTATAGGGGATGTCAGAAAATATATAGATTTGTATAAGGAATATTTAAAAATGGTTTCAGTAAAGTTTTAGAACCAAAAAACTTTAATAGTCCCTTGTGTAAGAGCCTGTTCATAATCTAACCGCGAAATACAATTCAGAATAGAGCTTGCCTG
>CAZCIQ010000063.1:0-3686 GCA_964499175.1 uncultured Candidatus Saccharibacteria bacterium | reverse complement strand
TCACCAGCCTTAGAGAATAAATTTTTATTTAAAAAGGGGATTTGATTTTTTAAAAAATAAATGTTAACTAACGTGATTAAAAAGTAAACTAGGTAGATTTTTCCAATGAGTCCAAATATATATAGAAGAGTGGTAAAAATAACTGTCCCAAGAGAAGTGGCTAAGACTATTTTTTCGATTTTTGAAAGCAAATTGGTTGTCTTTGTAAGAAGAAAAAGGCCGGGCAGTAAGACTAACCAAAACAAGAGAAAAATAAAGACTAATAATTCTTCTGCAAAAAATAAAATATTCATATTAAATTGTCAGCCCTTTCAAAATTGCCGGTGAAAAAATCCCAAATCGCTTTTTTTTGGATAGGATTATTGCCAAAAAGCATTCTTAAGCTCTCTCGGAAAATCGCGATCTTTGTTCGCCAGGAACTATAGGAATATCCAAATATTAATCTGTTTCTGGTTAGATAGTATATATGAATTTTTGATCCGGGTTTGCCTGTGGCGGAGGCATTCTTGTGCCAAACCAGAGCTTTCGGCTCATAAAATAACTCAAAACCAGCTCGGCGGGCTCGCTCGCAAAGATCTACGTCTTCTAAATATAGAAAGTACCGTTTATCAAAAAAACCAATACTGTTAAAAACGTCTTTTTTAATAAACATGGCGCAACCCGAAATAAAATCTGTTTCTATAGTTTTATCAAATTGACCTTTGTCTACATTATCAACACCAAGGTGAGAAAAAATAAGATTATTCCAATCAATCTCGCCGCCGGAATACCAAATAACCTTCCCGTTTTCGTTTTTATTATACGCTTCTCTGTGATATTCAAAACCCGGGGCAAAATATATTTTTGGGCCGATAATTCCAACTTTTTTATACTTTCTGGCTGTTTTTAAGAGAATTCTTATAGTTTCTTTATCCGCAATCGTATCGTTATTTAGTAGAAAAATATAATCCGATTTATTTCTTAGTGCTTGTTTAATTCCAATATTGTTGCCCTCGCAAAAACCAAGATTTTCGCTGTTGAGTATTACGCTAAAATTAATTAATTTCTTAACCTTTCTGTTTTCAGATATTTCTTTTACGGCGGCTTTTATTGCTGCCCGAGAACTATCCGTAGAATTATTATCGACGACAATAATATCAAGAGTAAAATTATTAATGGTAACTTCATTTAAACTCTTAAGACAGGCAATCGTATCAACCTCGCCGTTGAAATTTATTATAACCACGGCAATTTTTGGCATTGAATTTTTCATAAGTGGAATTTTCTTTTCAACCGGTAGAATATTTTTGCAGATATAGATTTTGTATTTGCCATATCTTCAGTATTTTCCCAATATTTACAGTCCTGTCTTATTTTTTTTACTTCCTCCTTAAATGCTGGAAACAGTTTTTCTGGTTCTTCGAGTGAAAAATTCTGACGTTCCCATATTTTGGCAAATAGAACTTCCTGATAAAATGCCTGCATTAAACTCAAAACCAGACCGTGAAGCCCATCAAGATATCCCTTTTGGGCAAAAAAAGTTTTTAAGAAATCCTCGGCCGGCATTTTAAGAGCATCATTCCACGAAAGTCTTTTTCCGCTTTTTATAAATCTCTCAACCTCATTTTCTGTATAAATTTTATCGAGCTTAAACAAAAACTGTGAAACCGTGTCGTAGTTATAATGAAGCAGCGGATTTTTCAGATAATCCGTCTTGCCATCTACTGCTAGTGTTTCATGAACATGTTGGCAAGCAAATTTACCTTTTCCGTTTTTAAAAAGACGCATTTGATAATCCGGCCACCAAAATGAATGCTTTATCCATTTACCAAAAATGATATTTTTCCTGGAAATCCAATAACCATCCAAAACATTTTTCTGAATACACTTTAATATCTCCAACCTTAAATCTCTTTCTACTACTTCGTCCGCGTCAAGATTCAATATCCAACCACCAGAGGCTTTCTTAAAACCGAAATTCTTGTTGATATTGAGCATAATATTATTTGGTCTTGAGTAGATTTTGGCGCTAAAATTTTTGGCAATTTCTGTCGTTTTATCGCTGCTTCCGTTATCGATAACTATAATCTCGTCAGCAAACGATACGGAAGATAAAACCCTACTTAGATTTTTTGCTTCGTTTAAAACTGATAAGACAACTGATAATTTCATATTTGTTTTCTATTTTTTAACAAATTAAGGAATTCGAGAGCTTGATTTTTACATAAAATTAAAACGAACGAGCTGTAAAAAACAACTCCGACAACAAAACTACTTAATAAAAATATGAAATTTGTTACAAACAACCGATCATAAATGTAAACAATTGCTGTCATAGTTACTGCTCCAACTAAGGGTTTTATAAATCCTCCTATGAAACTAAAGTTCACAACTTTTTTAACTAAATAAACTGTTATTCCTATTGTGAGCGTAACCAGAAATGAGGCAACTGCTACTCCATTATACCCCCAATAATAAACCAATATTAATGTTAAAGACCAAATCAAGGCTGTCCATAAAATCATCATTTTAAGCGTGGTAGTAACTTTACCGGTAGCATCAAGAGCATTTATTAAAATGTTCGAAAGTGAAGACACTCCGGCGTTCAAACAAAAAAAATAGAAAGTTAGAAGACCCGACTCCCACTGATGGTATTTTGGTATGAATTTAATTAAATACGATGCCGAAACCATCATGCCTCCCAAGATTGGAAATAAGATTACCGATGTGGCAAAAATTGATTTCTCAATTGCTTCTTTTAATAGATTTTTATCGTGTTGGAGACGAGAATAGGCCGAGAATGAAACTTGAGTAACGCTGTCAACGATAAAGCGGAATGGGAAAAACGCCCATTTCTGCCACCAGCTAATAAGTCCAAGAGAAGAATAGTCTAAAAATTTTGTTAATATTAAAACTGTTGTCAGCAGGTCGTCTTTAATTGTTGCTAGTATTCCCTTTGCCTGAAAGAATATTCCGTATATAAGAAGTTTCAACGAAGATATTGAAAATCCCAGATTCAACTTCCAAGGTGAAACTAAGAAGTAAATAGGTATCCCGACAAGGGCAGATATCAACGTAGCAAAAGTATAGCTAGTTATTCCGTAGTTATTAATCGCTAAATAAACTAATATCCCGTTAAATACCAGATTTTCCGCAATTTGCGGTAATATAACTTTATCAAATTTAAGATCGCGCTCCAAAAGTACTGCGGGAATGGTTTTAAACGAGGATAAAAATATCGTAAAAATTAAGACTAAAAGTAATCCCAACCCACCAGCGCTTAAATGAAAAAAAGTAGCTACAAAATTCCTGTTTATCAAAAAAAACATAAATATTAAAAGGGTTATCAAAACCTGTACGGTAAAGGCGGTGGTTAACTCTTCGTTTCTAATGTATCCTTTTTTTTGAACAATTGCCGCACCGAAGCCAAAGTTAGTAAAATAGGCAGTAATCCGCATAACCGCTGTAACTGCTGCATAAATACCAAAGTCATCTCTTTTTAGATATACTCCCAAAATTGAATATGCGAATGCAGAAATTAAATAAAGTATGAAATTTCGCGAAGTTAAGGATAATACACCGGCGACCGCTCTTTTTTTAAGTGAAGCTACAGGAACCTTATCCATGAGGTTAATTATACCCTTTTGTGAAGCTCTTGCCAAAGATTAAGACTTTCTTTTAAGGCTCGTATCAAAACACGCAGGTTT
>CAZCIQ010000062.1:0-3704 GCA_964499175.1 uncultured Candidatus Saccharibacteria bacterium | reverse complement strand
TTATTAGAAAGGAAGCGCCTCGCATCTTATTTAGGATGATGATATAGTCCATCCCCATAGGAAACTTTGGGACAAATGTAACCAGTGGGTTGTAGGTTCGAATCCTACCCGCGGAGCCAAATTGTATGTTGCGAGTTTGTTATTTGGTTTTTAATAAAGATTTACGGCCTTTAGGCTGAAAATTTTTATTACAGGTTTTTCTGTTCATAAATCTATTTATGCTCAAAATATTTTTTTAATGCGTCAAAATAATCGCTCCTATCATCAACTTCAGTATAATCTTTTTTGTTCACCCATTTAAATTTGTTGTGCTCATCGCTCAATTTTATTTCTCCTGAAACATACTTACATTTAAAACCGATGAGATATACAATTTTGGGATAATTCCTGCTATTTTTAGGAAATTCGTGATACCAAACCACAAATGGATTACCAACTTCTATTTCAAGTCCGGTTTCTTCTCGAACTTCTCGTTGGAGCGAGCGGAGTAAACTTGCTGTATCTCCATCTTTCGCTTCTCCTTTTTGTATTTTTCCGCCAGGAAAATCCAACCCTTCATTGGGACCATTAAGAATCAAGACTTTTCCATCTTTTTCGATAAATGCTTTCTGTCCTACACAAAATAATGCGTCTTCGTTCATAAATGTATTGGCTTTATATCATACTTTAATTAAAGTTTATCATACATACGCGCAATTTGTCTAATTTCCTGATTAAGCTGTTCCTGATTTTTCTTAAATCGCGCGACACTGTCGTTTCGTTTCACAAGGTTAACCGTACCGAGAAGCCTTGACTTTTTTGATAAATTTGTTAGTTTTTTAATAGTTTTTTGAAATTTAAATATAGCTAAACTGCGGGAGTCCGACTCCCGCACTCCCGCAATAAACTTAAAAAAGAAAAAAGAGGAGAGAATATTATGCTTATCGCTACTTTGCCGTCCGTTCATAGGGAAGAATTAATGGAAGAAATTATTTCGCATCCTTTGGTTCACGAAGTGCGGTATAATACCGGAATGGTTTCTGGATTTTCGCCGAAAAAAACCCTTGAAATGATTTTAGAGATAACGGAAAAGTATGGCAAGAAACTTTGGGTTGACTTAAAAAATCGCCAATTGCGCGTGAAGCATTGGGCGTATCCCGATTACGGACAAATAGAATTGAATTTTCCTATTAAAATTGATTTGCCGGCAAAAGTTTTTTTTCGAGGAGACGAGCAGCCGTATGAATTAAAATTAGTAAGAGAAAATGTGATTTATGTTGACCCAACGCCAAAATTTGCCGTGGGCGAAGGACAGGCGGTTAATATAATCGGAAATAATCTCGTAATAAATAACGGCCGTTTTATTTCGGAAAAAGACAAAGATTATATTATGGCGTCCTTAGACTTAGGCATTAAAAAATTTATGCTTTCTTTTATTGAAAGCATTGACGATATTTATGAAACTGAATATTTTATAGAACCGGATGAGGCAAAATATGGAGGATATTTTTTTCTTTTGAAAATTGAGTCATTGAAAGGAATTGAGTTTGCTAACAGTTTTGTTCCTGGTTCTTTTAAGTCTTTAACCCAAAATTCAGATTTGAATTTAATCGCGGCAAGAGACGATTTAATGATTCATATCGGAGAAAATAAAGCAGAGATGTTTGAGTTTTTAAAAGACATAATATTTAATGATCAAGGCGCTGTTTGCGCGTCGCGGATTTTTTCCAGTTTGGAATATCAGGACGCTCCTTCGCTTGCCGATTTTTCGGACTTAGCCTTGATGCGCGCTCTGGGATATGAAAACTTTATGCTTTCAGACGGAATTTGCGGACGCCATTTTCAAAAAGCGATGAAAGCTTGGGAACATTTTTTATCAATTTGGGACTCAAAACTTCGGCTTTAAAAGGAGGTAAAAGATGAAAAAAGCTTTTATTGTGGTTGGTCTTGGATTTGGCGATGAAGGAAAAGGAACTATTGTTGATTACTTAACAAGAAAATACGACGCAAAGCTCATAGTTAGATTTAACGGCGGACCGCAAGCAATGCACCATGTGGTAACTGAAGAAAATATTGCCCACGCTTTTTCCCAGTTTGGTTCAGGGACTTTTGCGCCGGAAGTAAAAACGTATTTGTCTTCGCGCGTGGTTGTAAATCCTTTAAGCATAGAGATAGAAGAAGATTTTTTAAAAGAAAAAGGAATTTTAAACGCGGCGAGCCGTTTGATGATTAATAAAAATTGTTTAGTCGCGACTCCCTTTCATAGAATTTTGAGCATAATGCGCGAAGACGCGCGCGAAAGAAAACACGGCAGTTGCGGCAAAGGTTTTGGCGAAACAGTCAAAGACGGAAAAATAATGAAAGATCACGCTATTTATTTTAAAGATTTATTTGATGCGCGCGCGACTTATGAAAAACTAAAATTTATCTCGCGGTTAAAAATGGATATCGCGGAACAATTATTAACCGAACGCGGCGATTCTTGCGAAGCTCTTTTTTTAAATTATTTAAAAATGAAAGAAATGCAGGACTTGAGCTTTATAAAAGAACTTTCGGAAATTTATTACAATTTCGCGATGACAAGCGGAGTTTATTTAGCCGACAATTATTTTAATGTAGCCACAAAATATGATTGCGTTGTGTTTGAAGGAGCGCAGGGAGTTTTGCTTGACGAGAAAAACGGTTTTTTTCCTTATGTTACGCACAGCAATACGACTTTTGAAAACGCCGAGAATTTGCTTTTGAGTTCCGGGTATTGCGGAGACATTATAAAAATCGGAGTGTTAAGGCCGTATTTTACAAAACACGGACAAGGACCTTTTGTAAGCGAAGACAGCGAGCTTACGGCATTGCTTCCTGAAATTCACAATAAAGAAAATGAATGGCAGGGAAAAATGAGAGTAGGGTGGTTTGATTTTGTCGCGGCAGAGTACGCTTTAAAGATTGCGGGAAAAATAGATTATCTCGCTATAACAAATATAGATAGACTTCAAACTCTTTCTAAAGTAAAATTTTGCAACTCTTATGAATATACCGGCGAAATAGCCGACTATGATGAATTTTCCAAATTGTTTCATTGGGGAAGATGGGATGATAGAATAATTATTTTGAGCATAAGAACAGATACTGAAGCGGCTGGGAAGCAAAATGGAAAGCTCGCGGAATATTTAAAAAAATGCGCGCCGAATTACAGAAGCCATTGTTTTTTAGAAGGAAAAACTTTGGCTATTATGGAATATGTTAATTATATTGCCAGTGAGTTAAAGACGCCTTTAGGCATATTGTCTTTTGGGCCGAAGGCCTCTGATAAAATTTGCTTTATCAAGTGAAAATATAGGACGGAATATAAGTTCCGTCTTTTTTATTTTCAAGCGAGTGAGAGAAATGTGAAAACGAAGTTTTTACATTTCCGAGCTGCGAAGGAAACAAAAGCATTTATTGTAATTTGCTTTTGGTTAAGTAATATTTAATATGTTGCGCGCTTAGCTCAGTTGGTCAGAGCAACGCTTTTACACAGCGAAGGTCGGGGGTTCGAATCCCTCAGCGCGCACCATTAGGGAACTCATCGGTTTTTCGAAGCCAAATTTTAATATTTTTGATACCATTACATTATTAGAAAAAATTGATATAATAAAGTTATATGAATAGAAACCAAAAACATCTAAATCATATAGACGCCATTAACCTTGGATCTTATTATACTCCGGAGGTTATTGTTGATTTGG
>CAZCIQ010000061.1:0-3814 GCA_964499175.1 uncultured Candidatus Saccharibacteria bacterium | reverse complement strand
ACAAAGAAGATATATTAATTCCAAACAATCTAAAAAAAGGAAACGGATACTTTGGTAAATCAACGATAAAGAAGATTCAAGAATTATATGGAAAGAAAGAAGTGAAGAAGGAGATTAAGAAGATTAAAAAGATTGTTAAGAAGAAGATTGTTGGGGGGAGGAGGTGAGAAATTATTTACAACTATCTTCGGAGAGCCTAGTGTTAAAATACATAGGTGAAACCTATTATCGTCTTGCGTTTAAACGACAATTTTGTAATTCAAAATTTAATCCAGCGGGAAATTCTCACCTGTAAGGGCGGGGAGATTCATTTTAAATTCTGTCTTTAATTTTTTTCACTATTTCTTCCAGAGAATAATTGGCTTTAACGAGAAAACTATCGGCTCCTAAAGACATAACTTTTTCTATGTCTTTCTCGTCCTCCAGATTAGTAAGCACTATGACTGGAATGGACTTAAGTTTATCTTGTTGTTTTATCTCGCTTAAAACCTCAAAGCCGCTTTTTTTAGGAAGAATCAAATCAAGCATTATTAAGTCTGGATTTTCTTGTAAAGCAGCTTGAATGCCGGATTCTCCGTCAAAGACGGCGGCGCACGCGAAACCTTCTTTTTCTATAAATTCTTTTAAACTATGGGAAAGATTGGGATCGTCTTCAATAAGTAAAATTTTTTTCACTCCGTTAGAAATTTCTTGTTTTTGTGTTTCCATAAACTTTTTCACCCCGTGAAATTAATCTTTTGATTTCTAACGGGGTTCATGATTAAATTTAAACTGGTAATGTAAACCAAAAGGTCGACCCTCCGCCTTTTTGGCTTTGAAATCCAATTTCTCCTAAATGTTTTTCAATAATTTTTTTAGATAAATATAATCCTATGCCAAGTCCGGGAATTTTATTTCTGACGGATTCTTCAGGCCTCATGAATTTTTGAAAAATATATTTTATGTTTTCTTCAGATATTCCCAGACCAGTGTCTTTAATAGAAATTTTAACATAACCCTCTAAACTTTCTATGGAAATTTTTATGTCTTTTGCGGCAGAGCTATATTTTAAAGCATTATCAAGAATGTTTTCTATCACAAATTTAATTTTGTCTTGATCGGCGTTCACAAAAAAAGAATCGCTTTGTTTAATTTTTATTAAATCTTTAAGCGGTTTATTTTTAATTGCAACGGTTTCTTGAAAAAGCAGTGAAATATCAAATTTTTTTCTATTTAAAACAAAATTTCCTTCATCTATTCTTTTGAGTTCTAAGAATTTGTTTATAATGGCGAGCATCTCGTCGTTTTCTTTGGAAATCAATCCGATAATTTCTTTTTCTTCTATGTTCGACTCTGAAGAATTTTGTTTAGCAAGATAGGCCTCCAGACGCCATTTTATGGAAACAAGCGGAGAGCGTAGCTGATGAGACATAATAGAAATAAATTCCGATTTCATTTCCGATGCGGCGGCTAAATATTCAAAAGATCTTGTGATAGAATAAGCGATTATAAGAAGAGGCGGGACGATTAAAGGAGTGACAATAGCGGTTATTTCCGGATTTGTGTAAATATAAGAAACAAAGCTTACTGCGATTATGGCGCATATAATTATGATTCCAAAAATAACGAATAAAAAATCAGGGCATTGCCAAATGCTTTCAAGTTTGTATTTTCTGCAGCGGTTTGAAATATTTAACGGTTTAAAAATTTTTGCAATCATTTTAAAAGTTTTTAACTTGCGGTTAAGCTTTATTTTATTATATAATAAAATAAATATTTAAGAAAATGGGTAGTGTGAATAAATCAAAGAAAAATCATAATGAGGATAATAAAATTGTTATTTTAAATTGGAAAATGAATCCAATTTCTTTAAACGAGGCTGAAAATCTTTGGGGTTTTGTAAACGACACGTCTTTAAAAAATGGGCTTACGGTGGTAGTTTGCCCTCCATTTTTATATTTCCCGCGCGAGAAGGCGAAATTAAAAAACGTTTTTTTAGGAGCCCAGGATTGTTTTTGGGAAAATAAGGGACCGTATACTGGAGAAATATCGCCTTTAATGCTTAAAGATTTAGGAGCAAAATACGTGATACTCGGCCATTCGGAGCGAAGGGAAAATTTGAATGAAACTGATGAAATGATAAATAAAAAAATTAAGGCGTCTCTTAAAGCCGGTCTCAAAACCGTGTTTTGCGTCGGCGAAAAAATAAGGGATCAAAAATTTGATTACTTTAATTTTTTAAAAGGACAAATAGAACGCGGACTGCAAGATTTACCGCTTCATTATTTTAAAAATCTTATTATTGCCTATGAGCCGGTTTGGGCGATAAGCTCTAATCAAGCGCCCTCAACAAGCTCGGAGCAAAACGCGGAAACGGAGACAACTGACGATCTTTTAACCATAACTATTTTTATAAGAAAAACGCTTTTTAATTTGTTTAACACTCAAAAAATATTTGATATTCCTATTTTATATGGCGGTTCGGTAAATAAAAATAATTTCAAGGATTTTTTGAATATGGAAGGAATTTCAGGAATATTGGTCGGAGCGGCAAGCATAAATAAAAAAGAATTATGTTCAATTTTAAAAAATTAAAATCTGAAGAAGTTCAAGGAAAAAAAGTTATTATTCGCGTTGATTTTAATTCTTCTTTTGATAAAGGAAGGATAAAAGACGATTTTAGAATAAAAAAAACTCTGCCGATGCTGAATTGGCTTAGCCAAAATAAAAGCCGCGTCATAATAATGACTCATTTGGAAGAAAGCGGTGGCAATATTCCGGATCTTAATGTTTTTTTTGATCTTTTCAGAGAAAAATTTTTTGGTCAAAAATTTCAAAATAATCTCCATTTTTCCAGCGCCATCACCGGAAAAGAAGCAATGAATGCCGTAAATTCTCTTAAAGAAGGAGATATTTTGCTTTTAAATAATTTACGCCTTGATAAAAGAGAAATTGAAAACAGCGATGAATTTAGCAAAGAGCTGTCTTTACTGGGGGAAATTTATATAAATGAAGCGTTCGGTGTTTCCCACAGAACGCACGCGTCAATTGTCGGCATTCCCAAATATTTGCCTTCTTTTGCCGGATTTAATTTTAAAAACGAAGTTCAAAATTTATCAAAAATTTTTTCACCGTCCCATCCCTTTTTGGTTTTTATTGGCGGGAAAAAAGTTTTAACGAAAGAAAAAGCGATAAGCAAATTTTTAGAAAAAGCTGACAGTATTGTTTTGGGGGGCCTGATGGCTGTTGAGTTTTTATATACTTCAGGTAAAAACATTGGTAAGACGGATATAGATTTTGACGCGATTGATTTAATAAAAAATAAATTTTTAAATAATCCAAAAATAATTACGCCCCAAGAATTTATCGTGTCGTCATTAGGAGGAGCGGGCGACGCGAAAACTATAAATATTTCGGATATTAAGAGTGATGATGTAATTCAAGATATTGCCCCAGAATTTTTTGAATCGTTCAGAAATAAAATAATTAACAGCAAAATGATTTTATGGAACGGCCCGATAGGTTTTTGCGAAAAAGGATTTGACGCGGGAACAAAAAAATTAATTTCAATTTTTTTAGAAAGCAAAGCAGAGGTTTTTACCGGAGGAGGCGAGACCGTTGAATTTTTAGACTCGCTTCAGCTTACCGATAAATTTTCATTTGTGTCAACCGGAGGAGGCGCGATGCTGGAATTTCTGGCAAACGAAACACTGCCCGGAATTGAAGCTTTGCTTTGACGTGCTTGCACAGCGCTTTCACAGGACGTGCGATATCCCGTGGACGCAAACTCTAATCTGAACTGCACCACCCTTTAAAAAACATAACTCTGTGGGGT
>CAZCIQ010000060.1:529-3856 GCA_964499175.1 uncultured Candidatus Saccharibacteria bacterium | reverse complement strand
AATATTTACGCCACTGGTGTTGTGGGAACACCAGTGGAAAGCTCAGCTTCTATAAATTTTGTAGCAAACATGAGTATTCCATACAAAATAAGCAATATTAATTCAAACAATACTATTTTCAAAAATTTATTCAATTTCATTTTCCCCTCTTTTTTCGTAGGTATCTTAACATAAAATAGATATTCAAAGCTATACTAAGAGTTAATGTTATCTCTAATGTGATGTAAAAGTTGCCTTGATTCAAAAAATTGATTACACCTATCTGAATAAAGTTATAATTTTCTTCAACTCTTTTTGGGCAACTCATCGGCTCAGTATCTAGGGTATATTCTTCAAAACCATTTCTTCTTAAAAGTGGGGCATCATCTGAAGTTACACACCTTAGCATATATTGTGATGGGAAAAACTGGTTGGGATTAACAAACATAGTTTCATTATTTTTTAACCAATTAAAAATTGATTGTTTTGTTAAGGGTTTAAGCTCATTATTACAAGGTATTTCTCCATTCATATAAGCTCCACAGGTAAATATCTCTTCACAATCGTCATAAAGTATTTCACTTAAACATTCAAGGTATTCATCACTCGATTGTGTAGCATATATTGATGGAAATATTATTAACAGCATAATAGAGATGAGTATTGTGCTCTTTTTCATTTTTGTATTTTTAATCCGTCTTTAGTTGATCTTCATATTCTTTTGTATTTCTATCAATTTCATGTTTCATATTTTCATATTCAGCGAGAGTAAATTCATTGAATTTACCTTCAAAATAATCAATATAAATACCAGCAAGGTTTTTAGCTATATGCAATGTATCTGCTACTGTATCATTAAAATGTATATCACTTAACGTATCATTATGATTTAATGCTCTGATTGATGGATGAACAAACCCACAAAGTTCATAATAAAATTCTTTAAAATCCGAACCCTTCATGGAAGGATGATTTTTGAAAGCTTGTTCCCTTATGAACCAAACACCAAAATCCCTATAATGTTTAAAATTTCTTTTTGATAATAATTTTAACAACTCTCCGTAATTGTTTTTTTCTAAAAATGATTTAAACTCTTCAAACTCCATCTTTCTATATTTTTCAGTTTTAGTTTTAAAATTCATTTCAGCCCAATTAAACCATCTATCCGCTTCAAATGGGTGAACAACAATATAAAGCAGAAAAACAGAATTCTCAAATAAATCCCTCAGTATAGAATATGCTTCTAGGTATTTTCCATTTTCAATCAACACCAAGATTGACTCAATTTGTGAGATAGCTTTTTTAAATAAAAGTTGAACTGATTGTTTTACAGTATCACCTTTAAATTCATTTTTAGCAGATTGGTTATTGATATAAAAAGAAAGGACTTCTTTATTAAGGTCGTGTAGAATTGTAACAACTCTATTAACTAAATGAATTTGTCTTGATTTGTATTTAATTATGTTACCTCTAATAACCGCTCTTTCTTTAAGCCTTCCTTTATTTTTTTCTATAATAGATCTCCATTCAATTTCCATAAAAATAGATAATATTAGGTTATTATAAACATTTCTAATTTAAATATCTAAAACTCTCAGCTTACTATTTCATAAATTTGTAATGGGTAATTTTAAATAAGACTACCCACTTATTTACAATATGGGCGAAATAAAAAAGTCTAATGAACCAGTAAAAATTTTTAGGCAGAACATAAATGATTTGTTATTCTCATTTACATCATTTTATAGCTATCATAATCTAATAACTTTACTAAAAAATAAAGTAGAAATAAAGAATAAAGAAATTAATGAGATCTTAAAAGAGATAATCCATAAAAAAGAAAAACAAAGAGATTTATTTTGGAATTTGTGTTTTATAAATTTAATAACTTTAATGGAGGTTTATTTAAAAGAGAAATTATTAGAAAAAATTAATTCTAAATCTGAATTTCTTCAAACTTTTTTAGAAAGATTTGATATTAATAGAAAAATTACAATTAAAGATGTTTACGAAGGTCCAGAAAAATTAGCACATTCTCTAATTAATGAACTTTCATTCCATAATATTTCAAAAGTAAATAAGATTTATGAAATTGTTTTCGGATTTAGAATATACGATTTCACAAAAAACAATGAAATTGAGAAATGGATTAAAATAAGGCACATATTGGTCCATCACAATGGGATTTATCGTGGGGAAAAAATAACAATAAGTGACATCATGTTTATTAAAGCATGTCATTGTGTTATTGAATTTATTGAAGGTATAGATTATTTTGAAAGACACAAGGCAAAAAGGAAAAAATATCCTAGAATGTGGAAATATTATGATAAATTTCAAAAGTTGTGGGACTGGGACGATTATAGAGATGTGGCAATGACAGGAATTGCTGAAAAAATGAGGTAAATTTTATTTAACTTCTACTACCTGCACTACAATAATGTTTAAATAGACGCTTATTTTAAATAAAGTTTGTGGACGAAAAACAAGAAGTTTATCTTAAAAGTATAAAAAAACTATTAATTAGAAAGCTACTTCCAAATAATTTATACTCACAAGTTTGTAATCCAATAATCTATTCTATTGTATACGACAATAAAGAAGTCACTGAAAATATACAAAAAATTAAAACTTCGTCTATTAGATGGTTTAATCAAACATATGATATCCTTGAAAATTTTAATAAATTAATTCAACGAGACCAACTCCAATTTTTAAACTATAACAAATTCTATAATTTAGTCAGATGGTTAGCAAGTTTTTCTGGAAAGGTAGCTAATTATGTAGAAGAGAGAAAAGTTCCCGAATTAAATTATTTAGGACCTGGGTTTAAAAGATTGCTTCAGGATATACCCAAAAACAATATAAATAAAGTTGTAGTAGTTACGCTTGATAGGATTAGCAGATTCTGGGGAGATATTCTTTTTGCTATTTCGGAGATTGAGAGATACAATGCCGATTTGGTGGTAGTTAATAGGTCAAATTTAGACTCAAAATTTTTAACTCCTTATAAAAGACTAGACTACTTGTATAGGGGTTTGTTAAATCCAGACGAGATTCTCCTTAATTTAAAGAGTGAAAAATATTCTACCAAAATTTATTCTGAGTTAATAGATGTTTGGTTAATGGAAACTGAATTTATTATTGAAGCTTTCCGTGATTTTTCGGATAAAATACCAACAATCTATGGTTTTGAAGAAAGAGAATTATCAAACAAACTTCAAAAGATAGCAGATTTATGTTACAAAATTATAGATACTATAGATAAAAGTGGAAAGCAAATTATTGAAGTTAAAGCTCAGCTTGGATATGAAGCGATTTTAGAAGATGAAGCTCAAGTTCATATAT
>CAZCIQ010000060.1:0-519 GCA_964499175.1 uncultured Candidatus Saccharibacteria bacterium | reverse complement strand
GAAACTCCGAGATTTTATTATTTCTTTATTTAACAAAAGAGACAATTCAAAAATGGCGCAATTTGAAGCTTTAAATCATTTAGATGATATAACTAAATTTGTTGAATGGATAAAAAAGGAATGTGCTATTAGAGGAGTTAACTGTAAGATAAATATCACACATGGGTTGAATGATTCTGGTGTAGATGTTTTCATTGAATTTAGTGGAGATATTATAGGCGTAGTAGGATTCCAAATAAAATCTCATGATGAAATGCTTAAAAATGATTTTAATGATGTTATGTCAAGGGACATTGCTGATTCAGATAGACAAAATATTGATTTGTATAGTATCATATTTTGTGCAAATAAAGATTGCAAGGATAAAAAAATTATTGAACAAAAAATCCCTTACCAAGTCAATAGAATAAATCAAAAGCAAACTAGAGATTTCTTTATTTGTATAGAGCCCGAAGAAGCCACAATATTTTTGTAGACTAGCTATCCAATTGATATATTACAAGTTAATTTTATAAATAG
>CAZCIQ010000059.1:0-4622 GCA_964499175.1 uncultured Candidatus Saccharibacteria bacterium | reverse complement strand
CCTTAATATATTGAGACATAGTAAAAGTCTTACCGCTTCCCGTAGGCGCTTTAAAAACTATCGCTTTTCCGTCAGCGTCTTTTTTCAACAAAAATTTTGATTTTAAAATCAATTCTTCAATCGCATCTTCTTGATATTTTTTTAATTCTTTGACCATGTATTTAAATTATATTCCAAATTTATTTAAAAACGACTGAATATGCCTGTGAAAATTTTTGACTTGCTCAATGTCGTATTCTCCATATTCTCCATGCGCGGCATAATTTCCAATAGCCAAATAAGTCTTATTTTCTTCCCATTCAACTTTAGAAAAAATACCGTCGCCTTTCATCTTGTCGTTCAATAAAGATATTTTTTCACCCTTTCCGTCCGATTTTAATATTCCCACCCCGCTTTTTTGAGCTATTTTTTGAATTGTTTTTTCAAGAACTATTCGCAAAAGCATCGCGCCATCATCTTTTCTATCTTCCTCAAAAATAACTTTCTTGGCTTTGTTAAAATCGAAATAAATCAAATCTTTGTTAACCGGTATATTCATTTTATTTAATTTCTCATATTCTTTCAAAATTCCTTCGGGTATCGCTTCTACCGTAAAATCATCAACGCCAAAAAACACGCTTTTATCAACTTCGTTGTCCACAGAAAACATATAAATAATTTTTCTCCCTTTTAATTTTTTAATTTTGCCGATAAATTCATTCAGCCTATCTTCCGCAAAATTATAATAAACGCACAAAAAAATATCTTTGCCGTTTGACGAAAATATTTTGTAATTATCGTTTTCTATTTCCAAATTAAAAATATTTTCCTTAACGCATAACATCTCCGTGCATTTCCCTGTCAAACTTATTCTCACTTGCGCTCTATTTTTGGTCTTCCTCACAAAATCCGTCCTAAAATACTGCAAATTACCTCCCAACCCTTCAACTTTCTCCCCATCGCCATTTTTCTTATATCCTTTTATCACTTTTTCTAAACGCGGATAAGTTACCTGCTGGCAAATTCCGTGCTTTTGAATTTCTTTTTCACTCAAACCTTTTTCTTTCAATTCCTTTTCAAAACCGTTCAATTCATTATTGGTGCATAAAATAAATTTTCTGTTTCCCCCGTCTTCTTTATTTAATTCTAAAACCGCATGACCCGTGGTTCCAGAACCGGCAAAAAAATCGACTATTAAATCATTTTTATCTGTTTTTAACTCTAAAATTGTTTTTATCAAATTTACAGGCTTTGGATTATCAAATACTCTATCGCCACCAAATATATTTTCCAATTCTGCAGAAGCCAATAAATTATCACCGTAAACAGACCCAAACCAAAAATTAATAGCCGACTGACCTTCTTCCTGTCGTTCTATTAAAAATACTTTTTTTCTAGGTTTTCCATTACCATTATTAGGGAAGATTATTCTTTTATCTTTCAAAAGTTTATCAAATGTTTCTTTCATACCAAGCCATGTTTCACTGTATTTAATTTTTGTTGGCGTTATAATTTCATACCTAGTTCCGCCCTGTCCTCTGCTCGCACACCAAGGAGTTGTACTCCATGGTCCTCTTGGATCATTATCTGAATTAGAATATGCTTGAATACGTTTTTCGCTCAAAGATAATGTATTAAAAAATTTATTTTCTTTCAAATTTATTGAATTCTTTGCATAAACCAAAACAAATTCTGAAACTTTTGCAATCATTTTAGCTTTGTCGTTTGGCTGATTAGTTCGTCTTCTCCATGAAATAATTGATTCAAAATTACTTTCACCAAAAATTTTATCGCATAATAATTTCAATTGAGCTACCTCATTTTCATCAATAGATATAAAAATTGCTCCACTATCTTTTAATAATTCTTTCGCTAAATTAAACCGCTTTTCCATAAAATTCAGCCATTTACTATGTTTAAATCCATCTTCTTTATTTACATATTTATCGTTATATTTAAAATCTTTATTCCCAGTATTATACGGCGGATCAATATAAATAACATCAATTTTTTCTTGATGCGTGTAATTTAAAACAGTCAAAGCGTGATAATTATCGCCCTCTATTAAAATATTATCTTCATTGTCGTTATTTTTTGGTTCGCGAATTTCTTTACCCTTTACTCTTTTTAAAACCGGCAAATTATTTTCACAATCCAAAACCACCTGTTCCGGTTCCCGCTCCGCATCCCAAACCAACCCATATTTTTTAGACGCTAATTCGCTATCTTGCCTTTCAACAAGCGCCGTCAACTCCTCTTTAGAAAAATTATCGTATTTTGCCATATTTTTATTTTATTTTAATTCCCTTATTTTTCAAATCAAACCGCGTTCTTTAAAACTTAAAAATTTATCTCGCGCGACTATAATATGGTCCGCCACTTCTATTCCTAAAATTTTTCCGGCGTCCGTTAATCTTTTGGTAATTTCTAAATCATCTCTTGACGGTTCGGGGTCGCCGGAAGGATGGTTATGGCAGAAAATGACGGACGCGGCTTTGTTTTTAATCGCTTCCGCGAATACTTCGCGCGGGTGTACGACGCTCGCGTTAAGAGAACCGATTGAAATTTCCGCGACCGACCAATTTCTGCTGTTTAAAACAACAATATAAAAATGCTCTTTGTGATAATTTTTGAGTTTGCTTTTTATCAATTGATAAACCTTTTTTGGATCGGTTAATTCTTTGCTTTTATAAGGCATAATTTGAACAGACAATCGCCTGCCTATTTCAAACGCCGCTTTTATTTGCGCGGCTTTTGCCAATCCTATTCCTCTAACCGATGACAATTCCTCGATACTTGCTTCGGACAACTTTTGCAAACTGCCGAATTGAGTTAATAATTTTTGCGCCGTTAGCGCGACAGACTCCCCCGCAATTCCGCGTCCTAAAATGAGTTGCAATAATTCTTGCGCCGAAAGCGCTTGTTCGCCGAACTTTACCAGCCGCTCGCGCGGCCGTTCGTCAACAGGCAAATCATGAATTGTAAATGATTTACTCATATTTATTTCTATCAATTATTGCTTTATGCTTAATTCTTCAATAAATTTAGCTAAGTCATTTTCAGCCTCAATGCTTTTTAAAGTAAAAAGACTGCTTTGAGTGTGAAGTGTTCCAAAATAACCGTCCGTGCGCGCCGCTCTAAACCCATTTTCTTTCAAAACGTCTACAATTTCCTGATTATAACGACCAAAAGGATATGCAAAAATATCAATCTTTTTACCGAGTTCTCTTTCTAAAATTTCTCTGCTTCCGATTATTTCTTTACGCAACTCATTTTCATCCGTTATTTTATGTAAATACGGATGAGATTTTGTGTGGTCGCCAATTGTCATTCCAGCGGCAACAAATTCTTTTATCTGAGACCAAGTTAAAAAACGTTCGCGGCCAATCGCGTTTGTAAAAACAAAAAATGTCGCGGTGTAATTATATTTTTTCAAAATCGGAAAAGCGTATTTATATTGATTTTCCCAGCCATCGTCAAAAGTGAGAATAACTGATTTTTCAGGCAAAGGCGCGCCGCTCAAAAAATAATTTATTAAATCATCAAACGATACAACAGAATATCCGTGATTTTTTAAATAACTCATTTGTTTTTCAAAAACATCCGGCTCCACGCTAAATCTTTTTTTATAATTTGACTCCGAAGGATAATAGGGAGCAACGCTATGATAAATGAAAATAGGAACCTTGACAATTTTTTCGGTTTCCGTTTCATTTTTATTTTTTAATTCCTCTTTTACACTGCCGCTTACATCCGCTTTTTCGTAAAATGGCAAAAAGTTTTGAATAGATTTATCTTTAACAACATAAAAATAGCCGACAAAACCAAATGCGGCAAATAAAAAAATAGACATAAAAATTATGATTTTCTTTGTCATTTCAATCCCAGCATATCAAAACTTATTTTAATTTACAAAAATTAAAGCCCGCAGAACTAGAAAAATCTGCGGGCATATTGTACTAAAAACTAAAAATCAATCATTTTATTACTCTTGCGTTTAAAAACAAAAGTTGCTGGATAGGATTCATTATATCCTGGTCTGTCGCACTCTACGATCCAACCAGACGAACAATATATATCTTCCACATTCAACCAACCTTTATCAAGGATGTCAGCGCGCTCTAAGCCTTTCTTAATCATAAGCGCCACAACATCTTCCAGTTTAATTATGGCAGAACCACTGTTGTAATTCTGAACAATAAGCTCGTTAAAAGAGCTAATCGCCTCATCGGGAAAACTTCTTTCCTTTTCTTTCGCAACATCTTCCGGTCTTATAGGATGAACTTTATCTAACATTTTAATCCTCCTTATAATTTAATATAGTTCAACATCTAATTTTGTGCCCAAACTTCTCGTTTGGTTATAACATAACAAATTTATTTTATCAACACATTACTCGCGAACTCTAAATTAGAATAAACTTTGATCTTTTGACAATTTACACAAAAAAAAGAAAGCCGCCGAGTTGCCCCGACGGTTTAATATAAAAAATATTTTTTCTATTATTACTTCACATATTTTCCGTTTTTAATCAAATTTAGGTCTACGCCGACCATATTTTTGGTTCAGAAACCCTTTTCGAAAATTTGCGGTGGCGATTTCCGGAACTTTGAACCGGTAATCGCGGCTAAATCGTTATCATT
>CAZCIQ010000058.1:0-4915 GCA_964499175.1 uncultured Candidatus Saccharibacteria bacterium | reverse complement strand
CTTACTGCAAATTTAATAGGAAAGACTTTTATGAACTTCTAACGGGGTTGACAAAATAATTTATTTGATTATTTTTAAACTGAAGTTAAGTAGTGGGTCTTTGACATTTTTTATGTGTTGAAAAACAAAAAATAAGGAGAAAAGCAAATGGAAGAATTAAAAGCGGATGAAGCGAAAGAAATGAAAGAAGAGTGGAGAAAAGAATGGGATGAAAGAGTTGAAAAATTCGCCGCGGCTGTTTCAAAAACGACCGAAAGCGTTATAAGTATGCTTGCGTCGGTTGTTGGCGAGCCTTCAGCCGCCAGCCTTGAAATTTTAAGCGATGAAGAGTCGGCGACCGTAGAGGACTTAAGGAGCGCTCTTTCTTTGGTTCCTATCGGTGTTTTTCGGCGTAATCTTCATTTGCTTCGCGGTAAACCAGCAAAAGCTGAAAAGCAGGTTGTCATGGATGCGCAGTCAAATGTTAATTTTTCAACCGATGTTCTTCCGTCTGTGCCTGACGATGAAAGTTTTGTTGCGGCGTTGAAAGTTGGCGGAGAGCTTAAAATTGGAGAGACTGAAGTTATGGCCGCGATGAAAGCGGCAATCGCAAGTAAAGTCGGGCTTTATGATTTGCCTGACAAACTTGTTGACGCTATGGAACGGCACGCGGACGAGCTTAGCGAGCCGTGCTCGCCTTCTTTTTATGAATTACAGAGGCTTGTCGTATCCAGAAGTTATGGAGAAATTTTAAGCGCGCTTGGCGTTGACTCAAGATTTGTAAGCCAAAGACGGCAAGATTTATTACTCAAGCGGCTCAATGAAAATTTATGGAATTCTTTATACGGATTTCAAAAACAGCTTTTAGGATGGCAGGAAGCGTGGATGGCGGGAGCTGCGAATCCGGCGGCGTTAATTATGGCTATTACCGCGGGGTCCAGCGGAATGCCTCCGGGTATGCTTCAGCCTCCGGACACGGCAGTGATTCGCGATTCGGCGGAAGCGGTTATAGATAACATTAATAAAGTTTTTGCCGGTACTGGGATTCCCGTTGCCCGCGCTCTTGCGTGGGACGCGCAGAGAATCAAAAAGGTACTGGAAGACGACAGACTGCCTTCATCAGTTGGAGCGGCTAATAAAGAACAAATGTTAAGAATGCTTGGAGTGGAAGTTGCCGCGGATTATGTGCGGCTTGAAAGGAATATTGTAAAATACGCTTTATCAATTATGGAATTGCAAAAAGTAACGTCGGGTCAGTCTGAATGCGTGTATTTGGCCGCGATGTTTCAGCTTGGCGTATCTATTCCCTGGGACAAGCTTTTGGCGAATAAGCCGGAAAATGATGAAAAACCAATCCGTTTTGCAAAAAGAGAAAAAGAAAAAGAATTTCAGAAATTTTAATTTTGAATTCTAAAAGTTTTTAAGTCAAAAAACAGGCGGAGGAGATTTTTTTCTCCGCCTGATTTTACATTAAGCGGAGATTTAAGTCTAAAAATTATTTTCTGATTTAAGAAAAGGAGAACATAATGAGCGGCGATACCTACAGCAGATATGTAAAAGGATACAGCGAAAAATTTTCTTTAAGTGATGAAGAAGCCCGTAAAAAAGAAGTTAAAAAAACTCGTAGCGCGATTCACGAAATACCAAAGGAAAAAGTTGACCATACGATATTTAATAAGGAAGTTGAAACGGCCGATGCTTCAAAAGCAAGGCTTGTTATTCAAAAGCCTTTGGCTCTTAAAAACTATTTGGTGGCGGTTGACGCTTCCGGTTCCAATCATGAAATCGCGCGTCATATTCTTCAATGCGGAGGATTTTTGCTCGCGCCGTTTGGCATTATGGGCGTATCCGTGTCTTTTGGTTTTGTGTTCTTTAGCGATCATGGAGACCGTAAGCCTGAACAAGACATAGATTTTATTATGCCGAGTATGCAGGGAGACGATGAGCTTACGGCAAGTATGCAAACTATTCATACGCAAGACGGACAAGATATTCCTGAAATGATTGAGTGCGTTATGCTCCGCGCCGCGAAAGATTTGCCGATTGAAGAGTCGGACACGACTTTTGCGTTGGTCACGGATAGCGTCGCGCATGGAATGGGTTTTAATGGAGATAACGAATGCCATTTTCACGTTGACTGGCAGGAGTCGCTAAAATTAGTCAAAAAAAGATTTTCCAATTTTGTTTTAATAGGATGCACGGACACAAAAAGATATCCGAATGTATCCGATTTACAGGCAAAATTTTTTAACAATGAGAGCGAGAAAGCTTTAAATTTTATTGACCTTTCTTCGGTTGAAAATAACGGCGACAGGCAACGGCTTGTGATAAACGCTTTGCAATTTGTCGCGATGCGCGATCACGGGCTTGATAAGGTTGAGGCATATTTTAACGGTTTGTATATAAAGCTTTTGGAAGAAGGTTTGCGCGGTCAGGACACGGATAGGGACGCGCGCGACAGAATAGCGAGATTTATGAAATATGTTGACGCTGCCGACGACGTAAAGAAAAATATGCTTATAAGAATTTTTGCGGATTAAAGGATTAAAAAATTTTGAAAATCTGAAATTCATTTTTTGCTTAAATTTTAACCGCGCTGAATTTCCGCGCGGTTATTTTTATGGAAAGGAAGAGGCGAAGCTAATGAGAGACAATGTTTCAAAATTAATCGCGGAAATGCTTTCAGAAATCGTGAAAATAAATAGGAATGGAAGTTTGAATAACTTAAGAAGAGTTTTTGAAAAAATGACGTTTAGTTCTTTTTGCGAAAAAAGAGCGGCCGAAGATCTTATGGGTTATGCTCATTTGTCTTGTTTTAATTTTAACTATAGGGAAGCCGCGGGCGCGATGAATTATTTTGAAAAATCAGGGAATGAAAAAATGTTTGAAGAAGTTTTGCGCGTTTGTGATTTTTATGGAAATTTAGAAAATTCTGAATTTCGCGATGATTTTGTTTTTACGCAGCGCGAGATTTATGAAAAATTTATGCGCTATGCCAAGAAAGAAGGAATCAGAGTTTTAAAAATGTTTCAGGCGGGAATTCATGATATACGAAGATGCAGTTATGTTTATCTTTGCCAAGACAAAGACGGAATCATAAAAATTTACAAAGAATTGCTTGATTACAACAAGGAACACGCGACCAACATTTTTAGCAGAGAAGATAAAATTTACGAGTGTTTGCCTTTTGCCGAATTTTTACCGAAATATTACGGTAAAATAGACATTGATTACGGCCTTTCCTTTATCAAGCTTTCTTTTTGCCGCGGCAGAACGTTAAGCGATTATTTAACAAAAAGAAATCTTTTTTCCGTTGACGAGGTTGCGTATATTGTTTTAAAAATTATTGAAAAAATAAAATGGCTTCACGAACATAATGTTTTATATCTTGATTTGAAACCTCAAAATATTTTGTTTGATGGAAAAGACATTTTTATTTTTGATTTTGGAATTTCCCGGATTTTAAAACTGGAAGAAAAAGAAGTGGATGTATTTTTGGCGGACCCGAAATACGGCGCGCCTGAATGCGGAACAAGGCTTAAAAGCTCTTACGCTTCCGATGTTTTTCAGTTGGGAATATTGATTCATCAAATGCTTACCGGCGAACATCCGTTTTTATTGGAAAATTCTTTGCTTGAAGGCGATGAATATAGGGAAAGTGAAATTTTAAAGTATTTTTGGCCGAATATTTGCAGGTCGTACGCCCACGATTTGGCGCGGAAATTTTATGATAAAAGATTTGTGGTTATAAAAAAGATGCTTGAAAAAAATTCGGAAGAAAGATTTAGTTTATCGGAAGCCGCGGAAATATTAAGCCAGTCAAGAGTTCAAATTCAGAGCGTTAATTTGAGAAAGAATATTTTTTTAAAGCGAATTAAAGAAAAAAACGCGGTTCTTTTTCCCGCGAGAATGGGACTTCCGCATATTGGCCACATAAATTTTATGGAGAAAATTCTTGACGCGGGATTTTATCTTAATATCTCGCTTCAGAGAAGTTTTACAATCACGGAACGCGATCCGATTCCAAAATGGATTGTTATGAAAATGGTTGCGCGGTCTCTTTTTGACAAAGGATTTTCCGAAGAAGATTTCAAATTTATTTTCACTCCTTTTTATGAAACGGAAGAAAAAATGAAGATGCATTTTGCCATTATGCCGGGTATTGAAAATGTCCTTTATATTGTGTCCGGTAATCCGAGTGTTCGCGAATTGTTTAAAAATTTTGAAATTCTTGATCAAAAATCTTTTTTTGCCGTTCAAGGCGAGGATTGGGAAAATCTTTCTTGGGGCGAAACGATAAGAAAATCGGTTAAAGAAAATGACTACCCTAGCTTTAAAAGTCTTGCCGCGAGCGGCGTGGAAAAAATACAGACATTTGAAGAGATTAAAAAAACATACGGGAATCCGCCGATTGAATTTGTGCCAGGGGAAATAAAATTTGTTCTTTGCGGCGCGGATGAAGAAAGCATGATAACAAGCGGGAAGATTTTTAAACATTTTTCTCCGGAAGAAAATATAATTTTTTATTTGATAAAACAGCGAGGATTTGACGCCCGTATTGTTGATTTTTACGGAAAGTACACCGCGATTTTACTGAATCAAAGAATTAAGCATTTAAGATATTTAAAAACCGAATTTGACGGCGCGAATGAAACAATTTTTTATCAATTGTTTTAATCTGTCAACGTAGCACGTTGACGTTGACATTGATGTTTTAATTTTTGTTAAAAAACAAATTTAAAAAACAACCCCGAGTACTCGGGGTTTTAATTTGAACGGCACATCTTTTACGCAATTTGCGGGGTTGACCCCGTTAGAAACTTCACCGTTGACGCTACTTTCAAAATTTGATTTTGACGATAGCTGAATATAGGTATTTCTACCTACATTCTAACCTGAACCGCACCAGTCATCTTTCCTAAAACAAAAACTTCAT
>CAZCIQ010000057.1:0-4929 GCA_964499175.1 uncultured Candidatus Saccharibacteria bacterium | reverse complement strand
AGGTTCTATTTCAACGGCCTCACCGGCCTGCTTTTCACCTTTCCCTCACGGTACTGGTTCACTATCGATCTTAAAGAGTATTTAGCCTTGGGAGTTAGTTCTCCCGGATTCCCTCAACGCTTTCATTTGTCGAGGTACTTAGGAATAACAACTAAAGAGACATTTTATTTTTACCTACGAGGTTATCACTCTCTATGACGGCTCTTTCCAGAAGCCTTCGGTTAACAAAATGTTTTGTAACTCTTTTTCAGAAATTAGACTACAGAAATTGGATGCCAGAAAAACTGATATCCAAAATCCGTAATCCGAAATCTAAAATCGTCATTACCCTGCAACACCCACGCTTTCACTTGCGCAAAATACGAAGGTTTAGGCTCTTCCCTTTTCGCTCGCCGCTACTTAGGGAATATTAATTTATTTTCTTTTCCTCCGCTTACTGAGATGTTTCACTTCAGCGGGTACGCTGCCGGATACTTAATATCCGGCTAATCCCGTTTTGGCGGGATTGAGTTGCCTCATTCGGACATCTCCGGATCAAAGGTTGCTAGACACCTCCCCGAAGCTTATCGCAGTCACGCCGCGTCCTTCATCGCCTCTTTAAGTCAAGGCATCCACCGTGCGCCCTTAATTACTTATTAGGCCCAGTAATACAACAATTTTTTTACCTTTTAATTTTCAAAGTGCTTTCCAAGTTAGAAATCAGAATTTAGAAATTGAATTTAAATTTTTTGATTTTCAATTTTTAACCTCTCATTTTTAACCTCTAAAATTAAAATCGCCTCTTAAAGAGGCGGTTCTTGAAGTAGAACAAAATCCGTTTTTTTCCTGTCAGGTTGAGATAAGAAAAAAATCGCCTCTTTTTCGCAAAATCATTTTTAAATTATTTAACATATCTTATGCTTCATTCTATTTTTATAAAAACAGTTGTCAAGCGTTTTGTAGCGGGTAAACTGTGGGAAACTAAAACACCCCGTAAAGGGGTGTTTGAATCAAGAGTAAAGTATAATTTATCTTCTGCTTGAAATATCTTCTTTTAGTTTGCTTATGTATTGAGAGGCGGCTTCTTTTCCTCCTAGTCCGAAAGCCAACCCTCCGGCAATCGCAAGCATTGCCACAAATCCAGTAATGAATGTTTGAATAAGGGGGGCCGCAATTCCTAATTGGTATAGGGCAGCAAGCACCGCGAACACCCATATAGACCATTTAGTAATTCCGCCTAAAAGACCGGATGAAGGCAAATTTGCCGCTTTAGCGGAACTTGATACTACTCTTTGCATTGTTCCGGCAATTAAAGCCGCGGCAAGCAAAAGAATTATTGCCACTATGACATTAGGTAAATAAGTTAAAACAACATCGCTTAAGAAAAAATTGACTTGTTCCAGCCCTAAAACATCTATAGAGGCGACTAAAAACACAACTACAAAAAACCATTTCACTACTCCGCCTAAAAATGCTCCGCTGTCAAGCTTTAAACCGGCTTTGTTTATTATTTCATCAAGCCCTAAATTGCCTAAGGCTTTGTCAACTTTTAAGGTGCTCACAACTTGTTCAACTATTTTTCCAAGAGTGGACGCGATGAAAATTCCGATTAAGAATACAATCACCGCCACAATTAAAAGAGGCACAAAACTTGCCACTCCTCCCCAGATTTGCTGGAAAGAAGCTATTAAAATATCTCCCCAAGTAGGCATAAATTTGTTAAAGTAAATTTCTGATTTTTCTTAAATTCGTTAAAAATCAGATTATTTAGTTTTTAATTAAATGTGAAAATAATGTTCTAATAAGCGGTTTTTTAAATATTCGACCTTTAAAACCCGCTTAATGAAAATAATACCATATTTTCGCGTCGCGCGTTAGAGGATATGTGGAAAACTTTTTGTATTAATATTTAATCTGCTTATACTATGAATATGGAAAATAGCGCTCTAAAATTTGAATCAAGACTAAGTCCGAGACTTAAAAACCAGATAGACACGGAGTTTTTGATAAAACATTTCGATGTTTTATTTTTTCGTTTTAAAGAAATAGAAAAATCAGAAATAAAAAAAGGAAGAATTTTAGATAAAAAAGATTATAGCGATATGATATCAATAATTGAAAGCAAGGATGAAGAAAAAAGAATGTCTTTTATTGAAAAGTTTGGAGGTATTGAATTTTTTACGCGCAGTATAGAATGGGGGCAGGAAATTTCTCGGCTTATGCTTAGCGTGAAAGATATTAGCGATGAATCTACGGACAAAATAGAAGAAGCGTTTGAACGAGCTAAGAAAATTAATCCAACCGTTACTCAAGAAATTATTTCAGGCATAAAAGGAGTGAATGGCGCCATAACTTTTCTTGAAAGCCAAGGTTATGAAGTTCTGTTTGCCGATTCTTTGGAAGACGCGGCAGGCGCGACAGATCTCTTTGTTCACCATAGTTCTTATCCGGACATTATTTGGTTTTTGCAAGTAAAGGCGGGGAATTATAAGGATTTATCCGTTCTTTCGCCCGCGGATATGATTAAAGTAAATATGATGATGATAAAACAGGAAGAAAAAATGGGTAATCAGAGAGCGGTAAAAGAGCTTGACGAAGATTTGAGAGCTTTGGAAAGGCTGGAAAATTATTCAAAAGCCTTTGAAGAATATTATAACGGCGCGAAAAAAATTTTTCCTTTATTTTTTGGCGTTCCAGCTAAATACGGAGCAAAATTTGACCTTGTGACCGGTATTGTGAAAAAGAGTTTTGCGGATTTTTGCAAACGCGATAAGTTTATGCTACCTTTAAGCAGGAAAAATGTTATTGAAATTAGCAATATTGCTGTAAAAGATAAAAAAGAAAAGTCTTTGAAAGAAAGGTCGTTGTATGGAAAAAAGAAAAAATATGCCTGAAAAAGATGAAGAAGTTTTAAAAAAGAATGAAAATGATGTTTGGGAAAATTTAAAGCAAACCAGAAAAAAAACAAGAATTGAAGATTCTAAAAAAGCTGAAAAAGATTTAGAAATCGTAATTGACGCGATGATTGAAAAATTTAAAAAAGAAGATGAATAAAATAAATAGTAATATAGAAATTTTAGAAATTTCGCGAAATAAATAAAATTGCCCGGACAAAATTTGCCCGGGCTTTTTATTTTTTTCTCCTTTACTTTATAGGTCTTTTTTCTGGAGTTATATAAAGAATGGACGTTAAAGGAACAACCGTCCATTCTTGGAACTCAAATCCTCCTTTGGGAAAAACTATTCGGCAATCGATAAGAATTATTACTACATCGGTCACCGAATAAAGTTCTCCTTCAATAATAAAATCTTCCTTTAAATTAATCCTTACAAAATCTTCTGGTTTCATAGCCTTAATCATTTTTCTCTCCTTATTTTATGAATTTATATTTGACGCTGTCAGGGCCATTAAAACAGCCCTTATTAATTCTAGGAAATAAGAATCATCGAGAGCTTCTTTATTTTCCTCTTTTGATTCTCTTTCCTTTTCTTTTTTCTCTTCCATTTTTTTTCCTTTTTAGACCAATTAAAAATGAAGAGGGGAGTTTAGCTATCCTAGCCAAACTCCTCGTTGTTTATCTTTCCTCGCCGTCGCGTTGGTAGCGGCGGCTTCCGCGCTTGTCGGCCTCCTTAGCCCCGCGGTCATATCCCTGCTTTCGCAAGGATCGCCCCTGATCTTCAAGGGCGCGGGCAGAGCCTTCGGACCGGCCGTTGCCGTTCCGCCTTTCGGCCCTTTCCTGCTCCGCTTGGAGCAGTTCCAGAGCACGGGAAGCGGACTGCGCTTTGGCCTCGGCGTCTTTCAATGATTGAATCTGAGTCCTTCTATCTTTCTCAGATTCAGTTATGAGAGCTTTCGCCTCGGTAAGCGAGCTCACGGCTTTTGTGTAAAAGCCGTTCTCGCTCACCTTGGCCGAGGCAAGCGTTTTTTCGGCCGTGGCGATCGCCGTCTCGGCCACTGACTTGAAGTCCTTGACGCGGACTTCATTTGTCATTTGCCGAGCGTCGTTCATTGGTTTCCAGGCTCTGTTGTCAGAGCCTCCGAAACTCACGAACGCCTCTTTGGCTTCCTGGAGGAGTTCAGATGCTTCCATCTGAACAGCCTGATTTTTACACCAAGAGACGAATCTTTCCGTCTCTTCCAGGACCTCTATGAAACTTCTTCTTCCGCCGTTTTTTTCTGCCTTTTTTTCCATTTTTTTCTCCTTTTTATTTTTGGGCTTTGACAAACCATTTGCCGCCGCCCATTCTTGTTAAACAACTTCAACTTCCCGTTTCTCCCGCCAAAATTCGCCTTGCCTTACTGCGGGAGTCCGACTCCCGCAGTAAGTGATGTGTGAACTTTGGTGGAAGGGAAAGCTAGGCTTTCCCGGATTTTTTTTGGAACAGCCTCTTGCACGCAAATTCTATGCGTTATGAACGCAAGAGGCTGTTCCATGGGCTGTTAATAATCAGAGAAGCGCGGGCTTCTCTGTTTGTGGCCATCATTTTCAGCCGCCCTTTAAAGCTGAAAATGTGTTTTGACATTACACTCGCATTGACTTGGGATTCAACGCGAATGTCCCAAGAAAATATCAGAACGGCCTGGATTAAAAAGAACAAGGGTTTTCACCCATCAAAATTTATAATCGCGGTCTCACCGCGGGGATTTAGTGGTGAGACAGTTAAATTCTAAATTTTGATGGATGCCGATAACCAAGATAAAGATATGGTCATCGGCGAAAAATTATTCGTAGTCGCGACTTCGGTCGCGATCTACGCCGTTCGCGCGGAGCTTATGCTCCACATAGTGAGTTTCGTCCAACAGGACCGGCTCACTATCCTTGAGGGCAGTGGCGCACGAGGGGCAATAGGTTGCCTCTTTCACGATCTCGTATCCCGAGGTCGTGAAAGGGAAGACCTACATTCTAACCTGAACCGCACCAGTCATCTTTCCTAAAACAAAAACTTCAT
>CAZCIQ010000056.1:1402-5397 GCA_964499175.1 uncultured Candidatus Saccharibacteria bacterium | reverse complement strand
ATTCCAAAGCGTTGTATACTTTAGTGATGAGAAACTGGTCGGTAGATGAAAAATATCTTCGAAAATTTCCCAAGAAATACAAAATTTGGAAGATAGAACAAATGATCAATTATGGTCTCGATGAAGGAGAAAAGATTAAGCGGTCAGATTTAATCAAATATTGGACAGTGATTTCACCGCACCTTGATCCAAACCGGCGCGAATTTATGAAATTTCTTTTATGGAGTTAAGCATCTTAAGCGATTTCCAGAAAAAGGTTTTGGAATATTTTCGAAAAACTTCCTTGTCAAAGCATTTTTATTTAGCAGGTGGTACAGCCTTAGCTGAGTTCTATTTAAAACATCGTAAATCTGAGGATTTAGACTTTTTTACCCAGGAAGAATTAATCTTAAATGATATCAAAAAATTTGCTAATTCCATGGAAAAAATTGTACCTCTCGATAAGATTGAATATCAGCATGGTTTTGGACTTTATAGTTTTTTCTTTTATCCAAAAGGCGAAGTCGCAAAATATAAAATTGATTTTGGGCAATATCCATTTTTTCCCATAGAACGGCCACAAACAATCGATGGATTATTAGTGGGAAGTTTGTATGATATTGCCGTTGATAAAGCGCATACGATTTCTATTGAGCCGCGACTGCGTGACCTTGTTGACATATTTTTTATTTTGCGAACAAAAAAAGAGTGGAATTTTAAAGAACTTGTTAAAAAGGGACAAGAGAAATTTGAAATAGTAGTTGATCCGATACAACTGGGACAGAATTTATTAAAGGTAAAAACGTTAAGTGATATGCCAATAATGCTCAAAGAATTAAATATTAAAGAAATGCAAGATTTTTTTTTGCAAGAAGCTAGGGTGTTAAAAAAGAAGATTTTTGAATAAAATAATTCTCTCTTGGCCCAAATTTGCTGTTAAAACTTATGATACTATCAGGGATATATGAAAGCATATAATTCGGCCATGCTAAAGGATTATCATCATTTTAAAGGCAAGGATTTAAACCGCTCCGAAAAAATTCAAAGACTTGTCACAACAATGCTTTTAGAAAGTAAACTGCCGGACGAAAAAAGGGAAAGCTCAATAATCTTGGAACTTAAACACCACGCCGGAACAATACAGATCGGAAGAATTTTGGCCCAAAAAAGAGGGCTGGATGTAGAATTAGCCGAACTGATATGTGTTTTGCATGATATCTATGTAATAGTTGAAGGTAAATACAAAGATCACGCGGTTTTAGGCGCGCCGCTTGCGGAAAAAATTTTAAAAGATAGCGGTGAATTTAATCCAAAAGAAATCGCAGTAATTACCGAAGCGATTGCCGAGCACAGTAATAAAGATAAATACACTAACAAGCCTTATGTGGAATTTGCCAAAGACGCCGATGTATTTGAATGCTCTTTGTATCAGGGCGCAGAGGGTTTTTATAGGCTTCATAAGCCTGAACCGGTTTTTAACGAGTATGTAAAAAGAATTAAACAAGCAAGAAAAGAATTAGAATTATCAATAAATAATATTTTTCGCTAGTAAAATATGTTAGATCCAAAACGTAAACTTTTTCGCTGGGGTCCAATTAGCGCTTGTCCTTTATTTATGTACTTTGCGATAGAACCAGCCTTTGCTCCGCTTAAAGATCTTTTGGGTATTTGTTATCCGCAGTCAACCATCATATTTTACGACGAAAAAGTCTTATGGCTTTTGGATAATGAAGAATTTATGAAATATAGTGGTAAATTTACCAAAAGTATAATTTTTAATAAGACTAAAAGAAAACAATACTTTAGTATTTGGGATACCCTGACAAACAATCTTATTAAAACTTTTACCAAACTGGATAAATTAAATTTCTCAAAAACTTCAAATTCTAAATTGATCAAAACTTATCAAGAATTTGCGGAAGTTTATTATGATTGGTGGACAATCGCTATTTCGCTAGAGCTAGCAACCTCGACAATAGAACCACTCTTGGGAGAACAATTAAAAGTTTATTATAAAAACGAGAACCAAAAAAATTATACAAAAGCTTTTTCTACTCTTACATCACCGCTGGTTTTGACTTTTTATCGCCAAGAGCAAAAAGAACTGCTTAACATTTTAACTCTTCCTAAAAACAAACAAGAAGAAGCATTAAAAAAACACCAAAAGAAATTCTACTGGATTTACAATAGTTACTTCGAGGGTAAAGTTTTAGAGCTTGATTATTTTAGGTCCGAACTCAAAAAAGCAAGTAATTCTGATTTTAAAAAGATCCTTAAAGAAATTGAAAATTATCCCAGTTTTATCAAAAAAGAAAAGAAAGAGATATTTGATAAAATCAATCCATCTAAGGATCTGAAGGAAGTAATTTCCTTAATTGAATTATTCGGAAAGCTTCAAGACGAGCGAAAGATGTATAACTTTAGAGGCGACCATTATTTGCAAAAATTTGCTATAGCATTTTCTGTCAAAAAAAATATAGATATTTTGTCGCTAAAATTATTAGTATTAAATGAGCTTTCCGAACAAGAAGTAAAAAAAGACTTAATAGAAAAACGCAAAACTGGCTTTGTTTTAGATTGTAACAGCGAAAAAATAATTAATATTGACGGAGAGAATGCTCTCGCTGTGGCTCGACAATTTATTGATGTGCCAAACGTTAATCAAAAAATAATTCAGGGTACAGTAGCGTCAGTGGGAGAACAACGTCATTTTCGAGGCACGGCAAAAATAGTTTTGACCATTAATGAAATACGGAAGATTAAAGAAGGAGATATTTTGGTCACCACGATGACCAGTCCGGATTTTGTTATCGGTATGAAAAAAGCCGGAGCAATCCTTACCGATGTCGGAGGAATGTTATCACACGCCGCGGTAGTTTCGCGAGAGCTAAAAATACCTTGTATTGTCGGAACAGAGATTGCAACCAAAATGATTCACGATGGAGACGTATTAGAACTTCATTGCGCCAAGGGAACGGTAAGGATTATAAATAGTAGTCTATAAATCAGATTGCCGCGTCGTCTCGTACCATTCGGTACGGGACTTCTCGCAATGACAAACAAGACAAGTATTTCAGACTTCTATTATGTTTAAGTTATTGACAAAGATAATCTATTATGATATATATTATAAAGTTAGTTATGAACTATTAACATATGTTAAACGCACAGAGATTAAATATTAGTTTACCCGGTTATCTACACGAGCTACTTACCAGTCGCGTGGAAAACGGCAAGATGAGTCAATTTGTCACGGGGGTGTTGGAAAAGGAACTGATTACAAAAGAAACAGTTAATCCTGTTGATGATTTTTTCGGCCTGCGTCAAAGCTTGCCAAAAAAAACTTATCGAGATATAAAAAAGGCCATCAAAAAGGGAAGATCATGAAAATTTATGTAATTGATGCCTCGATATTGCTATGTGGACTTTTAAATGAAAAAGAAAATATTGCCGATAAGTTGCAGAACTTATTTAAGCAGGTTGAAAAAAAACACCTGCAAATATACTCTTCTTTTCTGCTCCCCCTAGAAGTTGCCAATGGTTTGCGTTATTCAATTACTGATAAAAATTTAAGCCAAAAAACATTTACAAAGTTTGGCGCTCTTCCCATATTTTATTTTTCATTTAAACCAGAACACGTTCAAAAAGCCCTCGACCTGTCTTATGATTTAAAAACTTCGGTTTACGACACGAGCTATCATGTTCTTGCTAAACTCTTACAAGGAACATTTTTAACCTGCGATAAACAATATTACCTAAAAGCCAAAGATTTTGGTTCGACAGAATTGTTGAGTTAAATCAATAAATCTCAAACTTCTCCAACAGTTTTTTGTTGCCTTCAATTTGATAACGAAGCAAATCAGAGTATAGGCCTGGTTTTTTGGCCAAATCTTGAGGGGAACCATAATCAGCAATCATACCATGATCTAAGACAATTACCTTTTTAACGTTTTGGATGGTTGAAAAGCGGTGGGCAATAATGATAACCAGCCTGTTTTTCATTAAATTTTCCAACG
>CAZCIQ010000056.1:0-1371 GCA_964499175.1 uncultured Candidatus Saccharibacteria bacterium | reverse complement strand
ACTTGGCATCAAGATTGCTGGTTGCTTCATCTAAAATCAAAATAGGCGAATCTTTTAGTATGGCCCGGGCAATTTGGATTCTTTGTTTTTGTCCGCCTGAAAGTCTGATACCCCGCTCTCCCACCTCAGTATCAATTCCCTGCGGCAATTTTTGGACAAAATCATAGGCATTGGCAAGCTTTAGGGCCCGGACAATTTCTTCGTCCGCCGCCTTATTGCCGTAGGAGACATTTTCTCTGATATTTGAGGAGAACAATTCGTTGTCCTGAAAGACTAATGCTATCTGGTGCCGGATAAGTTTGGAATTTAAGTATTTATATTTTTTGCCGTTTAAAAAAATTTCACCGCTAGTCGGTTCATAAAATTTTAAAATTAAATTAACAATGGTGGTTTTACCCACCCCGCTTGGGCCGACCAGGGCCACCTGGTCGTTTGCTTTAAGATTAAAAGAAATATCTTTTAAAATTTCGCCCGATTTTTCGTATTTGAAGGTAACCTTTTTAAACTCCAAAGTTGGCCTTTTTATTTTTATTAAACCTACATTTTCTAAGTAGTTCTCTTGGGAAGGAAGGGCCAGAACTTCAAAAAACTCTTTGGAACCGCTTTCCGCGCTCTGAATTCTGGTCAGAATAAATGACATGCCAAAAAGAGGTCTTCTGGCTTGGTTGATAAGTTGGAGAATTAAAACCATCTCGCCGAGAGTTAGTTTTCCGGAAAAGGCATTAATAAAAACAATGATGTTAATACCCAGAAGTACCAAATTCAAACTAAGGTTTCGGCCAAAATCAAAAAGATGATACCAGTTGCTTTGTCTGGCATAAATTTTATTGACATCAGTTAGTAAATTTTTAATAAAATTAAATTCGTTTTTTTCATCGATAAAACTTTTGACCACTTTTATATTGGCAATAACCTCCTGAATTCGTCCTCTCGAAATGTCTTCCAGCCTGTTCTTCGCGACTTCTTCCGCCCCCCATTTCTTGGTCGAATAGTAGCTTAAGGCAATATAGATTGGAAATAAAATAAAGGTTAAAAGGGCTGTCGGTATGTTGTAATAAGCCATGAGTGAAATCGTAAAGAGGCTTTGGAGGAAAAGCGGCAGGATAAAATTAGTTGCATTATTAATAAAATCCTGAATAGTGGTTATACCGCGGTTGAGCTGATTGGTGATTTTACCGGACATTTCCGAGTCAAAGTAACTCTGCGGTAAAGACAAAACTTTGTCGTAAAACTTTTCCTTAGTTTTTTACCCAATTGCCTTGCAAATCTATTAGAGGAAACATAAAAATCAAGTCCATTTTTTAATTTTACTGTTTTAGCCAAAAAAATATTTTCTTTTTTGATCTGTCTATTTATAAAATTAATTATCCT
>CAZCIQ010000055.1:0-5703 GCA_964499175.1 uncultured Candidatus Saccharibacteria bacterium | reverse complement strand
ATTTTTGTTCGGAGAAGAAAATTCCGAACAAAAAATAAAAGCGACATTAGAATATCGCCTAGAAGGATCAAGCGCTATTTTTGAAAAATCAACGGAAAAAAATGTTATAATTTCACAGCCGGCAATAACCGTATCCATAGAATCGCCTCAAGAAATCGCTTTCCAAAAAGAGTTAAATTTTAAAATATCAGCCATATCAAACACATCGATTGTTTTAAAAAATCTTATTCTGCAAATAGAATATCCGGAAGGCTTTGAATTTTTAGAATCAATTCCCAATCCTTCCTTAAATAATTCAAAATGGGAAATAGGGGACTTAATTGGAAATGAAACAAAAAATATAAATATAAAAGGTAAAATATCTTCAGACGCCGCAGTATCGGAAAAAAACATCAATGTAAAAATAGGGATTCTTGATAAAGACGGAAATCTAAGCGTTTATTCCCAAAAAGCGGCTTCTTTATCCGTTAAAAAACCATTTCTTGACATTGCAAGCACAATAAACGGCCAAAACGAATATATAACCAAAAGGGGGGACGAATTAAACGTTGTGTTAAAATGGTCTAACAATCTTCCAATAGGAATAAAAAACGCTGTTATAGAAACTAAAATTAATGATCCAAAACAAATAATTGATTTGTCGTCAATAGCCATAAAAGGAGGCAATTATAGGAGCTTTGACAATACGATAGTATGGGATTTGAAAACCGTCTCAAAATTTTCTTATCTTGAATCAGGGAGCGAAGGAGACGTTAGTTTTTCCGTAAAAATAAAAAATAACTCAATGTTAAATGATTTAAACGGCCAAGAAAAAAACTTAACCGTTGATTTAAAATCCAAATTTTTTACATCGTATATACCCGAAGAGTACAAAGACATAGAAATAAACGGGGAAGACAAAAAAACAATAAAGCTCATAACTGATTTTAGTTTTATTCAAAGAGGAATATTCCGTTCAGGACCATTTAAAAATACTGGAGAAATTCCTCCTAAAGTCGGGAAAGAAACGAGCTACACCATAAACTGGTCATTAACAAACTCTTTAAATGATCTTTCAAACACGGAGGTGTCCGCGGCGATACCAAACTATATAAAATGGCTTGGCAAAATTTATCCTGATTCAAAATCAAGCCAAGTATCTTACGACAACGAAACCGGAAAAATTGTTTGGAAAATTCAGAATTTAAAAGCGGGAACCGGCTTTGTTTCGCCGGCCGAAGAAATTTCTTTCCAAATTTCTTTTTTGCCGTTTGAAGGACAAATAGATAAAACGCCAATTTTAATTTACGACGCAACAGCCGTGTCTTATGATAATTTTGCCGGCGTAAAACTACAAAATAAAAAACCGGAAATTAACAGCGCTTTAAACAATAACGGAGAATTATCTAAAAATGATGGAAAAGTTGTGAAATAACCCCCTACACACTAATGTATTATTAGTGTGGGGGGTATAAAATAGCTTAAGCGTTGTTTCCTGACGTATGACGTCGGGAATTTGAATATTCTGTTAAATTTTGATACATTAAAATAATGGAAAATCAAAATAATGATTTAATGCAAAAAATAATGTCTCTTGCGAAAAGACGCGGATTTATATTTCAAGGATCTGAAATTTACGGCGGACTTGCCGGCACATGGGATTACGGCCCTCTTGGCGCGGAACTTAAAAACAACATTAAAAAAGAATATTTGAAAGAAATGGTTTATAAAAGAAAAAACTTTTATTTAATTGACGCCGCGATTATGATGAACCCCAAAGTTTGGAAAGCTTCAGGCCACACGGAATTATTTTCCGATTCGCTTACGGAGTGTAAAATTTGTCATATAAGAATTCGAGCCGACTACCCGCAAGAAATTGAAGAACATACAGCGTTTCATGTAAAAAAAGGAGAGAAGGCAGAATTTACAGAACCGAAAAAATTCAATCTGCTTGTTGAGGCAAAACTTGGATCTGTTGAAGAAAAAAAGGAAACAATTTACTTACGCGGAGAGATAACTCAAGGAGTGCATACGAATTTTAAAAATATTCTTGATTCAATGCATCCCAAAATTCCCTTTGGCGCGGTCCAAATAGGAAAATCTTTTAGAAATGAAATCACTCCGGGAAATTTTAATTTTCGCTCGCGCGAATTTGAACAAATGGAAACGCAATTTTATATAAAGCCGGAAGAAAAAGAAGGGGAGAAATGGATGGAATATTTTAAAGAACAAAGAATGAATTGGTATATAAATTTAGGAATGAAAAAAGAAAATCTGCGATTTCGTCGCCATGAAAAAGACGAAATGGCGCATTACGCCAAAGATGCGTGGGATATTGAGTACAATTCTCCTTTCGGCGGGTTTAATGAATTTGAGGGAATACATCACAGAGGAAATTGGGATTTGTCAAGGCACGGCGAATTTTCAAAACAGGATTTGAGTTATTATGACGAGGAAAGCAAAACAAGATTTATCCCTTGGGTAATTGAGACATCAGGAGGCGTAGATAGAGCAATTTTATTTCTGCTTATTGACGCCTATTCTGAAGATCAAATAAATAACGAGACGCGGATTGTCTTAAAACTTCATCCTAAAATCGCACCTTATAAAGCAGCTATTTTTCCGCTTTTAGCTAATAAACCAGATCTAATAAATACTGCGCGCGATATTTTTCTATCTTTAAAAATTGAATTGAATGTTGTTTGGGATGATATCGGCAATATAGGAAAACGCTACAGAAGACAAGATGAAATCGGCACGCCGTGGTGCCTAACTATTGATTTTCAAACTTTAGATGACGGTACCGTGACAATACGCGACCGCGATACGGCGGAACAGATTCGTATTCATAAAAACGAAATTTTAAATTATCTTAAAGAAAAATTAAAATAAAATAAGCATCTTCCATTAAAATGGACTGGGGAGAAGATATAATGCGCGCACAATAATTGTTTCACGACATACATATTAAATTCAAATTTAAACTTATTTATTAACAAACTCCATCCAAATATACTTTTTTGCCATGGACCATATAAAAACCGTCGGTCTTAAAAGATATTTATTCCAAATAAGTTTTGTAAAATCCCAAACAAGTTTAAAATTTTCCTGTAAAGTTTTGTTCAAAAGTAAAGCTTTCAAATTTACTCCCAACAGGCTTAAAATTATAACAGCCATTACAAATATAACTACTATATGAATAAAACCATTACCAGAAACAGTCATATCTTTATTTATAAACCAAAAAATTAATGTCGCACAATATTAATAATTAAAATCCCATAATTATAAATATGAAAGCGGATTTAAATAACCATTGTAAGGTGCGAGCGGCAATTTCATCATAGTGCCACATACTTTGCTTTTTACATAATCTGCTTTTACCGCCTTTGAGGCAAAAACAGCAAAATGAAGATGCGGACCAGTCACGAATCCAGTATCACCGCTATAACCCATTACATCTCCTCTCTTTAGAATATCTCCGTTTTTGACTTTTATCAACGACAAATGTGTGTATAAAGTCGTTAAGTTATTTGAATGTTCAATAAGCACCCATTTTCCATAAGACACGCCCTTGCACGCGGCATCGGTATTTCCCGTATCCAAAACTTTTCCATCCGCGCTTGCTGTAATTTGAGTCCCAATACTCGCGCGCAAATCTATTCCATTATGACCCATGCCTTTATACACTTGGGGATTTTTAGTCGCAAATTCAGTATTTCCAAAATACTGCGTAATTACAGGATCTCTAACTGGCCAAGAAAGCACGCCCTGTCCTGTTTTAGGCAAATAATCAGGAGAAATGGCCACTTTTAACGCCTCTTCTATTAATTTCATTTCTTTTTCCAAATCTTCTTGCTTTTTGATTCTGTCGTTTAAAAGATTTTTATACAAAGACTCTTTATTCTTAGTTTGAGTTAATAAATTTTCCTTTTGTTTCTGAACATTTACTTGAATATCTTTTTTATCCATTAATTCCTCTTTTTTATTTTCCAGATTTTCTTTTTCAAAAATTATCTTCTTTTTACTTTCTTCTAAATTGACACGTAATTTTTTAAGCTCGTTTAATCTTAAATCAATTTGTTTTGTTAAATCCTGAATGTTATCTAAATTGCTAAAAAAATCAGAAAGGTTATTATTCGCTAGAATTATTTCTATAAGCGAATTTGAATCGGCCTCATTTACAAGTCTTATTAATTCAGAAATCGCGTCTATATCCTCTGTGATATTTTGTTCCGTGTTGTTAGCGGACAAAGAAAGCTCTTCTATGGTCAAGCTTGCCGTGTCTATTCTGTTTTGAGTAAATTTAATGTCCGCTTTGATTTGAGCAAGATTATTTAAAAGCAAAGTAATCTGCTTTTTTAAACTTCCTGCTTCTTCCGCGGTAGTTGCAATTTTTTGCTTATATTCTTCAATCTCTTTCTGAATAAGTTCCATCGCTTTATTTTTTTGTTCTATTTGTCCTTTTAATTCGTCAACTTTAGAAGCGGAAAACGACTTAGCCGAATAAAAAAATAAAATAAACAAAAAAATAACGAAAACAATAATTGCTTTTTTTCTTTGAAAATACATTAAATTTATCTTAAAAAATTTACTCCGTTAGAAAGACCTGTGCGAGCTTTTAACGGAGCTTATCTTAAAACACTGGCCGCTTTTTCAGGCGAAATGACAATAACTTCAATTCCGGTACCAAGCTCCATTCCGCCCCAAGTTGACAGCCGCGGCAATATTTCAATATGCCAGTGATAATCATGGTTATAATTAATGGGAGCGGTATGAATAAAAAAATTATAAGCAGGATTGCTCAACTTTTCATAAATTTTATGAAAAACATTTTTAAAAATATCGGCTAACGCAATAATTTCTTCTTCCGTAATTTCTTCAAATTTAGCTTTGTGCTGAAGCGGAAAAATTCTCGTTTCAAAATTTACCTTTGAAGCATATGGACATAGAGCCACGAAAAAAGAATTTTTATAAATAATTCTTTCCTCTTGATGCAATTCCCACTCCAATGCTTCGCAATGAGGACATTTTTTATTGTTATTAAAATATAAATTACAGCCGTTTAGAGATCTGGATACGTCAGGCGGGATTATAGGAAGCGCCATAATTTGAGAATGAGGATGGTTTACAGACGCCCCCGCTTCTTTGCCATTGTTATGAAATATAAGAATATATTTAACGCACTTTTCTTGAGACAATTCAATATAACGAATTTTATAAGCGTTAAGAAGAATTTGAATTTCTTTTTCTTCTAAAAGCGCTATGTGCCTTGTGTGATCGCGAGTTATCACAATCTCATGAAAACCGACGGCTTCTTCATTTAAATAAGGTCCGACATTCATTTCTTGCGGACATAATTCATAATGAGTTTCTAAAGCTGGGTTTTTGTTTTTAATAATTTGCGCGAACCAATCTTCTTTTATTTCTTTTATTTTATCTCCGTTTTTATCAAATATAAGAAGAGGCTCTCCATTGCCATTTTTTTGCGGATCTTCAAACGGGCAATTTTCAATTTCTTTTTTTATTTCTTCCGCTGTTTTTTCTTTTTTTTCAAAAATTTTTTTCTCTAAATTTTTTCGCGCGTAATTTTCTCTTTTGGGAGCGACCAAGATCCAATCACGAGACACTATATCTTGTCTAAATTCTGATTTTTGTTGTTCTTTTTTATCTATTGACATTTTTTATTATTATATATAGCAGAAAGGAGGTGATAATAATGAT
>CAZCIQ010000054.1:0-6168 GCA_964499175.1 uncultured Candidatus Saccharibacteria bacterium | reverse complement strand
TAGGAAAGATGACTGGTGCGGTTCAGGTTAGTATGTAGGTCACGAGTTAAGTAAAATATGGAAAGAAATAAATGAGTTAAAAGAACACTATGTTTATCGCCATGAAATTGAAGATTTAGAATCAAGAGTAAAACTCTGTGAAACGAAAATAGGAATCAAAAGCGGCAGATAAAAAGCAATATTTTATGTATTATTTGTCTCGTAATTTTTTAATGTTTGTCAAAAAAATTTGACAAAATAAAATAATCTGGTATACTCTTTTTAAATAGCCGGTCTTAGGAGCGGCCGACAAGCGGGCAAAGGCAGACATTCGCTCTGCCGTCCGCGCGTAATGCTCCTTTGTTGTTTAACAAAAATTTAAGAGGAGAAGGAAAGATGAAAAAGTTGATATTGTTTCTTTTAGCGAGCTTGCTCGCCACCGCGTGGTGTTTTCCGACCGTCTCAGTCGCAAAAACCGTCTATATAAAAAAAGACGGCGAAACTCTAGGGCATATTGCCGTGGGATGCGACCACCCCGTAACCGATTGGAGAATGTTGCGGAGTTTTAATTCCCAGCTTCCAAAGCCGGTAGAAATCCGACCCGGCGTCTGGGATGTGCTCGTGCACAACGGCGACCCGGTGGATGTTCCCGACGGTTGGGACTGCCGGAAACTAGACCCGGAGTTTGCGTCGGAAGAAAAAATTCCGGCTATAAGTGAACCGGCTCCCAGTTCAGAGGGGACTGAAAAAAGCGTTATTATAAAAAATGATCCGACTCCAAAAAAAGAAGATGGCCGCTCCCTGTGGTGGCTTAGAAATTTAGCAAATAATAATCTTTTTTGGATAATTTTAATTATTTTTGTTATTGCGTTAATTACGCTCGCGATACTCAAAATCGCGGATGTAATCCGCGCAAGAAGGCAAAGAAGGCTTCAGCCGATTATACCCAGAGGAAATTCGCCGGGGGAATCTGAAAGAATTGAAGCAAGGTTTAACCGTATTGCCGAAAGGCATTACGGAGAAACCAATCCTTATTTAATATCTGAAAAAAGACCGGTGCGAATCGGGCCAATAGAGCATGGTTATATGAACGGGAGAGGCCGTGTGGAATATCGCGACCAAACCGTGGAGCGGAGGCTGGAAAACGAGCCGGCATATCGCGCCAGATTTCGGTTCCCGGACGGAACCGAGCAAGAATTATTTTTCCTGCAGGCGTGCGGGAACGATGTTTACGCCGGCACACGGTATAGCGGATTCACATTTACCGCTGACCGCGTAATTTTAACCGCTCCCGCGCCTGTCGTAAAGACGGCGAAGACAACAACGGCGACTGCCTCCGAAGAAAAATCTGCGGGAGAAGCGCCGTCCACGACGCCGGAAACGATCACGGAAGAGCCGCAAATGGCTCCCGATGCCGTTGAAGCGTCGTCGATAAAACCAGCATCCGACGATGCCGAAAAAGTGGTTGAAAACCTCAAAGAGGTTTTAATCACAATCACAGAAAAAGATGGGCAAGTTTTAGTGTCCGTGCAAGGACACGAAAAGATTTTGCCTACAAAAATTGAAAAGGGGGAACTCAGGGTGTTCTTTCCGCGGGGATCCTCCTCTTAAAAAATAAAGCGGCGCGCTAAAAGATAAGCCGCAAAACGCAAGACTCGATGTAAGCGCCATCGAGTCTTTTTCTTTTTTTTAGCATAGCAAGGACCGTCCTTGCTATCGGTTAAAAACTACTCATTTTTTTCTTTTTCATCTTCAGTTTTTGGTTTTTCCCATGAGGCAAAATCGCATTTTGGATATTCAGAACATCCGTAAAATAATTTACCGCTCTTTTTTACTTTCTTCTCTGTTGTTTTCCCTTTGCCGCATTTCGGGCATACTCCCAAATCTTCTTTTTGAAAAGATTTCGTGAACTTGCACTCCGGAAAACCGGAACAAGCCATAAATCTTCCAAAGCGCCCCATTTTTATGAGCAAATTTTTGCCGCATTTTTCGCACTTCTCGTTAGTTTCCTCCGTGAATTTTTGTTCCATAACTTCTTTATACTTTAAAGTTAAATTTTTTTCAAATGGTTCGTAAAAATCTTGAACCACCGGCTGCCATTTTTCTTCACCATCCGCTATTCTATCCAAGTCTTCCTCCATTTTAGCAGTAAAATTAATGTCCACAATATTACTAAAATGCTCTTTTAATAAATCCGTGACTCTTACGCCTACTTCCGTTGGCTCAAAACTTTTATTTTTATTCCTCACAACATAACCCCTGTCCTGAATAGTTGAAATTATGGGAGCGTAAGTGGAGGGTCTGCCTATGCCGAATTTTTCCAAAGTTTTTACTAAAGAAGCTTCGTTAAATCTTGGAGGAGGCTGAGTTTCATGTTCTTTTAAATAAATTTCCAGCGCTTCCAATTCTTCGTCTTTTTGCAAAAACGGCAAAATTTTTTCTTCTATCTGAAGCGGATAAACTTTTAAAAAACCGTCAAACTTTATTGTCGCTCCTTTAATTTCAAACAAATAAGAATCGTCTTTTCCAGGTTCATTCACCAAGATGCTCGCTCCAGTTTCTTCAAGCACGGCTTCCGCCATTTGAGTGGCTAAAAATCTCTGCCAAATCAGTTTATAAAGTTTATACTGCTCTAAACTCAAACTTGCTTTAACTGATTCCGGGTCCAAATCAACACTGCTCGGCCTTATCGCTTCATGAGCTTCCTGCGCGTTTTTTGATCTCGTTTTAAATCTTCGCGGAGCGGAAATCGCGTAATCATTTCCAAATTTATGGCCGATATAATCTTTCGCGGAAATTAAAGAATCTTCGCTTAAATTTAAAGAGTCGGTTCTCATATAAGTAATGAGACCCGTCTGTCCTTTTCCGATTAGTTCAACCCCTTCGTAGAGCTGCTGCGCCACAATCATTGTTTTTTTGGCTGAAAATTTTAAGCCGTTCCACGCGGATTGCTGAAGAGAGCTGGTTGTAAAAGGCGGACGGGGCGACTTTTTTTTAATCCGTTTTTCAATATCAGAAACTTTCCAATCGGATTTTTTAAGATTTGAAATTATTTTATTCGCTTCTTCATCGCTCAAAATTCCCGGCTTTGGAATATTTTTGCCGTTTATGGCGTAAAGTTCCGCCAAAAATTCTTCTTCTTTTTTGCCATTTTTTTTCTTTAACAAAGATTCTACTCCAAAATATTTTTGCGGTTTAAACGTTTGAACTTCTCTTTCCCTGTCAACAATAATTCTTAAAGCAACGGATTGCACTCGCCCGGCCGAAAGCTTTGACATTATCTTTTTCCATAAAAACGGAGAAAGTTTATAACCCACTATTCTGTCTAAAATTCTCCTTGCCTGCTGGGCGTCAACCAAATTCAAATCTATTTCCCGTGGATTTTTAAGAGCTTCTTCAATCGCCTTTTTTGTAATTTCATGAAACACTATTCTTTGAACAACGTGGCTTTGAGTTTTATTTTTTGTCCCGCCTTGGCGGGATTGAATTTCTTTAGAAATTTGAAATTTGAAATTTGAAATTGGCTTGGCATTTAAGCCAAGCGCTTGGCTTAAATGCCAAGCTATCGCTTCTCCTTCCCTGTCTTCGTCTGTCGCCAAAATAATAGTCATCGCTTTTTCGGCTTTCTTTTTAAGAAATGAAACTTTTTTCTTAGACTTTAAGGGAATAATATATTGAGGCAGAAAATTATTTTCAGTGTCAACGCCCAATTTTGACTTCGGCAAATCGCGGACATGTCCGAAACTTGACTCAACTTCAAAATCGCCTCCTAAAAATTTAGAAATGGTCTTGGCTTTGGTCGGCGACTCCACTATAATCAAATTTTTTTGGCTAGAATTGCTCATAAAAGTTATCCACAGTCAACCTTGTTTTTTATATTAGTCTAAGTATAATGAAAACAGATTAATAAGAAAGGAAAGAAATTCATTTATCTGCGATTTTTCCGCCTTGGCGGGAGAAAAGATGAGAGCCTAAAGCTCAAAAACACAATTTCTTTCCTTTCTTTTGTTCAGTTCTTTTTATAAAAAATTATTGCATTTGTCAACACAAGAAGCTCATTTCGGGCTTCTTTTCTTTTTTGTTTAATCTAAAATCACAGTTGTTTGTTTTAGAAAGCGTTGCGGAAGCCGAGCGGGCAAGGTTTTTTGCCGAAGGCAAAAAGAGCGAGGCTGAGCAACGAGGAGCGCTCGCCTCGCTGGGGCGAGCGACTCCGTCTTTATAAAGCAAACAACTGTAGTAAAATTTTCTATTTCTTAGCGTAATAAGCAGCCCTTGTATATTTATTTGACGGATCCCAAATTAAAAAAGAATTAAGACCGGCGTCATACACGGCCTGTTTTTGCTTCTTAATCATAAGAGCGTCATACACCGCCCCCATATCAAAGTCTTGAAGCCACGGCCTTATTTTTAAAGGAGAAAAGCCCGCGGCAACCAATCTTTGTGCGCCTTTGTTTAAACTCGTTAAAATAATTTCGTACGGATGCTCAGCCGGATTCTTCCATCCATCAAAACCGGGCGGATAATGAGAAGGATAAACCATCGGGCTTACATAATCAAAATATGGAATGGCATTTTCAAGCACTTGCCCTATGTTCATATCATCAGACCGCCAAGTTGTGAGACCGAATAAATCCGCCGATTTAGGTATTTTAGTATCTTTCAAATTTTCATTCAAATAAACGAAAAAGGACTTTATAACTTCCGACTTAGTCGTCTTTCCGTCCCAAAAATCAAATTTCATATTTTCCAGCTTTCCATCGGAAGGAAACCTTATATAATCAAAATTTACTTCATCAAATCCTCTTTTTTCCGCTTCTTTGGAAATTTTTATAACATAATCCCACACTTCGGGATTCGCCGGGTCTAGCCAAGCAACGGCTTTATTATCTTTCCAAATTCCTCCTTTCTTGCTTTTTACGGCCAACCGAGGATTGCTTTGAGCTAAAAAACCGTCCTGAAAAACGCTAATTCTCGCAATAACATATATATTTTCGTTGTGCAATTTCTTTATAAGTTCGTCTATGTCGGGGATGCGATTCTCGTAAGAATTCATAGCAAGCAAATTTTGGTCAAGAGGCTTAAAAGAAATTTTTCCGCTGTAATCTTTTACATCAATTATCACCGAATTTAACTCGCTCCCCGAAACAAATTTTATCAAATCGTCTCTCCAATCTTTTGTGCCGGCGACCCAGCTTGAAATATAAATTCCTTTTACTTGTTCCGGAGTTTTTATATGCGCTATTTGCCGCGGCAAATCCCTTTTTTTAATATTTATTTCTCCGCTTATCATTTCCGCCGCTTTTGTATATCCTAAATTTCCTTTAATTAAGAAAATTTTTAAATTAGCGGAAAAAACATAAATTGAAAGAATAAAGAATAATATCGCGGCAATATGCATTTGTTTATTTTTGGTTTTCATAATATAAAAAGGGCTGTTTTTTTGGGCGACTTTCACAGTCCCGCCTTGCGGGACTGTGAAAGTCGCAACCCCAGTTTTTAAAATCCCAATTTTTTCGTCCATCCGAAAGTTTGCTCAAAATTTTCAAGAATAATTTCCAAAACTCCTTTGGCGCTTTGCGGAGTAAAAACAGTGTAATCTTTGGTTCGCGCCTCGTTTCCGTCGGCGTCTTTACTTAATATTCTAAAGCGATATAAAATGCCGGCGCGGAAATTAGTTAAAACAACGGTATGAGAAGTAACTAAATCGCGGACAAGCGGAGTAAGATTCAACGGCATTTCTTTAAAATTCGCCCCTTGTTCATAAGCGATTTGGGAAGTTGAAGGTTCGTCCGTTTTCCATGAAATAATCGTCTGCACTCTTCCTTCCTGCCCCGGCAAAATTGAATTTTCAACTTTTACCTGAGAAATAAACGGCGCGGCAATATCTTTGGAAGTAAAGAAAGAACCGAGCGGCTTTGATTCAATATTGCTAAAACTGTCTTTTGAAAAAAGGTCGACAAAATATCCTGTGTCAGGCAGAAGCTTTTCCAAAATTATTTCGTGCACTAAAACAAAATTCGGGTCTCCTTTTGTCTTTGATTCATTTTCAACTCTTCTTCCTTCCCTTACCGGAGTATATTTTACCAAAGAATCGGCCAAAGTTAAAGTCTTCCAATTTAATTTAGCCCCGGTAAGCCCCACTCTTTCTATTGAAGCGTTTGTAATTATCGGCGCTTCCGCTTTAGTGAT
>CAZCIQ010000053.1:0-6257 GCA_964499175.1 uncultured Candidatus Saccharibacteria bacterium | reverse complement strand
AATGAGGCGGCGAGGTCTATTGTGTCGTTAATTTTGACGGTACTCCGAGTACCGTCAAAACATTCAGAGCAGATAGAATTATACATAAAAAATCCTATGGCGCGAACCGGCTCGCCGTTTGGTTTTTTAAAAGTTAATTCTAAATGAATACCGCCGTTTCCAAATGATTTTATGTTTTCAATTCGCAGATTTTTAAACAAAAAAACCGGTTTTGAATTGTTTTTTCCGCAAGGTTCTATTTGCGCGAGCAAATTATAATTTTCTTCCGCGACATCGTTTAAAATCAATTCCTCATCTATTTCCAAAACATTTTCAGTTATAATTTTTTCCGATTTTTCCCAGGCTTTTAAAAGCTCTTTTTCAAAAACTTCTTCGGATCCTTCTTTTAAAGAAAAACCTGCGGCAAGAGCGTGTCCGCCAAAATCCAAAAAAATATCTTGAGGCATATTTTTCATAAGCTCCACTAAATTAATTCCGTTGCTTCTCGCTGATCCTTTTATTTCTTTCGCGTCACCTTTGCCCCACAAAAAAATCGGTTTATTAAATTCTTCAATTAGCCGCGAAGCGGCCGCTCCTAAAACACCGGCGTTCCAAACTATATTTCCCAAAATTATTATTTCATTTCTATCATCAATTTTTTCCCGCGCTTCTTTTGTCACCGTTTCCGCCATTTTTTTCCTTTCATTATTTTTTTCCTCGACTCGTAAAGCCATTTGCTCGGCTTCCGTATTTGAATCGGCAATAACGAGCGCGAAACTCGTGTTTGCGTGGTCTATGCGGCTCGCGGCGTTGAGTCTCGGAGCAATAAAAAAAGCGACGTCTTCCGCCGTAATATTTTCAGGATTCAACTTGGCAGTTTTAAAAAGAGCCAAAAGTCCAGGCCGTCTAGTCTTTTTTAAAACTTTAAGGCCATAAAAAGTCAAAATTCTGTTTTCATCTTTTAAATCAGACATATCGGCTATAGTCGCTATCGCCGTAATATCAAGCAGCCATTTTTCCCAGCCGTCTTGAAGTCCGAAATTTTCTATTTTTAAAATCGCCGAGACCACTTTAAAAGCCACTCCGGCGCCGCACAAATCTTTGAATTCATAATTATCATTTTTTTGATGAACATCAACAACGGCAAAAGCCGCCGGTATTTTTTCTTGAGGTAAATGGTGGTCGGTTATTATTAAATCCACGCCGGCATCTTTAAGAGTTTCAGCTTTTTCTATATCGCATATTCCGCAATCAACGGTAATAATTAAATTTACTTTTTTGGCAATGAATTCTTCTATGGCTTTAAAATTGAGCCCGTATCCGTCTTCATAGCGGCTTGGAATATAAATTTCAAAATTCTCATAATTTATCGCCTTAAAAAAACTGTGAAAAATCGCCGCGCCGCAAATTCCGTCCGCGTCATAATCTCCGTAAATTATTATTTTTTCATTATTTTTAATCGCCAAAATAATCCTTTCCGCGGCAGTCTTCATTCCCAACATCAAAAAAGGATCGTGAATATTTCCATAATCCGGATATAAAAATTTTTCCGCTTCTTCTTTTATTTTTATACCGCGATTTATTAGAATGTTTTTTATAAAATCAGGCGCGTCTAAATCATTTAAACATTCTAATTCATTTTGTTTTATCACCCATTCTTTTTGCATTTTTTTAGTATATAATATTTTTATGGAAAAGAGAAAAGATTTTTTCTACGGACCTCGGAGGTCCGTAGAAATTAATAGAAAAAAAATTTTGTTTATAATAACAAAATCGGTTTGGGGCGGAGCGCAAAAATATGTTTATGATTTGACGGTTAATTTGCCAAAAAATGATTTTGAGATTTTAGTTGCCGCGGGTCCACCTTCGTTAAATTACGGCGAGACGAGCAGACAAGGGAAACTTGCGGAAGAAATTAAAAAAGCGGGAATTGATTATTGTGAAATAAAAAATTTTAAGAGAGACATTAGTTTTATAAGCGATTTTTTGTCTTTTTTTGAAATACTAAAATTATTGCGGAATTTTAAACCCGATATAATTCATGTGAACAGCTCTAAAGCCGGCGGCATTGTTGGTGTTGTAAGTTTATTTTATAAACTTGGACGCGCGACATCCAAGTTAATTTTTACCGTTCACGGCTGGGCGTTTAACGAAATCCGTCCCAAATGGCAAATTTTTTTAATTAAACTCGCGAGCCGCTTAACCTGTATTTTTTACGATAAAATAATTTGCGTTTCCGAATTTGACAGGCAGGCGACGATTAAAAATAAAATAGCGCCCGAAAAGAAACTTATAACAATTCATAACGGGATTGATACAGATGAGATGGTGTTTTTAAGCAGAGAAGAAGCTAGAAACAAAATATTCAGGAAGTCGCGCTTCCAAGAATCTTCAAACTCCGATAATTTAATAATTGGAACAGTAGGAGAATTCACTAAAAATAAAGGGCAAAAATATCTAATTGATGCGATTTCACATACAGTCTATCCGATATCCTGTATAACTATTATTATTGGTTGGGGAGAAGAAAAATCAAATCTCAAATCTCAAATCTCAAAACTTGGATTGGAAGATAAAATTTTTTTAATAGAGGGTTTATCGCCCGCGATGCAATATTTAAAAGCGTTTGATATTTTTATTTTACCATCAATTAAAGAGGGTCTGCCTTACACTTTGCTTGAAGCGGGTTTGGCGGGGATTCCTGTTATTGCAACCGAAGTCGGCGGAATTCCAGAAATTATTGAAAATAAAAAAACCGGACTTTTGATAAGTCCGGCGGATGCAAGCGCGCTTGCGAGCGCTATTAAAGAACTTTTAGAAGATAAAAATTTATCTTCTAATTTGGCAGAAAATCTGCGCCAAAAAATCATTCAGGAATTTTCTTTGGGAAAAATGGTTAGAGAAACTGTAGATATTTATTCGTGACAAACAATTACTAAAACCGGAGTTTCGCCACAAAATAATTTTATTAAAATAAAAAGTTCAAATTTACTAGAATGTGAATATTCTTTTTCATTTTTAATAATAATTTCTTTTAAAGATTTTTCGTTTCTGACTGAATAAAAAAGCGTTGTATCTTTTTCATCATAATAAAGAGTTTGGCAGTTTTCATGTGAACAAAAGCGAACTGTTTTAATCTTTTTTTCTTCCAATAATTCTTTTGCTTTTTTAGTAACTTCTTTCCAATCTTTAAATTCTCCGATGTTTTCCATTTTTCCTCCTTTTTTATGAATATAAATTCCATTCTCTTTTGGTTATTATGCAACAAGTCCAAGCAATTAAAGTCAAAAATCCAAAAAAGATGCTGAGAAAATCTCTTTTTCTCCAATAATTTCGGTATTGAAACCAACCAAACAAACAACCAATCAAACCGGCAAAAAACCATAAGAAAATAGTTAATTTTAAATCTAAAAACATTAAACACAATACTAAAACAATAACGGCGCTTCCTGCTTCAATAATTCCATTCAATACATTTTTATTCATTCTCATGTTTTCTTCTCCTCTATTTTTATTTTCAACTGTTCTGATACAAAACAAAATCCATTAATTCTTTGCTTGCTAAATTATTAACAACCAAATCGGCTTCCTTAAAACTCTCTTTTACAACAGAAATATTTGGAACGGCAACCGCGAAACATCCTGCCGTTTTCGCCGCTTTTATTCCGTTTAATGAATCTTCTAAAACCAAACAGTTTTTTGGATTTAGTTTTAGACTTTCCGTAGTTTTTAAATAAATTTCAGGATTAGGTTTTCCGCAATTCACATCATCGCCCGTTAAAATAAACTCAAAATCATTTGCCAGATTAAATTTACTAAAAATTATGTCTGTCCATGCGCGATTGGCGGAAGTGGCGACCGTTTTCCTAATCCAACTTTTTTCCAAAAAATCTAAAAGCTCAAAAAGGCCCGCCATTGGTTTAAGTCTTGTTTTGGCAAGCAATTTCAATTCTTCAAACTGTTCATTGAAAAATTGTTCAATGGTTTCTTTTACGTAAAGCTCAGCCAAAAGAACGGAAATAGCATCTTCTATTTTTCTGCCCATCATTTTCTGTTTTAAATCAGAGGTCATCATTTTCCCTCTTTTTTTAAGCATTTTACGCTGAGCCTCGTAAAATAAAATTTCCGTGTCAAACATAAGACCGTCCATATCAAAAATTACGGCGCGAATTCCATTATCCAGCATTTAGTTCCCCTTTCTATTTTTTGTCTCAAAGAACGTTAAGCGCAAACACTTTAAAACAAATAAAACTCTGTAAAAAGTATATAAATTAAAATTAGTGTTTAATAGCTTGACAAATTATTTATTTATATATATTATGTTTAAGTGCCTTAAATAACCGATATTCAAACGCGAGTTTTTGTTTTAGCACTTTAAAAAATAGATGCGTGAATTAAACACCAATGTCAACGTGGCGCGTTGACAGTTTATAAGGAGAAAAATAATGAGCGACGAAACGGAAAGAAAAAGAGTGGCAAAAAATTGGAAAGAATACATAGAAGATATGAAAGACAGCGTAAAAGTTTATAAATGGATATGGAAAAAAATTATAAATGAGAAATGCAGATATTGGATAAAAAGAACATTTATAGCGCTTGGCGCGGCAACCGCGCTAAGCATTGCCCAGCCATTCTTAATGAGCTTTATATTCAACGGAATAATCCAGAAAAAACTTTTATTGATTTATCTCGGATTAGGATTGTTTTTTGTTTTTCTTTTGGCCCAGAAATTATGCCACTATTATGAAAGGGCTGCCTTGGAATGGTTGTTCGGAGAAACGGTCGGCAGCGCTGAAAAAGAAGTGTGCAAACGATTTTTTGAAAAATCAATAAACCAGCATCTGCAAGAAAATTCTTTTTTAAGCGCCGCGACCGTTGAAAAAGGCAAAAATAGAATGGTTGATTTAATCCATATGACTGTTTCGGAAGGTATAGAGACAATACTCGGACTTCTCCTTTCTTATCTTTTTATTTGGTTTATAAGCCCTGTCGCGGGAATAATAATGACGTGTCTTATGTTAATTTATCTCGCGTTCACTCTTTATATAAACCAAAAAATCGTTGAAATAACTTTTCCAATTGAAAAAGAATGGCGCAAATTTAACAATTACAGAGTTGAAAGACTTGATAAAATTGAACGAGTGAAAACTTTTGGAAAAGAATCTGAAGAAACGGATTACATATCAAGCTGGTTTAATAAAGTTATAGAAAAAGACAGAAATTTTTGGCTTTGGGTTATTAAAACTAACATAATCAGAGGATTCATAAACATTGCCGCGTTAACAATAACGATTGGTTATAGCGCCTATATGATATACAACGGATACTGGAGCAATTATTCGCTGGGATTGCTTTTTCCGTTGTATAGCTGGACTTCACGAATTACAGATAATATCTGGAAAATAGGACAAATAGAACATAATATAAATTGGAGACTGCCTTCCGTTTATTCTTTAATGGAAGCGCTCTCAATGAAAGCCGATGTGGTTGATTGCGACGGCGCGCTGGATTTAGACGAGCGCGATAATATTAAAGTTGAATTTTCTTCAGTGTCGCACAGTTATACTTTATCAGAACAAGAGTTAAAAAACGGATATAAAAATCCGCAGCAAATTCTCCAAAATATCAATTTTACGATAAAACCGGGAGAAAAAGTGGCTTTAATCGGATCAAGCGGAGCGGGAAAAACGACAATAATGCGCTTGCTCCAGCGTTATATGGATCCGGAATGCGGACAAATTCTTGTAAATGACATCAGTTTGGCTGATATAAAACTTAAATCTTGGCGAAAAACGCTTGGTTATGTGCCTCAACAGCCTCAGGTTTTTGACGGCACAATACGCGACAATATAACTTACGGATTATCAAAAGAAGAAAGAGAAAAAATAAGCGATGAAAAAATTTGGAATGTAATGGACGCGCTTAAGATAAATTTTGGAGAGCGGCTTACGGACGGACTTGATACGAAAGTTGGAAAACACGGTTTAAAACTTTCCGGCGGACAGGCTCAAAGACTTATGCTTGGCGCGGCAATAATAAAAAAACCGCGGCTTCTCATAATTGACGAGGCAACAAGCAGTCTTGATTCAACAACTGAAAAAGCCGTTCAAGAAGGATTTAAAAAGTTTTTAAGTCCTGAGGTGGGCGCGCTTATAATAACCCACAGATTAAACACGGTGCGCCGCGTTTGCGATAAGTTTATCGTTTTAAAGTCAAGCGATGAACCGCAAACTCTAATCTGAACTGCACCACCCTTTAAAAAACATAACTCTGTGGGG
>CAZCIQ010000052.1:0-6448 GCA_964499175.1 uncultured Candidatus Saccharibacteria bacterium | reverse complement strand
GGTCTTACTCTCAAACCTCTCTCCAGACAACACAACTTACAACTTCAGAGTTCGTTCCAAAGACGCGGCAAACAACGAAGCAATTTCCATAAACTACACCTTCATAACTCCGGGTCTTACAGACATTATTCCTCCAGCAAGCACAACAGACCTTATGGCAAAGAACATCACTCAAACATCTGTTGACTTAGTGACTTTGACAGCCTCGGGAGACGATGGCAACTCCGGCACAGCCTATCAATTTGATGTGCGATACGCAACTCAAGATTTATCAGAAAACACTTGGAATGATGCAAACATAACAAGAGCGCAAGGAGAACCAACTCCCAAACCAGCCGGCTCTTTAATGTCTTACACCCTTATTGGGCTCACTCCCAACACCGCCTACAAAGTGGCTCTAAAAACATTGGATGAAATATTAAATCAATCTCCTATTTCAAACATAATAACATTCACAACTCTTACGGCTCAAACAACTCCTCCTACGCCATCTCCGACTCCTGGAGGCGGTGGAGGAGGCGGTGGCGGAGGCGGCTCATCATCTTCCGGAGGCGGAGGAGGCGGAGGAGGCTCTGGCTTCATTCTCTCCGACACAACCCCTCCACCACAAATCACGGAACTGCAATCTGTTGGAGCGGACTCCCAATCCCGTTTAACTTGGAAGAACCCAGTATCTGATGATTATGTCAGAACTATAATAGTCAGAAAGTTAATGCAATTTGCAACCACGACTCACGCTACTTCAACCAAAGACGGAGAAATAGTCTATGAAGGAAAAAACAATGAATTCGTGGACATAAAATTAAAAAACAACGCAACCTATCTCTATTCAATATTTACAATAGACAGAGTTCCCAATTACTCTTCTCCCGCAACAACCACAATAAAAACATTGGAAGGAAAAACATCAACAGAAATAGAGAAGCCAAAGGAAATTTCAACGACAACAAAAGAAACAGAAAAAGAATCCTTCTTCGCTAAAGCTACGAAGGACAAGCAAACAATTCAAATACCAAAAAACTTCTTCAAACGAAATCTCTCTTTTGGAATGAGAGGAAAAGATGTTAAGAAACTGCAAGAGATACTTTTTCTCAATAAAACAGAGTTTTATGAATTTTGCGCTATAAGCTATAAGCTACAAGCTAAAAGCTGCAGTAAAACCGATTTAATCACCGGCTACTTTGGAAAACAAACAAAAGCCGCCTTAATCAAATTCCAAGAAAAATACAAACAAGATATATTAATTCCAAACAATCTAAAAAAGGGAAACGGATATTTCGGCAAAGCAACGATAAAGAAGATTGAGAAACTATACGGAAGCAAGGAAATAAAGAAAGAATTGAAGAAGGAAATTAAGAAAATCGCCAAGAAGAAACTCGTTCTAAAAAAGAAGATTGTCGTGAAGAAGAGATAACTCACTTAAAAAGAGGCGAGGGGCGGAAGAGGTAAAGTACGCGCCAGTATTTTGTATTATATAAAATTTTTCATTGACAGTTTTTTTAATTTTGGTAAGGTTATTTATAAATAGCAATATGGCAAAAACTTCAGTTGTAGAAAGAAGCAAGAAAACACCAAAATTCAAATCGCGGGTTGTGAGGCGATGTTTTCGTTGCGGAAGAAAACACGGTTTTATGAGGGATTTTGATTTATGCAGAATTTGTTTTAGAGAATTGGCAAACGAAGGAATGCTGCCTGGAATTATAAAGTCATCATGGTAAATAAACAAGCTTTTAGCTGTTAGCTTATAGCTTTTAGAAGTTGAAAATAACTACAAGCTAAACTTATGGTAATGGATCCTATTTCAGATATGTTAATAAGAATTAAAAACGCGGCTTGCGCAGGCAGAAGAACGGCGGTTATTCCTCATTCAAAAATAAAGATGGCGATAGCGGGTATTTTGGAAAAGAATAATTTTTTAAAGAAAGCGGAAAAAAGGGGCAAAAAAAATAACAGCGTCATTGATGTAGAAATTTCCTATGATGAAAAAGGGCCTGTTCTCACGGGAGTAAAGAGAATATCAAAAATTTCAAGAAGGACATACAGATCATACAAAGAATTAAACGAATTCGCGCATAGGCAGGGAATTACCATAATTTCAACGCCAAAGGGCGTTATTACATTAAATGAAGCGAGAAAAGCCCGTGTCGGAGGGGAGGTTTTGTGCAGAGTATGGTAAAAATAAGCTTTTAGCTGTTAGCCTATAGCTTTTAGAAGCTATTACTAGAAATAACTACAAGCTAACAGCTATAAGCTACAAGCTAAATTTATGAGCAGATTAGCAAAAAAACCAATTATTATACCGCAAGGAGTAACAATTTCGGCAGAAAATGGCGCAATTTTTGTAAAGGGGCCGAAAGGGGAATTATCCAGAAACTTTAGGTCAGACCTAATAGATGTTTTAATTTCGGAAGAAAAGACGGAAGTTAAAGGGAAAAAAATGACTCAACAGACAAAAATGCTTTTAGGGACTTACGCAAGCCATATTAAAAATATGATTGACGGAGTTATGAACGGTTTTCAAAAAAAACTTATAATAGAAGGAGTGGGTTATAAAGCCGAAGGCCGCGGCGGAAAAGAAATTGTTTTTAGTCTCGGCTATTCCCATCCGGTCATTTTTGAGTCATTGGAAGGCGTTATTCTTACAACTGAAAAAAATAATATTATTGTGTCCGGAATTGATAAAGAAAAAGTCGGTCTTGTAGCAAGCAAAATAAGATTACTTAAGAAACCGGAGCCTTATAAAGGCAAAGGCATAAGATACGCGAACGAAATTATAAAAAAGAAGGCTGGGAAAAAAGCCGCGAGCGGCTCTTAAATAATTCAAAGTTTAAAAATCAAAATGTAAAATTATGGTAAACAGAATTAATAAAAGGAAAATAAGGCATAAAAGAATAAAAGCAAAAATAACAGGCGACGCGACCTGCCCTCGTTTGTGCGTTTTTCGTTCTAATAAGCATATTTATTTGCAAGCTGTAAATGACTTGGAAGGAAAAACGATAGTTTGCGCCGACGATTTAACAATGAACGCGAAAGACGATAAAAATAAGCGCGCGAAGAAAGACAAAGCTCATCTTGCGGGGAAAAAAATCGCTGAAAAATTGGCTGAAAAAAATATTAAAAAAGTTGTTTTTGACAGGGCTGGATATAAATATCATGGTCGAATAAAAGAGGCGGCAGAGGGAGCGCGCGAAGGCGGCCTGCAATTCTGAAATAGCTTTCATCTGTTAGCCTATAGCTTTTAGAAGCTAAAAAATAACTAAAAGCTAACAGCTATAAGCTACAAGCTAAATTTATGGATAATTATCAACAAAAAACTGATTTTGAAAATAAGCTGATTGATTTAAGAAGAGTCACCCGTGTTACTGCCGGAGGAAAAAGATTTAATTTTAGGGCAGCCGTTCTTATAGGTAATCGCGCCGGCAAAGTAGGGCTTGGAATCGGCAAAGGAGCCGACACGGCGATTGCCATTGAAAAGGCGGCAAGAAAAGCAAAGAAAAATCTTGTAAATGTCTTTTTGACTGAAATTAAATCCGTCGCGCACGAGGTAGAGGGAAAATTTGGAAACGCTCATATAAAAATAAGACCGGCGGTGAAATACGGCAAAGGTCTTATTGCCGGAGGCGCCGTTCGCAATGTTTTGGCTTTGGCTGGCGTGAAAAAGGCTTCTGCTAAAATTCTTTCTCCTTCAAAAAATAAAATTAATAACGCGATGGCCGCGCTTGAAGCATTAAAAAAGATAAAAATTCAAGACGTAAAAATTAAAATTTCAAACGAACATGCAATTACATAATTTTCATCTTGTGAGTCGCGACCCAAAGGGTCAAAAATTAAATATTAAGAAAAAATCAAAGAAACGGGTCGGTCGTGGCGGGAAGCGCGGGACTTATTCTGGCAAAGGCCAAAAAGGACAGAAGTCCAGAGCCGGCCATAGAATCAGGCCTCAGATGAGGGATATAATTAAAAAATTACCTAAAAAAAGAGGGTATAAATTTAAATCTTTTCAAGAAAGGCCTGTTGTTTTGAATTTGAATGTTTTAAACAATCATTTTAAGGATGGTGATAAAATTAACATTGAATCTTTTATTAAATCCGGACTTGTGGGTTTAAAAAAGGGGCGGTTGCCTAAAATAAAAATTCTTGGGAACGGCGATGTTAATAAAAAATTTTTAGTGTCTGAATGCCAAATTTCTAAATCGGCAAAAGAAAAAATCATTGCGGCGGAGGGGAGTGTGGAAAATTTAAAAAACTGATAGTTTAATTTATTATTCATGAATTACGAAATTACTCATTTCAAGACACGTTCGTTCGTCCAGCGACGAACTCACTCTGTTTCGCCTCGCGATTTCTCCGCCTTAGGCGGAGAAAACCATGCTCGCGAGGCTGCAAACGGTCTTGAAACGACAGTTTCGTAATTCAAAGTTATCATGCATAAATTAAAATTAATTTTACAAGATAAAGATTTGCGCAAGAAAATTGTTTTTGTACTGGCTATGCTTGTGGTTTTTAGAATTGGCGCGGCTATACCTATCCCTGGGATAGATGCCGCCCGTCTTAGGGCATTTTTCGCAAGCAGTCAGTTTTTCGGTTTATTAAGCATTGTTTCAGGAGGAGCATTAGACAAACTTTCTATAATGATGCTCGGCGTTGCTCCCTACATCACATCTTCCATAATAATGCAGCTTTTAACAATGATTTTTCCCGCTTTGAAAATGCTTTATCAAGAGGAAGGGGAAATAGGAAAACAAAAATTCAATCAATATTCAAGGATTTTAACGATTCCTCTCGCGGTTCTTCAGGCGTTTGGACTTCTGACATTGCTTGAAAGGCAAGGCGTTATGACTTATACGAATTCATTTGACAAAATTTCAAGCATCATAATTGTAACGGCGGGCTCCGTGCTTTTGATGTGGCTGGGCGAGCTGATTTCAGAACACGGGATAGGAAACGGAGTTTCTCTTATAATATTCGCGGGCATTGTCGCGGGCATTCCAGTCGCGCTCGGCAGAATCTTTTTATCTTTTGACGCAAACCAAATTCCCGTTTTATTAGTTGTGGCGGCGCTGGGCTTTTTTATAATAGCCGGAGTTGTAATAATCACCGAAGGGGAGCGGCCTGTGCCGGTTTCTTACGCCAAGCGAGTGAGGGGTATGAAGATGTATGGCGGGGTTTCAACATATTTGCCTTTGCGGGTAAATCAAGCCGGAGTTATTCCCATAATTTTTGCCATATCCATTTTGCTTTTTCCTCAAATGATGATGAGCGTTCTTTCTTTAACGAATATTTCATTTCTTAAAACAGTTTCTTCCTATGTTTCGGAATTTTTAAACAATTCTTTGGTCTACGGATTTTCATATTTTATTCTTGTTTTTCTTTTTACTTATTTTTATACGGCCGTGACTTTTGATCCAGATGCCATTTCTTCCAATCTTCAGAAAAGCGGCGCTTTTATTCCGGGAGTGCGTCCGGGTCCTTCAACTTCAGCGTTTTTATATAAAATAATAAGCAGAATAACTTTAACCGGAGCGATGTTTTTAGGCATTATTGCCGTGCTTCCTTTGGCTATGCAAGGAATTACCGGTTTTTCCGTTTTAGCCATAGGAGGAACGGCGCTTTTGATTGTGGTATCCGTTATTCTTGAAACAATAAAACAAATAGAAGCTCAAATCTCAATGCGGGAATATGAATAAACCGTTAAATTTTATTTTAATAGGCAGGTCGGGGTCGGGCAAAGGCACTCAAGCCAAATTTTTATCCGAATATTTTAAAAATCTTTTTTATATTTCAACCGGCGATTTATTTAGAGAGTTGTCGGAGCAGAGGACGGAAGTCGGAGAAAGAATTGGAGCAGTTTTAAAAGAAGGCGGTTTGCCTTTTGATGATTTAGCCACGGCTCTTTGGATGCATAAAGTTTCTTTTAACGTAGGGCGGGATGAAGGAATTATTTTTGACGGATCGCCGCGCCGCTTGGAAGAAGCAAAAAATCTTGACAGGTTTTTGGATTTTTTAGAGAGAAAGGAAAGCGCAAAAATAATAAATATTAACATTTCAGCTGACGAGGCTTTTAACAGACTTAGCAAAAGAAGAATTTGCGTTAAATGTAATATGGCGGTGCCGTATATTGAGCCTTATAAAAATTGGTCAAAATGCGAAAAATGCGGAGGTGAACTTATGATTCGCTTTGACGACAACGCGGAATCAATAAAATCCAGGCTTGATTATTTTGAAAAACAGGTGGCAGAAGTTATAAATTATTATGAATCGCAAAACAGACTTATAACCGTAAACGGCGAACAGGCGATTGAAAATGTTTTCAAGGAGATTTTGGATAAAATATAATAACTGAGAATTACGAAATGACCGTTTTCGCGACACACTCGCTATGTTTCCAGCGATAAGCTCGTTCTTACGCGGAAAAATTGATTTTGCGATAGAGAAATATTTTATCGCA
>CAZCIQ010000051.1:0-6498 GCA_964499175.1 uncultured Candidatus Saccharibacteria bacterium | reverse complement strand
TTAGGACGGAAAATAAAATAACAATAGTTTTATTATTATTTTTTATTTTTTCTAAGTTTTGATTCCTTAAACCCGGGAAAGAACTTTCAGCTCCTTTCGAGGTATTGCTTTTAGTTAAAGCATTGTGTGTGTGTGTAGGGTCATGCGTAGATGTTAATTGGTTGGATATCGCGTATTCGAATATTATTGATTAATGGTTAATGGTTAATGGTTTAATTATAATTTAAAAGATTAGTTTAGGAAAGAGAGGGGTGGGGATAAACTCTCGTACTCATCGTATAGGTGTGATGGTAAAGTTAAAATTGTTTTAAGATGAGAGTGTTGGATGAAAAATTATTTAATATTTAGAACATTTTATTTTATTCTAAACATGATATAATTTTCTCATTATCAAGTTCAAATATTAAACTTTACTTTATTTATGAGAATAAGCGACCAACAATTAAAAGCGTTCCTGGAAGATTCAGAACTAATCTCAAAAAAAGATATTGAATCAGCCTTAGAAATATCAACTAAAAACAAAAAGGCTTTAAGAGAAGTATTGCTCACTTCAGGAAAAATATCCGAAGAAAACCTTGCGCGTCTTGAGGCGTATATTTTAGGTGTTCCATTTATAGATTTGACAAATGAGCGCATAGACAACGGCACATTGGAGTTAATACCGGAGCCTATAGCCCGAAATTATAATATTATAGCTTTTAAAAAGAAAGGAGATGAATTGGAAGTCGCGATGCTTGATCCCGAAAATCTAAAAGCGATTGAGTTTATAAAGAAAAAACTCAATCTGAAAATTTTGCCGAGGCTTACAAACGCGGAATCCATTAAAAACATTTTAAAGCAATATCAAAAAAGCCTTGAGGCGGAATTTGGCGAAATTATAAAAAACGAGACAAACAATGTTAGAACGATAGAAAAAAATGAGGACGAAAAAGACAAGAACCTTAAAAAATTAGCGGAAGATATGCCCGTCATAAAAATAGTTGACTCGCTTTTAAGACACGCCATAATTCAAAAAGCGTCGGATATTCATATAGAGACAGAGGAAAAAGAAGTTATTGTAAGGTATAGAATAGACGGAATTTTGCATGACGCAATGGTTTTGCCGAAACGTATAGCTCAAGCCCTTATCGCCAGAATTAAAGTTTTGGCAAACTTAAAACTTGACGAACACCGTCTTCCTCAAGACGGAAGATTTAAAATAGAAACCGATAGTGAAAAAATTTCTTTCAGGGTATCAATTTTGCCGATATTTGACGGAGAAAAAGCGGTTCTTCGTCTTTTGCCGGAAAACACCAAAGGATTGTCTCTTGAAAGTCTTGGATTTAGAGGTAAGGCTTTGGAAGATATCCACTTCGCTATAAAAAAACCTGTTGGTCTTATTCTTGCAACCGGCCCGACAGGATCAGGAAAAACTACAACTTTGTATTCCGTTCTTGAAATATTAAATAAGCCGGATGTAAACATATCAACTATTGAGGACCCTATTGAATACAGAATATCGCGCGTAAACCAGAGCCAAGTAAAACCGGAAATAGGATTCAGTTTCGCGAACGGCTTGCGCTCTCTTCTTCGCCAGGACCCAAACATCATTATGGTCGGAGAAATAAGAGATAATGAAACGGCATCTCTAGCGATAAACGCGTCCTTAACCGGACACTTAGTGCTTTCAACTCTTCACACAAACAGCGCGGCAGGCGCCATTCCCCGCCTTATGGATATGAAAGCCGAACCGTTTTTAATCGCCTCAACAATAAGTATCATAATAGCTCAAAGGCTTGTGAGAACTCTTTGCTCCACAAAAGAAACTTATATTTTAAATAAAAAAGAGTTAGAAGAATTAGGTAAAGAAATTAATCTTCTGGAAATGCTAAAAATTTTGAAAGAAGAAAAAATAGTTCCGGAAAAAAACGACTGGAAAGACATAAAATTTTACAGGCCGAAGCCTTCAAAAGAATCAGAAGACGGATATTCCGGAAGAATTGGCGTGCACGAAGTTTTAAGAGTAAACGAAACAATAAAACATTTAATTATGTCAAACGCGACCGCCGATGACATAGAAAAACAGGCAAAAAAAGAAGGTATGATAACAATGTTTGAAGATGGAATAATAAAAGCCGTTCAAGGGCTCACGAGCATTGAAGAGGTTTTAAGAGTTACTCAAGAATAAAAAACAATAATGCATACTCGCCTCCCGACGTAAAACATCGGAAGGAATGTTATGTTATTGTTTCCGTTTCCTCCTTTAAAATTATTCGTTTTAAAAATTTTGTTTTAATAGAAGAAGATATTTCTTGAAATTCTTTATTTTTTAAAAAGAATAACAACAAAATTGCCGCCGCCGTTCCTAAAGTAAAAGATAATAAACCTTGTAAAAATATCCCTAAAAAAGTATGAGTGTTAAAAAATAAATTAAATAAACGCAAACCGAGATAGGCAAAAAAACCGAGAGCAAATCCTCCTATCGCGATGTCTCGCATTGTTCTTAAAATATCATCTTCAAAATGTCCAAAATCTTTAACAAAGTATCTCCACAAAAGCCAGGCATTAATTATAGAACCCAAGGAAAAAGATAAAGATAAAATAAGTATTTCCATATTATTAGCATTTTCCGCTCTAAGAAGACGGCCAAAAAATTCTTTTAAAAATCCGTAGCGTTTTAAAGAAATGATAAAAACTAAAGAAATAAATATTACGAAAAGCGAAGACAGCGCGTTTATAATTAAGGGTTTTAAAGTTTTTTCAGCCGCGTAATAAGCTCTGCTAAAAATTACGATTAGACTTTGGGCCGTGATTGAAACGCTAAATAACGCAAGACTCGCGGCCACAAGTTTAGTATCATTCCAATTAAACATTCCGGCGCCAAGAATAACGCGGACTATTTGGGCGCGAAGCACGATAAATAAAACGGAAAAAGGGAAAGACCAAAAAATTATATGGCGCACAGCGAGTGAAACGTGAGATAAAAATTCTTTCTGATGATTATTGACAAAAAGCTTGCTTAAAAAAGGAAGGGCGGCAATGCTATAACTTATGCCAACTACGCTAAGCGGTATTGATTGAAGATTATTCGCTAAATTAAAAACGGATATTCCGCCGCTGCCCAGCGTAGAAGCAAGGGAAGTAAGAAGCATTAACACCACCTGGTTGAAACTCAATCCTAAAGTTCTATAAAAACCTATATAATAAGCTTCTTTTAAAGCGCGTGTTAATTTAAAATTTAATTTTGGAAAAATTTTTAGACTGATAAGGCCTGGAATCTGAATTGAAAAGTGAAGCAGGGAGCCTAATACCACTCCCCAAGCCAAGCCATCAACTCCAAATAAAGGGTAAAAAAATAAAATTCCTATTATTATGCTTCCGTTATAAATTAAAGGGCTTAAAGCGTAAATGAAAAATTTTTGAGACGCTTGAATTGCTATTGAAATAATATTTGAAAGGCCTAAAAACAGCGGTGATAAAAGCATTATTCTTGTTAACAATGTAAGTGTCGCTAACTGTTTTTCACTAAATCCCGGAGCGATTGATTTGGATAAAATTGGAGATAGAAAAAAAGCCAGTCCAAGGAAAATCAGAATAAAAATTATAAAAAAAACAATTAATCCTCCTAAAAAAACATTTGCTTTTTCTCTGTCTTCCGATGTTTCTTTTATAAATATAGGCAAAATGCTTGCTCCCGCGGTCATAAATATGGTTAATGTGAAAACAAAATCAGGAATTCTGAAAGCTGCGAAATAAACGTCAAGCTCAGAGCCGGCTCCAAAATTAGCCGCAAGAAGCCTGTCTCGCATAAGAGCTATTATTTTGCTTAAAATACTTGAAATACTTAAAAGGAGCGCCGCTTGATGCACCCCTTTTATTTTACCGTTAAACATTTTTATTAGTCCAAATTTTATTTTCACATTATTTTTATCTCTTTAATTCACCTTCTTGTTTTTTTGGTTCTATCGGAGGATTTTCTCTTTTTTCCGGAGCTTTAGCGGGAGGCGTTATTTCAGAAAGCGCCTTTTTTCCATTTTTTAAATTAGCTAAAATATTTTTAACTTCTTCGTTGTCCGGATTTAAAACATCTATTTTTTCAAATTGCTCTATGGCTTTTTGTTTTTCATTTTGATTATCATATATAAGCCCTAAAAAATATCTGGCGTTAGAGTAATTATCATTCAACAAAACTGTTTTTTCAAATACCAATTTAGAATTTTCAAAATCCTTATCCTGATAATACAGCAAACCTAATTGAAATAAAATTCCAATATCGTTTGGCGCTAAAAACTGAGCGTCTTTTGTTTTATTTATAGCTTCTTTTATATTTCCGGTTTGAGCCTCCACTTGAGCAAGCAAAAAATTAGAAGCCGCATAATCTTTTTTTAAATTTACCGCTTTTTGTAAAGATATTTTTGCGTCTTCTAAATTATTATTTTGAATTAACAATCTTGCTTTTAATAACAAATTTTCAGGATTTAAAGGATCTCTTTTAATTGCTTCGTCATAACTATTTAAAGCTAAATTTTCAGCTCCTTCTATCTTTAAAGGCACTACAGTTTCGTAAATTTTGGCAAGATCTAACCAATTAAAAGAATCGGAGGGATTAAGGTTTACGGACAGCTGGGCAAATTGTATTGTATTGCTCAACACCGCCTGGAACTCTTGTCTTAATTCATCCGGAGAAATACTGGTATCATTTATTATTCTGTTTAATTTTAAAATTCCTATTTCGGTTAAACCTCGGTAATATTTATCTTGCTTATCAAGATTTACGGCCTTCATAAAATAATTTTCAGCCGTATTGATATCGCCGTTTTTATTAAAGTTTTTTATTCCCTCCGCAAAATAATAAGAAGCGGCATATTTCTCAGAAAATATATAAAACATTCCCACAATTCCGATTATTACAACCAGAACACTGAGAGACGCTACAAATTTTATTTTTGGGCTTCCAAAAATATTAATTTTCCAAACTTTAATTTTATTTTGCGAAGCAATTTGCGAAATAAATAAACCGGTAAAAATAAAAGCTAAAGCAAAAAATATAAAAGAAGAGGAATAAACGAAATTAAATATCCATAAATATAAAGACGCTAAAAAAGAAACAAGTAAAAGCGATTTAGATAATTCATCGTTATTTCCGCCATCAATACTGCTATTCGCGTTATCCGCGCTTATAACTTTGAATATTTGCAGTAAAAATATAATTAAAAAAAACAGCCAAGCAAGTATTCCTAAAATTCCGGCGCTGACAAACAAAGACGGAATAAGCCCTATTCCATAACTGAATCTGGTATTCCAAAAAGGAGTCATATTTATTTCTTGCGATTTGAAAGTTAACCAATTATATACGAATGCGCCCGGCCCTGAACCTAAAACAGGATTTTCTTTTAAAGAACTTTTAATAATATCAAAAGTAGAACTCCAAGAAGGACGCACTTCTATAAAATTTAAATTATAAGAAGCGAGCAATCCGCCAATTAAAGGTTGTGAGAAAATAAACAATAAAGAAATTATAAAAATCATAACAGGCAGACCGGCGACCAATCTGTTTTGTTTTTCGTAATTTAAGCGATTATCCGTAAAACTGGAATTTGAAAAAATATAAATTAGAAAAACTATAGAAAAAATTCCAAGCATTATCCAAGCTGTATTAAAATTTACAAAAGCCATCCCAAGCAAGGAAAGAGTTAAAACTATTCCAAAAAACACACCTCTTTCTTTATAAGTTTTTAGAAAAATTAATGAAATTAAGGCCGTTAATCCAAAAAATGCTCCTAATTCGCTCCAAGATCCCAAAATATTTGAAGTTCGCGCCGGAAGAAAACTAAATTGAAAAATTTTAAAATCTAATATTGAATGAAAAAATTGAAATATAAAAACAAGAATGGAAGAGAACAGCAACATTTCAAATAAACGAAGAGATTGTTTTTTGTTTTGAAAAAGTATTATAATAATAATTGCAAGAAAGGTCAGTGCAAACATTGAGCTCGCGGAATCCAATCTAAAACCGTCTCCAATTAAAGAAAAAACTCTGTTGTCTGAAAATACGGAAGCTATTAACCAAACGGCGCTTATTATTATCATTGCAAGCAAAAGAAGGCTTTTCGGTATTTTTATTTCTCCTGTTTGAATAAAACCTATTAGCCACAAAACGGCCGCAATCGAGGAGAATACAAAGGTTAAGTAAACCTTATTTATTTCAAGAGGATAAGCGGTTGTTGGCAGAACCCATAACGGTAAAAGGAATATAAAAATTCCAAAAACTATTCTTGAAATATTTTCCCAAATATTAGTATTCATTAATTTTTCATTTTGCGCGTTTATATTTATGCGCATACTTTCTTCTTCCATAATATTAATATTTTTATATAATTTATAATCATGACCTTTAAATATCTTACAATTAAAGAAGCCGCGAGAATGCTGGGGGTAACGCCTTTAACCTTAAGAAACTGGGATAAAAATGGAAAACTTACGGCCTCTCGCCATCCTCTGAATAACTACCGTGTTTAT
>CAZCIQ010000050.1:0-6621 GCA_964499175.1 uncultured Candidatus Saccharibacteria bacterium | reverse complement strand
GAGTGGCGGGAGTTGCGGTTTGAGCTGGAATTGTGGGGGCGATTCCACCGCCGCCACCAGAAGAACCTCCGCTTCCGCCAGAACCTCCGCCTCCATTTACAGTACAAGCGCTACTATTCGGCGCAACAGTTAATGTGACTTGCGCGCCGGTTGAAGGATTAGAAAGACCTAAAACAGATTCCGTAGCAGAACAAGTGAAAGTTTGAGACACCGATCCCAATGCTCCAGTCACAGAAAATGTCCGTCTGTCGGAAGAAGTGACTTGTATTGAAGCGCTTCCGGACATAGTCACAGAAAAATCATTCGTATCTGCTGTAATAGAATCTATTGTCGCTTGAGCGCCTGAAATCGTAAGATTCACTCCGCCTGTGTTTATTATTGCGGTATCCGTTGATAAAAGAACATCGTTATACGCGGCAAATACAACAAATGGCAGAAATAAAGTCAAAATTGTTGTGATGTATTTTTTCATAATTTTCTTAAAACTGATTAATTATACTTAAGAAAAATTTTTAATTCTTCCGCAAATCAGAATTTATCTAATACCGAAGAAGTTTAAGCTTATGTTTCCGGTATTTACGGAGACGCCGCCGTTAAGATTTGCTATATATAATCCTATTGTATTTGCGGCTGTTGAAGAAGCTGAAGTTACAGCAAGGCTCGTTGGCAAAGAGCTTGTGGCGCTTACAAAAACTCTGTCGCCGACTCTTATGCCGGTTGCGCTCGCGCATTGCACTCCGACTGTTGAAGTTGCCGCTATCGCAGTGTTAGCGGTAGTACAATATCCGAAAACAATTCCGCCGATATTTCCATTCGTGCCGTCTCCGCCAACTATTAAATTAGTAGAGCTTGCCGTTCCCACGGTTTCTAAAGTCGTGTTTGGAGCCGCGGTACCCACGCCAACTCTTCCTCGCGGAGACGAAACGCCGCTGACTGACAATATTGGCACGTTAGTGCTTGATGTCGCTATGCTCCACAAGTTTGGAACCGCGCTAGCTAGAATTGTCGTGGTTGCGCTGTTTGTCATTGCCACCGTGCCGGCGTTGATAGTTGCCGTATCTGCCGCGGCGTTACCAAGAGTAGCGTTTCCGTCAACTATAAAATTACCTGTAGAGTAAGAGTCGCCAGTTACTGAAAATGTATAACCCGGAGATGTGGTTGCCACGCCGACTCTTCCATACAAAGACGAAACGCCGCTTACTGTTAATATAGGAACGTTGGTTGAAGAAGTCGCAATGCTCCATAGGTTTGGAACCGCGCTAGCTAGGATTGTCGTGGTAGCGCTGTTTACCATTGCAACGATACCGGCTTTAATGGTTAAAGTATCTGCCGCGGCATCGCCTAATATATCCGAACCATAAGTTGTTAAACTGCCGGTGAACTGTCCTGTGCTTGAACCAAACAAACCTCCGCCGGAATTAATATACAAAAGATTCGCGCTCGCTGAATCTTTTACCTGAAAAGTGTTCGCGGCCTGACTTGTGTATGCCACGAGAGACAATGGAATTGCCACTGTTGAAGTGGCTTCCAATGTCGCGAGAGACGCGCCTTGAGCGGTCGTTGTTCCTAATGTGAAATAATTTACGGATGGAGAAACCATTCTTATATCATTTCCAATTAAGTCAAGTCCGCTTGAAGTGCCTACGACACCCCATGAACTTCCGTTATAAAGTAAAACTTTTCCGCTTGAGCTATTGTAATAAACCATTCCTGCGGCACCTGTTGGGTCAGACGCAAGTCCGCTTAAAACTAATGTCTTGTCAACCGCGTTTCTTTGCCCCAATCCCAATCCGCCAGTTAAATATCCGTCGCCTTCAACAGAAAGCTCTATTGCCGGAGTTGTGGATCCAATACCTAAACGATTATTAGTTGAATCTATAAACAACGTGCCCGAATCAACATTTAAATCGTTGTACAATGTTGTCGCGCCAGTCACCTGCAAAGTGCTAGTTGCCCATACGGCTCCTGTAAGCGTGCTCGCGCCTGTCACGGTAAGCGTTCCTCCGGTATTCACATTAGTGCTTATGGTTGTCGCAGCATAACTGATTATTGCCACAAACAGAAAAGACGCTATAACCGAAGAAGTTAAAACTACCGCATTTCTATTAAACAAACTGTGTTTTTGCTTCATATTAATAAATTCATATTAATAAATAATTAAATTTATTTTTTATTAACAAACAATTAATAATTATTAAAACTTTTAAAAAATTTGGCTAATTGATACGACCAGCCACTTTAATTATAGAACAATAAAAAAACACAGCAAAAGAAAACTGTGGATAACTTAATTATAGAGGATAAATTTTTGCGGGATACCGGAATCGAACCGGTATCTACTGCTTGGAAGGCAGTCATTTTACCACTAAACTAATCCCGCCTTTTTGCCTGCCCGCTTTGGGAGGGCTTTTCTTTTTAAGATAATAAAATTATTAATTATTTGCAAACCTGCGATGAATAAATCTTGTGCTACCGTAAAATCGCCCAGCGAGCGATTTTACTGGCGTTGCTCCCTCGCTCTCTCGCTTTGCTCGAACCTTGCCCGCTCAGTCGCAAAGCCGCGCAAAAGCTTTATTCATCATATTAAGCTAATGGACATTGCTATTGGACATTTTAAAATGTAATGGACATTGATAAAAATCACTAAGGAAAATTAAGGTTTAATTTGGGAAACTGTGTCGTGAAACACCGGCTCTTTCATTTCTGACAAGATAAATTATCATTTAAATAATGCTGACGCTTAAAAGAATAGAACTATCCGGTTTTAAATCCTTCGCGAACAAAACGATTCTTGACTTTCCGCACCCAATATCCGCGATAGTGGGGCCGAACGGTTCCGGAAAATCAAATATAATTGAAGCGATAAAATGGGTAACGGGAGATCAGACCTTGAAAGGACTAAGGGTTAAAAAAGGGGAAGAATTAATTTTTCACGGACCGAATAATAACTCTTTTCAAAACGCGTCCGTTTCAATTATTTTAAAAAATCCAATCTTTAACAACGAAAAAGAATATTTAAAACAACCTCAAAATAATAAAAACCCGGTCGCGACAGGAGAAGAAATAAAAATTTCCCGGCTTATTCAAAAAAACGGCATTAATAAATATTTTTTTAATGAATCTGAAATGCGATTAAAAGACATCGTTGAAACGTTTTCACTTATAAAACTAAGTTCTTCCCGCCATTATATAGTAAACCAAGGAGCGTCCGATAAAATCTTAAACGCCTCGCCGACAGAAAAAAAGATGATTATAGAAGGCGCTCTCGGCCTTGATGTTTGCCATATAAAAATATTGGATTTTTCAAAAAAAATAAAACAAACGGAAGAAAACATAATAAAAATAAACACTCTGCGAAACGAAATAACTCCCCATTTAAAATTTCTGGAGAAACAAATTAATAAATTCAAAAAATCCGCCAGCTTAAAAGAAATTTTAAAAAATAAATGCGCCGTTTACATTATACAAACAGCTTCTTTTATTCAAAAAACGAAAATAGAATTAAATGATAAAAAAACAGAGCCGCGGGAAAAATTAAAAAATATTAATCAAAGCTTAAAAAACTGCGAAGAAAATTTAAAAGTTAATCATATTAATCCTGAAAAAGAAAACGAACATTTAAAACATTTAGAAAAAAAACTGGAAACGAGCCGTGAAAAATATTTAGATTACGAGCGGCAACTGGGAAGAATTGAAGGTATGCTGGAAACGGAAAAACTAAATTATGAAACAAAAATCTCCGAAAATAAAACAAACATTAAAAAAAAGACGTCCCGCTTCGGCGAGACCGAAATAACATTTAAGAAACAGCTTTTGAGAAATTTTTATGACGACATATCTTTAAAAATTAAAAATATATTGGATTTAAAACAAAATCCAAACAACGTAACGGACAAATTATGGACAAACATTGAAACAATAAAAGAAACGATTGACCGATTTTTCGCGTTTGTTTCTGTTGTGGAAGCGCGGCATCCGGTAGAACAGGATGTCGCGCTTCCACAAAATCAAGACAAAAGCAAAAAACTTGAAGAAGAAAAATTAAATTTGGAAGAAAAAATAAAAATAATTAAAAGCGAGGAAACATTGTTAACGCAAGAGATTAAAGAAATCAAAAACAAAATTGAAACTCAAAATATTCAATCAAGCGAACTACAGAACGAAAAAATACTTCTTTACGGACGATTAGACGAAATAAAAGAAGTTTTGCGTAAAATTGAATTTGAAGAAATGAAAATCAATTCAAAAGCGGAAGAGTTTGAAAAAGAAAAAATAGACATTCTGCAATTTTTAAATATTGAGGAAAACGATATGGAAGTGCAACCTCCTATGGAGGTCGCACCTCCAAAATTATCAGAAGAAGATTTGCTTAAAATTCGCGAGGAAATACAAAAAATTCGTTTTAAAATAGAAGAATGCGGCGAGCCCGATAAAGAAACAATACAAGAATATGAAACCTTGACAAAAAGAGATGAATTGTTTGAAAAAGAATTAAAAGATTTGCGAGAATCTTTATCTTCTCTTGCTAAATTGTCGTCCGAATTAAAAGAAAAATTAAAAAATGAATTTAAAGAAGGGCTTGAAAAAATAAATAACGATTTTCAAAATTTATTTTATAAAATTTTTGAGGGCGGAAAGGCCGCTTTAAAAACAATCTCCGTTAATCCCGAATACTCGGGAGACGAAGAACAAAAAGAACTAAATTACGGGACTCCGAGTCCCGTAATATCTGACTGCGATTTAAAAAAAGAAGAATTAAAAGGCATTGAAATAATGATTAGTTTGCCTAAAAAACGGGTTAATTCTTTAGACGCTCTGTCTGGAGGAGAAAGAAGCCTGATAAGCGTTGCCCTTCTTTTCGCCATAACCTCAATAAATCCCCCTCCTTTTTTAATGCTTGACGAAACAGACGCGGCGCTTGACGAAACAAACTCCAAAAAATACGGAATGTTGCTTCAAGAAATAAGCAAAAAAACCCAGCTTATAGTCATAACCCATAACAGAGAAACAATGAAACAAGCCGGCGTCCTTTTGGGCGTCACGCTTGGAAAAGACGGCATCTCCCGCGTTTTATCCGTTAAGTTAGAAAGCGAACTGCCGAAAAATGTTGAAGTTTAATGTAAAAAAAAATTTGACCTCGTTAGAAATTTATTGTTTAATTTCTAGTAGCAAGGACGGTCCTTGCTATTGAAAGGCAAATTCACTCAAATCGGCCGAATTTCTAACGGGGTTGACAAAATAAAATAGTCTGCTATCATTCCAAGTAGAATTGCGTGGAGCGGCGGCAATCCTTGAAAATTTAATAACTTTCAAAAACCAAAAAGGAGGAAAAAGGAAATGACACTAAAAGAAATGCAAGATATGCAAAGAGAGGGTAAAGGCCGCATCTACTGGTATTACGAAGACCACTGTCCAAGTTCAAATCCAGAACCCATCTGGGTTTCATTAGACTCGCCTCTTTTCTCGACCATTTTCTCTGCGCCTATTGACAGTCGCGAAGAGAAAAAAGGAAAGGAGTAAAAGATGGAAAAACAAAGATTTGAGCATAAGTCGGTTTTATAAGGACTTCTATTCTATTAATGGAACAAATATTAGATAGGGTAGAAAAAGAAAATGATTATTATGACGGCTATTATAATAGCGATGATTTATTTTAAAAAAAAGAAAAGAAAGAAAATAACACAAAGCGAGCTATGGTAAATGCTGAAAAAAGCAAATACCATAGCCCGCTTCTTTTTTTCTACAAACAATTTAAAAAAACCATTTATGATATGGTCAAAATTTCCGCTTTTTTTTCGGTTATTAAAATAGTGTGTTCAAAATGCACGGCGCACTTGCCGTCTTTTGTTTTATATGTCCAGCCGTTTTTATCTAAAATAATATCAAAATCGCCTTCTACTACCATTGGCTCTAAAGCTAAAACCATTCCTTTTTTAAGCTTAACGCCCGCTCCCCTTTTTCCCCAATTCGGCACTTCCGGGTCTTCGTGAACAGCCGCGCCCACTCCGTGGCCAACAAGCTCGCGCACAACTTGAAAACCGGCCGACTCAACAAAACTTTGTATTGCGTAAGAAATATCCCCTATAAAACCGCCTTCTTTTGCAACGGAAATTCCTCTTGCCAAAGATTCTTTTCCAATATATAAAAGTTTTTCGCTAACCTCACTAACTTTTCCAATAGCAATAGTTTCCGCCATATCAAGATAAAGGCCTTTGTGCTTTATCCCGATATCTATGCCAACTAAGTCGCCGTTTTTTAATTCTCTATTCAAAGGAATGCCATGCACTATTTCATCGTTTACTGAAATGCAAGCGGCGGAAGGAAAAATTTTTTTAGAATCGCTGTCTTTATATCCTTTAAACGACGGCGAACTTCCCGATTTCAAAATTAATCTTTCGGCATATTCATCAATTTTTTTTGCGGTTACCCTGTTTTTTGTTTTCGCGAATTTTATTGTTTCGCGCAAAATAGAGGCAAGTATTTTGCCTCCCTCCCTTAAAAGAGTCAATTCTTTTTCCGTTTTCGCTATCATAAATTATTATTCGCAGATTACGAAATGCCTTTTCGCGAAAAAAAACAAAAAAATTGGCTTGGTATTTTGCGATAAAATATTTCTCTATC
>CAZCIQ010000049.1:0-6726 GCA_964499175.1 uncultured Candidatus Saccharibacteria bacterium | reverse complement strand
CATGAAGTTTTTGTTTTAGGAAAGATGACTGGTGCGGTTCAGGTTAGTATGTAGGTGAAAGTGCTTGACATTTTCAAATTTATTGCTAATATCTAGCTGGTTTCAGTTTTTTGAAATATAAGCAAAACGTAATAATCTTGAATTAAAGGAGGCTAAAATGTATGAAATTAAGATGCATTTGATTGAACCGGTAGACGGACCTAAGAAAGATGAAAAAATCGTAAAGCAGTCAGCAAGAGACTCATTGGCTGAGAAAATAAGAAATAACACTCTAAGGGAAAAACAGGAATTAAATATATATTTGAAAACGGAAAAAGAAAATAAAATAAACAAGAAAAAAGAATATATTTTAGGTAAAGCCATAAAAGCTTTTTGTTCGCTTGCTCAAAAATATTTTAGCATAAATATTAGACACGATTCTTTATCAAAAGAAGAGAAAGATATTTTAACAAATGAAGTTTTTAAAAAAGCGTTAAAAAAAGTTTTTGGTTTTAACTTTTGTTATTGGGGGCTTACAGTATTTGTAGAATATGTGGTTGTTAGAATCAGTCCGCATGTGCTTATTTCTTACTTTATTAATTTTGTATTGTCAATTATGGCGATTGTGGTTTATATATGTTTTATTATATGTGAAAAAAAATTTACAGTGAGAGAGTTTCAATTTATTCGCGGATACAAACATTTATTAAAAGGAGATATTGAAGATGAGAACTGAAATCGCGTGTAGGACAAATGGAGCAAATGTTTTGTTTAAAGAAAATAAAGGTTATAAAAGCGACCGCGATTTAAAGCAAAATTTGGAAACTTTAAAAAAGTGCCGAAAAGATTTTAAAAATCTTTCAGAATGGCTCATAAAAACCCTTGATTTGCCGGTAAACGGAAACAAAAGGCGCCTTATAAAATTCTTTTCAAAAATAATTCCTAAAAGAGGATTGGAAGTTTTGCCGGAAAGCGTGGCGCTTTGGATAGCTGAAGAAACAAACGCGGCCGATATGGCGCATGGAATGCTTCGGGAAAACATAAACAATGTGCAAGAAGTTGTGCAAAATCTTGCCGTGTCCGCGATTCATGAAGAAGAAAAATTAAAAAATTTTGCGGAAGACATTAAAAAGGCGGAAGAAGAAAGTTGGGATATAAGAGAGCTTCAGCAATATCTTTGCGAGCAAACAAATCTTCCAGTGCCGCAAGGAGTAGAAGATTTGCTTGACGGGCATTACGACATTTTATCGCTAGAGCAAAAAGAAGAAAAAAGAAGCGAGCTTTTAAACCGTCTTAAAAATAACGCAGTAGGAAGAAAACGGCTTATTGAAGCGCATGGAAAGGTATGCGCTTTAGGACTTGAGGTGTGGCACGCGGGAGTGTGCCAATATTTTGATTACGTCACAATAATGCAGCCGCTCAAAGTTATATCCGAGGCAGCCCAAGGAATGGCAGATATGAACGCGGTGGCTTATGCCGCGAAAGAAATCGTAAAGAAATATCTTGAACTTTCTTCCGAGACTTTGGCTAATGTGGCGGAAGCTACCTCCAAAATTCATGAATATGCCGTTTCCGCTCCAGATACTATGGAGCTTATGGAGAACGTGACCAAAAAATTAGGCGGCCATATCCGAAAAATAGAAGACGCGCAAAAGAAAATTACAGCGCTTGATATCAAAAAAGCGAAAGTTTTGGATATAACAGCCCATGAGATAGAAGAAAGCGAAAAAGAAAATGGCGAATAGCCAAAAAAGTTAAATTAAAATTTTTATGGCGTCCGATGTTATATGACGTCGGGCGCAACTTTTAATTTAACAATTTACAAAGGATGGTTATTTGTTAATTTTTTTCAGAAAAACAAAAATAAAAAGGAGAAATAAAATGGACGTTTTATCAAGAGAAATTGCATCTGAAATAAAACTAATAACGGAGAAATTAATAAGTCTTACAATGAATAATGAAATAAAATGGCGTAAGGTAGAAATAAAACAGGAAACGATTATTAAAGAGTCATGCGCGGGTAAAGCTTTTAAAATTTTTGAAGCTTATTATACCAATAAAATTTTTAAAATCACTTTTAGCGATAAACTGGATAAGCTTTTAGATTCTGGTAAAGAAATTACTGATTTACCTGATGAAAAAATAACAGAGTGGTTTAAGCCCGCTTCGCTATCGATATGCGATATGAAAGGCACGCTGGAACTATGTTTTGGCTTAACCATTCCTCCTGATTATAAATTATTTGCGGCTTACGGAAGAATTTTGTTGCTTGCCCGTCTAATTAGAGCGCAGATGAATTCAGAGGATGAAATTTTTAAACAATTCCAATATGTATTTTATTTGCGTAAAGAGATGGTTGGATAAAATTTTCTTCATATCGCGAAATATTTACAAAGGATTATCCTTTGTAAATTTTTGGGGAGAAATAAAATGAATTTACTATATCCTTCTAATGCTGTAAGTTTTTTAGATTATAAAGAAGCTCTGGAAAAATTATCTAAGATTGAAAACAGTCTTAAGGAAATTACTGAAATACATTCGCAGGAATATGATTTTATGCCACTACTAGCTTTTTTACGAGTTATTACGGCGCAAATTGAAGTTTTGAAAAAAATAAACAAAGAATATTTAAACACTCCGGTGGCATGGGACGACCGTTTAAATCTTCCGGCGCTTCCGGCGCTTGTTGCCGACAGCGCGAAATTCTGCGATTTTTTGGAAACGACGAATGATCCATTAAGAATTATTTTAAATTCTTTTAAGGGATGGACGGTTTTTGCCAAAGAGGAAATTCAATGTTGTTGCGGAGAAAGAAAATTTAAAACTAGAAAAGTAGAATATGAAGTTTTGTTAAATCATACTTTGTCTTCTGAAGAAAATTTTATTCAGATAAAACAATTCGTTGGGATAAGAACAAACGACAAGAAACATTTAAAAGGACATTATTCAAAGGAAGAAAATAAAAAATTCGTCAAATTCTATAAAGAAAGCAGGGTATTGCCGAATATCAATTTAGTTTGGCTGGCTGTAAACAGGCTAAATTACGATTTAGAAGACGGCTTTACTATTTTAACGCAAGGAATAGAATCTTGCCGTGAATTTTACGACCCCTCCGATTCAAACTTTGTTTTTGGAAAAAAGTTTATGGAAATAGTAAAATTTTAAGGCCAACAACTGCTTACAATTTAATTAAGGAGGTTGCAAAAATGGTAGATTTTTTAGTCCGTGATTAAAGAAATAAGGAATTGGAGTTCTTAAAAAGCGTAATCCCATAGGTTGAACCTATGGGATTTTAATTTTTTAAAAAAGATTGCTTGAATGGGTCCGCGCTATTTGTTAGCATTAAATTATGTCTGACAAGGGAAAGACTGATAAAATTTTTTTAAGCCTTGTTTTTATTTTACTTATTTTAGGCCTTTTTATATTATCTTCCGCTTCGCTTGGACTTATCACTAGAAACAAAACGCCTGTTTCAAATTCTATTTTAAACCAGTTTATTTTCGCCTTGTTTGGCGTAGCGATTTTATTTTTGTTTTCTAAAATAAATTATCAAAGATGGGCAAAATTTTCAGTAGTTATTTTTCTTTTATCGCTTGGTTTAACCATACTAGTATTCACTCCTTTTGGATTTAGCCATGGCGGAGCAAGGCGCTGGATTTATCTTGGCCCGATTTTTTTTCAGCCGTCCGAGATTTTAAAATTCGGATTCATTTTATATTTATCTTCATGGCTTGCGGGCAAAGAATCGCGCGTTTCCTCATTCCAATTCGGTTTTCTTCCATTTTTAATAATAACCGCTCTAATATCATCTATTCTTATATTACAGCCCGATATAGGAACGTTGGGAGTGATAATAATCAGCTCTGGAATCCTGTTTTTTATAGGAGGAGGAAGGTTGTCGCAAATTGGAATAATTATAATACTCGGTGTTATCCTTATTTTCATTTTAACTTTTTTAAAGCCGTATTTAAGCGAGAGGATTTTTATTTTTTTAAATCCGTCTTTTGATCCGCAGGGAATAGGATATCAATTAAGGCAATCGCTTATAGCCATAGCTTCCGGCGGAATTTTTGGCAGAGGATTCGGAATGAGTCTGCAAAAATTTAATTTTCTTCCGGAACCGACCAGCGATTCAATATTTTCCGTTTTCGCGGAAGAATTTGGTTTAATCGGATGCGCGGTTTTAATATTTTTATTTTTAGCTTTTTTATGGAGAGGACTTTTTATAGCTAATAATTCTCCGGACATTTTCGGTAGACTTTTAACTTCAGGTTTTGTTATACTTATAATAACGGAGGCTTTCGTAAATATCGCGGCTTTGTCGGGCATTATTCCGCTTACGGGAGTACCGCTTGTTTTCATAAGTAAAGGAGGCACGTCGCTTGTAATGACGCTTGCCGAAATTGGAATTATTTTAAATGTTTCGCGCCATACGCGATTTTAAATATGAAAATATTTTTAACTGGAGGAGGAAGCGGCGGACATTTTTATCCGCTTATCGCCGTAGCAAAAGAGCTGGTCAAAGTTTTAAGGGAAAAACATTTTTTGGATCCGGATATCGCTTTTGTTTCCGATTCTCCTTACAATAAACAAATTTTAATTGAAGAAAATATAAGGTTTATAAGACTGCCGGCGGGAAAGGCGCGCCGATATTTTTCTTTGCTTAATGTTCTTGATTTTTTTAAAACTTTCTTGGGACTAATTTATGCCGTTATAAAAATATATTTTGAAATGCCGGATGCGATTTTTTCAAAAGGCGGTTACGCAGCTTTTCCTGTTGTTTTCGCGGCTCGGATTTTAAGAATACCATTAATCATACATGAATCTGACGCCGTTCCGGGGAAAGTTAATGTCTACAGCAAGAAATTCGCGAGAAGAATAGCGATTTCTTTTCAGGGCGCCGCGAAATATTTTCCGGAAGACAAGCTTGCTTTAACCGGACTTCCTCTCCGAAAAGAAATAATGGGGGGAACTTTTAAAGAAGCTGAAGATATTTTTCATTTAGAATCGGAAAGGGGAAAGTTTTTTCCTCCTGTAATTTTAATAATAGGAGGCTCGCTCGGATCTCAAACGATAAACAATGTTATTTTAGAAATTTTGCCGGAACTCGTGATAAAATATCAAATTATTCATCAATGCGGAAACAATAATTTTAAGGAATCAATCGGTGTCGGCAAACTTGTTTTAAAAGACAGCAAATTTAAAAGCCGTTATCATTTATTCGGTTCTTTAGACGAAGCAATGCTTCGCAGCGGTTCGTACGCCGCGGATTTAGTGATTTCGCGCGCCGGAGGTTCAGCCATTTTTGAAATTGCCGCTTGGGGAAAACCGAGTATTTTAATACCGCTTAAAGGCGCGGCGCAAGATCATCAAAGAGAAAACGCATGGGAATATGCCGAGCGCGGCGCGGCGGAAGTGATAGAAGAGACAAATTTTTCTCCTCATATTCTTTTGTCTGAAATAGACAACATATTAAAAAGCCCGGAAAAAATGGAGAAAATGAAAAAAGCGGCGCTTCATTTTAGCAAGCTTGACGCGACAAGCAAAATAGCGGAAGAAATAATAAATTTAGCGATGGAGCACGCCGATTAAAATGAATTTTTTGCGTTATTTTAAAAAATAAGAGATTTATTGCGATTTTTAAGTTTTAAAGTTAGAATGTTTATGAAATGGCAAATGATAAATTTAAAAAAGAAAATAACAAGAATAATAAAAATCATTCTAAAAAAGACAGATTAAAAAAAGAAAAAGAAGAAAAACCAAAATGGCATGAGGATTTACGCCATGAAACAAAACATTCCATTTTGGCCGTAGCTTCTTTTATTATTTCTTTGATTTTTATTTTAACCGCCTTTGGTAAAGCCGGGCTTACTGGAAATTATCTTTATAAAGCGTCGGATGTTGTGTTTGGAGCCGGATTTTTTTTGTTGCCGCTTTTATTTTTTTTCCTCGGCGTTTCCTTTCTTACGTCTTTTAAAACTAGAATGCTTGCCGTAAATTTAATAGGTGGTATTTTATTTTTGGCAAGTTCGCTTGGTTTAACCGAGCTTGTTTTTGGACAAAAAACCGGCGGTTATTTAGGCTATATTGTGAGTTTTCCGATGTATAAATTTTTTGATTTTTGGGCGTCGCTTATAATATTCGCGGGTTTAGTCGTTGTCTCTATTTTAATGCTTTTTGATATTTCGCTTCTTTGGAGAAAAGATGAGAATGAGGAAGACAAAATAAAGTCTCTAAAAGAAATTGAGGCAAGTGAAGAGCCTGTCGCGCCGTATGATTTTAAAAATGAAGGAAAAGAAAATGAAACGACGCATGAAATTAAAAAAGATGAAACGGTTGTTGAAAACAAGGTTTTTGAATCCGGCAAACAGCAAGATTTTAATGTTTTTAATAAAGATGTCCGATACGCAAAAACCGATTCCAGTTTGCCTCCTTTAGATCTTCTTGAGGGAGATAAAGGAAAACCAAATTCAGGCGACATAAAAGCGAATAATAATATTATTAAGCGAACCTTGCAGAATTTTGGAATAGAAGTGGAAATGGGGGAGGTGAGTATTGGACCTTCCGTCACTCAATATACTTTAAAACCGGCGCAGGGAGTGAAGCTTACAAAAATCACTTCTTTATCAAACGATTTGGCGTTAGCGCTAGCCAGTCATCCCATAAGAATAGAGGCTCCAATTCCGGGCAGATCTTTGGTGGGAATAGAAATTCCAAACAGAACCGTTTCTTTGGTTGGTTTAAAAA
>CAZCIQ010000048.1:0-6796 GCA_964499175.1 uncultured Candidatus Saccharibacteria bacterium | reverse complement strand
GGCGAATGCCGACGCGGCGAAGTATTCTGAGGATTTAATCCGATGAATACTCCAGCCTTTAGGCTGGAAATCTTTATTTTGCGCGCGCTATTTTTAATGTATAATTAAAGAGTTAACGTATTGATACATTAAATATTATGAAGAAAATTTTGTCGAAAATAAAATATCCTAAACTACTTTTTTTGACATTCACTTTTATAGTTGCGTATTTTATGTTTATAGGAAGAGACTTTTTACTATTTCACAATTTTTTGTTAAGTTTAGGATATTTTGGCACATTCTTGGCCGGCGTACTTTTTACTTATGGTTTTACAGCAGCCCCAGCAACAGCAATGCTGTTAATATTATCTAATGAACAAAATATTTTTTTCGCAGGTTCTATTGCGGGTTTCGGGGCTTTGGTCGGCGATTTGATAATATTCAAATTTATCAGATATTCTTTTGCGGATGAAATTAAAAAAATATCTCAAGAAAAAGCAATAAATAACCTTAATAACAAAATTCCAAATTTATTAAAAAAATATTTTATTCCTATCTTAGCTGGTTTTATAATTGCTTCCCCTCTACCTGATGAAATCGGAGTTTCTTTACTGGCTACTTCTCAATCAATTTCGACAAAATTTTTCTCTGTACTATTTTATGTTTTAAATACAACAGGAATTTTTGTAATCTTACTAATTGGTAATACTATTTAAAACGGCATATACGGCTACGGCTTGCTACGCAAACCTCCGTCCATATTTGCCTGTTTTGTTTATATTCATTTTCCGCTCTTCCATTTATATTTTATATTTTTTTAAACATAGAATAACATACTGGAAGTTGTATTGCTGGGCATATTTAAAACATAGCAATAAGCGCCGCAAAACTCAAAAAACAGCATATTTCTGTCGGATATGCGAAAGCCGACAAATTTAAAAAGATTAGGTTATGGATTGTTGCGAAAAACGAAAAATCGCATATAATAAACCTGATGAAAAAAACTGCCATTTGTTTTATCTTTTTGATAGTTATTTTTGCGCTTCCGGTTTCCGCTTCAGCCACCGCGAAAGCAGGTATAAAACCCGGCAGTTTCTTTTATTTTTTTGACACAACTTTTGAGAAAATAAATCTATTTTTTACTTTCAACCCAGAAAATAAAGCGCGGAAAGCGTTGGAATACGCCGATGAACGATTAGCTGAAGTTGAAGCGGTCGCGAGTGAGAATAAACCAAAGGAAATTGAAAAAGCGATGAGCGATTATGAAAAGAAAATATCGCTTGCAACGGAAAAATCAAAAGAACTAAAAGACGAGAAAAAGACGGAAGAATTACTGAATATTGTTTCAGAAAATACAGTAAAACATCAGGAAACTTTGGCGGAAGTTTACAACAAAGTTCCGGACGAAGCAAAAAAGGCGATTGAAAAAGCGATTGAAGCAAGTATTAAAGGACGCGAGGAAGCATTAAAAGAAATTCAAGGATTAAAGAAAACGGTTGAGGATTTGCAAAAAAACATTGAATCGTTAAAACAACAAGGACGGTCAGACCAAAGTAAAGAAATTGAAGTATTGAGAAAAGAGGTTGAAACTCTAAAATCCCAGCAATCCTCTCAATCAGCGAAACCTCAAATTATTGAAAAAGTGGTAGAAAAAATTATGGAGGTTCCGCCCGCTACTCCTCAAAAATCTACCGCAAAACTTTCTAACTCCGAAATAATAGAAAAAGTAAAACCGGCAGTTGTTTATATTCAAACAAGCGATGGCTCGGGAAGCGGAATGATAATAGAAAGCAATGGATATGTTCTAACAAACGCCCATGTTGTAAGTGGTTTCAACGCGGCAAAAATAAAATTAAGCGATGGACGATTATTTGTTGGTTCTGTTATTGGCAGGGATGAAGAAGTAGATTTAGCATTGTTGAAAATCAATGGGGATGGATTTCCAATCGTAGAATTAGGAAATTCAGACAAAAGCGTTCTTGGACAGGGAGACGAAGTATTTAGCGTCGGTTACTCCTATGGTTTTGACGAAGATGTTAGTTTCAAAAATGGCATTATTTCCAGACGGCTGACAGACGATAGCGGAAATACTTATTTAGAAATTACCGCTGAAATACAACCTGGGAATAGTGGCGGACCCTTGGTGAACAGATTTGGTCAAGTAGTTGGTATAAATACATTCTCTTTTGGTAAAACAGGAGATCCATTAAAATTTGCAATACCAATTAATCTTGCGAGGGGTTTAATTCCGGAACTAAAATCTGGCAGAGATGTTGTACTTCCTAAAATAACTCTTCCATCATTGCCCACTCCATCGCCAACACCGACTCCGTCACCTATACCCGAACCGACACCAATTCCAACACCAACACCAACGCCGACTCCTGCGATTCCATCACCGTTACCTCCAAAATTCACATCTGGCCCTACACCCGTTTTGCAAAAATCAGAGAGCGGCACATACACGATTACTGGAATCAACTGGACATCTGATAAACCCTCACGAATTGACTGGTCTCCTCCAAGGACGGATTACAAAAAATGTTCTCCATCGGTTACTAGTGATTTTAGGCCGCGCACCACATATACCTGCGCCATCACACTTACTGATGTTAACACAAATGTAAGCGCAATAGAGTCGTTTTCTTTTACTACCGGCATTGGCATATTTATGGTAGATGGTTTTAGTTTAGCTTCTAATTCTGATTCAGACGCAATCGATCTCAAATTTTTTGTGGCAAATCGCGATACCATTCCAGTCACTTTAAACAAAATGATTTTCTCGATTGACATTCAGGGCGGAGGAGGGGAAAAAGGAAATTTCACTATCGGGAATTCATCAAAAACAAAAATATATCGTTATTTTGAAAACTGGCAAAATACAGGTGAAAAGGAGCTTGTTTTTGAATCAGATACTTCTTTTGATGGTTCTATGCTAACCGTGAGTCCAAATATAGTGGTTTCATCAATGACCCAAAAAGGAGAATGGTATTCTGTATCTATTACCGGACTCACCGGAAATCCAGGACCAAGCGATGAAGCCATCCTTAAATTAGCCTCGTTACAAATTTCAGAAGCCATTCCTATTGAATTTAATCCATCGAAGAATGTTGTATTTACTCCTAAACGAATCCTTTATGTAGAAACGATGCCTATATCCGGTGGTTTTACTTATGGCGAAAATATAAAAATACATCATGTAAAAATTTCTAACAAAAGCTCATTTCCCACAAGCATTCAGGGCGAGCAGTTTTCAATAGAAAAATATAATATGTACAAGGATTACAGTAGTCTTGAAATAACCTCTCTTCGATTATTTGCCTACCGAGATTTCGCTTTTTCGGTCTCATATATACCGAATTATTCTGTCGAAGCGCAGATTCCTTTATCACAAGTTGGTTCATCTGCGTTTGGAATGGAATTCGCTTACCCACTTGAACTTCAACCATTTGAGGACGTGTATCTTGAACTACGCGCTAACATAGCAAATTCAAAGTCTCTCACTGGAAATGCCTTAATAATCGCCTTATCAGATATAATAAGGATAGGCGCTGACCTTCAAGGAAATCCATACTTCAATAAATCAACTGTAATATCCGCCCAGTAGTATTCCAAAGGGTTACCACTGCTGGCAGATTAAAATGTTATAAGCTGGCTCAAAGAAAATTTTAAACATAAAAAACTTAAAAGATTTATACCATTTATTCAATCTAAAAAATTGAAATATATTATGAACAAACCATCTGGATACAGCTTTCATTACGACATTGAAGACAGAGTTAAAAATAATGGGTGGCAAATTAACTCTGAACAGAGTTATATTGATGATGTAGAGTTAAAACCAAGAAAGGTTGATTTTGTCGCTTCCCAGCAACGCGAAAGTTATAATCCACGCGGCAATCAGATTGCTTTGGTCGTTGAATGTAAATATTTAGATCACGATGTAAAATTTTGGTTTCGTGACAATCCCAAAAATCATAGCGCATATTTTATAGACGGCTATAATACCGAGAAGTTTTTTAACGAGAATCGACTCCATTTCTTCCACCCTGCAAAAGTTGCCGTAAATCTTGAGGAAGATACAAAGAAAAAAAATACTATGCGCGAGGCAATTATGCAGGCAAGTAAGGGCTTAATATATTTACGGCAAAGTCCGCAGATACTCTATACAAAAGGATTATTTTATCCGGTAGTTGTGTATGAAGGGCCAGGAAAAATGACCGACCAAGATGGTAACCAGATAAAAGATATTTTATACTACCACCAATACGAGTGGAGAGATCCTAAAACTAAAAGCATAACCTCGCGCTCTCTTTATTTGGATTTAATACACGAATCAAGTCTAGAAAATTATCTGAATGATATTTTCAAAAAAGAAATGGATGATTTAATCAGAAGCATTTATCGCGCTTCATAAAAACATAAACCTCTGCCTTGCGGGTAAAATAGTTATCCATATTTTCAATTTGTGTTGATTTAATAATCAAATTAACTATACTGATAATGTGCTTGTGGGTGAAAACCCCGTTCAGCTAAGGATTTCCTAAGCTGAAGCCAAGCACAACAAAAACATCCCGTTTTACGGGATGTTTTTGTTTTATTCGTCTTCAATTCCTTCAGTAAAAAGTTTTTGTCTATGCTCATCATTTGTTAGTTTAGAATAAGGCATTACACTCCAAAAAATTATATTGCCGTCGCCTATCCGTCTTAAAACTGTTTTAATTTTAATTTTATTTTCACCTATTATTGCGACAAATCCCCAATATTCAATATTTTTCATTTGTTTTGAACCGTCTTTTGATTTTTTACCAACAGAACTAAGTGTTTTTCTGTATTCTTGGACAGTGCCTGATTTCTTAATAATGACAAGAGCTAGGGGCAAAAGGCTAAATTTTAATAATTGTTCTTTTTTATTTCTTTCTCGTCTTGCGGAAAATTGGAGATGATGAAAACCGTCAGAATTTAAAATTATTTGATTGTTGAAATAAGGACAAAAAATATCTTTTTGAGAATTATAAATTATCTCGGCTTTTTGTTTTCTTTGCTGAAAATAATCAAAATCCATAATTTCAACAATAACTAATTTCGTATAAAAATACAATTATTAGAACATAACAAGCAGATGGAAAAATTTTTACCAACAGGATAAAAGTGAAATGCTCTAGGATAATTTTTTAAACCAGAGATGATTGTATCAAATGCTCCAGAAGTCCGCTGAATTCAAGTCCGGCGGCTTCCGCCAATTTTGGCAGAAGTGATTTGGAAGTGAGGCCGGGAAGAGTATTTGTTTCAAGAAAAAAAATTCCGCGCGGAGATACTATAAAATCGCTTCGCGAATACGCTTTGCATCCTAATATCATATGCGCCCTCCGCGCTAAATTTTCAATTTCATTTTTAATCTTTAAATCTTTTAATTCCTTTTTGCTTTTGTAGTAAATATTCTTGTTGTTTATTCCCATTATCTTTGAAGCCAGCCTTTTATTTTTTGATTTTTCAATGATTTCTATTTTTTCCCCCTCTCTCAAGTTCAAGAGTTATTAAACCGATTATTCTTTTTAATTCATCATTTTCCCTCTTTAATCTGTTTATCTCAATAAACGAAGTATCCGGTTTTACAGAAGTTCTAAGCCAATTATATATTGTTTTTGGACTTATTCCGTATTGATTAGAAAGTTGGACAACTGTTTCTCCGTTTTTAATTTTTAAAATTATTTCTTCTCTTGTTTGTTTTGCAATTTGTTTATACATATTCTGATTTTAATAAAAATCCGCAGAATATGTTCTTAGTATATGGGGGGGGACAGCTCAAAAGAAGAATTTACTATTCCGGCATCGTCAATACTTGGGATGAGCGAGGAAACAGCTACCATAGTTACCGTTCCGCTTCCGAATGAAGTCAGTTATTATTGCAATTCTTGTAGTTTTATGGTCATTCCAACCGCCCGGGCAAACTATCCAAAAGATGTTGCTGCTTATTTCAATTTTGAAATCAACGCCGCCGATACTGGAAACCCAGATAACCGCTACTTCATAAAACTAATTTCATTTGAGGGAGAAACTTTTGGCACAAAAGAGACTCAAACAAATATGGGCACTATATATATTTTCTAATCGAAATCTAAAAGTTTAATCAATAACATGGACAATCAAAATGATCCAATCAAAAAAGAAATAGGCGGGATGAAGCTCCCTGACGGCTTCGCTGTTGGTCCATTATATTTCAGTAAAGATGGAAAGACAGCAAGTTCTGTAATAATGCAACCAGCCATAATTGCTTTTGACTACAGCGTAACTAGTAGGCTTAACCGCTTGAATAAACCAACACTGACGATTGATGAGTTTCAAACAGAATTTAACTCTTTAGTTCTTGATCTTATCTCTGACACTTTGCTTTATTTTTGCAATAGATTAAAATCGATTTTGAAAAGTAGTGCAGGACAATTTAATAACATTGACGACGCTGTTAGCAAATATAAAAAATCAGGAATTGAAATCGGCGATATGTGTGATCTAACCTTTCTCAAAGCCCTAAATGATATACGCGGACGCAAATGTCACACAGATCGCCGATATGATGCCGACTATACAATCAATGGCGCGGCTTACGACACCGTAGAAAAACTTCGTGAGCTCACTACAAAAGTTAGAGACGAAATTCGTGGTTTTGATAAAAAACTTGCAACCATACATAAGGATTACGACTTAGAAGTTACTAAAACTCAAGATAGTGTATCTATTGAATTTACGGCACCTAACCACGCCCCTACATTCTAACCTGAACCGCACCAGTCATCTTTCCTAAAACAAAAACTTCATG
>CAZCIQ010000047.1:0-6963 GCA_964499175.1 uncultured Candidatus Saccharibacteria bacterium | reverse complement strand
AGATGTTAATTGGTTGGATATCGCGTATTCGAATATTATTGATTAATGGTTAATGTTTTTATTTTAACTAACGAGGGATAAAGTGATCCCGCTTAGCGGGACATCTTATCCGAACGAAGTTAAAACAAAAGGTTTAATACCTTTTATTTTAAACTAAAAGATTAATTTAAGAAAGAGAGGGTGTGGATAAAGTTTAATAGATAAATTTAATATACCTTTGATTTTATTATGAATTTTTTGGCGAGGCGATATTCAAATGGCCACTTAAAAAATTTTAATTTCCAGCGAAGTTTGCACATAAGTATAAATCCGAGTTTTAAATATTTTGACGCTTTTACGGTAGAACCCAGCGCGTTTTTCACGGGATGCGCGCCAAATCTTACATACGCCTCCAAAGACTCTATTAAATTCGGATCTGTAAGCCATGGAAATTTTTGAGGACTTAAATAATTTAATTCATCTTTTACGACCCGCGCCCAATCGTCAAGTTTTTCCGGCGATTTCCAGCCGGCTTTTAAACATTCTTCGTAAAGCGTGCCTCCCGGATACGGTCTAAACGCCTGTGGACCCAAAATCTGAACCCCGTTAGAAACTCTGCTCTGTTTGTTAAATTGCTCCCTTGCGTCTCCCTCAATATCGTTAGCGAAGTTTCTAACGGGGTAAACTTTTGGGCTTATTTTAACAAGTTCGTTTATAAGACTTAATGTTAATTTGATATCTTTAATTGTTTCACCCGGCAAACCAACCATAAAAGAATACTGCGGAATAATTTTATGTTTCACGCACATTTTTGCCGAGTTTAAAATATCCTCCCGTTTAATATCCTTGTCTATCTTTTTTAAAATTTCATTTGAACCGGACTCCGCGCCAAAAGACAAAAGATAACAGCCCGATTTTTTAAGCTTCGCCAAAAATTCATCATTAATAAAATCCGCTTTTATGTAATCCGTCCGCATAGTTGTCTCCCATGGAATTATTAAATCTTGTTCTATCATCATGTCAACAATTTTCTCGGCCCTTTTTTTATCCACAAAAAAATTCTCATCCCAAAAACGCATTGGTTTGCCGCGAAAATACGGTTTTGATTTTATAATTCTGATATCTTCTATAACCTGCTCGGGAGGACGCGCGCGCCACATGTTTTTGGTAATGGCATTTATGCAAAAAGCGCAGCGGTGCGGACATCCACGGCTTGTGTGAGCCGGTATTATATCAATATGCTCCAAAATTTCGGCCGGCTCTAAATCCCAATCAGGAAGCGGGGACTCCTCTATTTTAAGAAGCGAACGAGGCATATTTTTTACCACTTTTCCACTTTTGTCTTTGAACGCTATTCCGTAAACCGCGCAAAGCTTGTCCAAAAAATCATTAAACTCTTTTTTGTTTTTCAAATTCTCGTTATATAAATCTAAGATATTAAAAAGAGTTTCCTCCCCTTCTCCAAACACCGCTATATCAACAAATTTATGCTCCGCAGTCTTTTCCGGAAAAAGAGTCGGATGAAGTCCGCCAAAAACAATAATAGCATTTGGATTTGTTTGTTTTATTTTTTCCGCGTCGGAAAGCGCTTCCGCGACTTGAGTGGTCATTACGGAAAATCCTATGATTTTCGCGCCGCGCGCCGCTTGAAGCAAAATTTCATCATATTTTTTTTGGCGAGCGCCATCTATAATTTTCACGGAATAGCCCTTTTTTACAAGATAAGAACCAAGGCAAAGAAGTCCAACTGAAATACTGGAATCATAATTATCTTTTGAAATATTAAATTTCGGATTTATTAAAAGAATGTCGGTCATTTTTTAATTTTAATCGGCCCGGCTCCGAAAGACAAAAAAGGCCGCCCCGCTTAAAACAGAAACAGTTAAAACGGCAAAAAGCCATTTTGTTGTTTTAAAAAAATTTCTTCCGGCAGAAAACGCTTCCGCTTTATTATTTCCATCAATAACAATCGGAAGTTCCTTTGTATTTTCTTTCGTTACTTTATCAGTTTCTTCTTCTTTTCTTTCCGTAAAACTTGGGATAACAGTTGTATTTTTTATTTCACCACTACTTGCTAAAACATTTGCGCCGCGCTTAGGTTTAATAAATAAATTGCGTGCTAATTCGCTTGCGTCTTTTTTTAAATTATTTTTAATCTTATCCGCCGAAGCAATGGATAAATTTTCTATTACCTTATTTTGGTCACCCGGAGTTTTTAAAGACAAAAAAATATTTTCTCCGATTAAGCTGTAAGTTTCGTTTTTGCTTACATTGCCTTCAAAGTAAAATTTTTGCGCTAAAAAACCGTTGGGATACAAAAATCTAATCTCGCCTTTTTCATTTTTAAAATTAAAACCGGAAATCTGCGGCGGCAAAACCAAAAAATTTTTTCCTCTTATAAAAGTATTTTTAGGAAAAATAAAATTCTGGTTTTCGTAACTAACTTGCCAAAAAGAAATATCAATAATCTCCCGCGAGCCATTATAAAGCTCCACCCAAGAATCGTTTGAGTTTACTTCGGACAACGCGACTTCATTCGCTAAAACTTTCACGTTTACCTTACTAGATGCCGCGTATTCTCCTTCCGCGATGTCAAGAACCGCGATGTAATCTCCCGGAAAAGCATAATTATGATTTACAATTCTTCCTTCTTTGGAAGAACCGTCGCCAAAGTTCCAAATAAATCTGGCGGAATTGAGCGGCTCATCTTTCAGGCCCCATGCCTTGCCTAAGAATTCAATATCAGCTCCGGCTACTCCTAATTTATTATCTCCGGCAAACACCTTTATTCTTTTTTCTATTACGGGACTCGGAGTCCCGTAATAGAATTGAGTTTGCTGATTTTGATTTTGTATTTGCTGGACTTGATTTTGTTGCTCTTCCACGACGATTGAGTTGCTAGAATTATTATTTTGCGCGCCGGGCGTAGAGCTCGCTGTCTTCCAGTTTCCGTTTATCTTCTGCAAAGAATTTCCGTCTCCGGCAGCGCCCCAATCTGAGCTATAAAAGACGTCGTCAATTTCATTCAAATTGCCGTCTTTTAAAATTATTTTTTCACCGGCGTTATTTAAAGAAAAAGAACTGTCAAAAACAGCTCCTGAAAAACTAGAATTATCCAATAAAAATTTATCCGGATTATCGGCTATTATCGCGTAACCCATAGAAGGAATGATGAAATTAACACCTTTCCCAAAAAGATTTATTTTATGATTAGTCGCGGCTTCGTAAATTCTCCAGTCTAACAAATCAACCGCCTCGCTGTTGCTGTTAAAAACTTCAACCCATTCACGCCCATCATCCGCTCCTTCCACGTCATACATTATTTCATTTATTTCAACTTTCGCGCTTACGAAGAATGGAACAAGCAACGCAAAAAATAAAAAAGATGCTCTTTTCATATTAATTGCATGCAGGATTATTCCTTTCACCGCCATCATATTCATAAATCATTCTTTTAGCGTCAAACAGCATTTTTAAAGAATGAATAAGTCCTTCGCATTCTTTATTGTTGGCCGGTCTTTCTAAATTTTTAAAATTATTTAACTTATTTAAAAACACTTCATAAACAGTGTTAAAATAATCGCGGAACATTTCCTTCTGGCTTACTGTGATGTTTTTCTTATCGTTAATTATAAACGGCCGGCTAAAAACACTGTCTTCGTAAATCGCGAAATTATTATCATTAATCTTGTAATACTCAATATATGTTTTTGCCATATTGTTTTAAAAATTTAAACACGGACAAAATCCGGATTTAATTTTTTTTAAAAGGTATGCTTATAAATTTATTTTTCACGACTATAAATTTTTTATTACTCATATATTACCCTATTTCTAAAAAATAAAATAGGCAGTCGCGTCGCGAACCGCCTTTTTGTTTTACAAAATTAAAAAAAAAGTTAAAAAAAAATACAAGATTCTCCTCTTTGCTCGCTTAATCATAACTCTTTCTCTGTGTTATTTTCTTTATACAACACCAAATTCCAATGTTGGACATTTTTGTTTTTCCAACTCCAAAGAATCTCTTTGTTATTAAGGTGATGAAAATGGCTATCTGCCACATCGCACAACATAACAGTAATATCAGGAGTTTTAACTTCCGTTTCAAAAAGATTTACATAACTAATTTTCATATGTTTTCCTTCTTTAAAAATTAAGGCCCGCTCTTTTATAACAACTCGTGCCGGCAGATTTACGGCTTGAATAAATGTCTCATATTCTCTTTTTGTTTTTTCTTCTTTTGTTTCAAAATAAGGAATATAACAATCTCGTTCCAAACACAACCTTAAAAATGATTTTGGCCGCTTATCAAAAACATAAACTTTATGAATGAAAAATTCCCGTCCTATGCCGCTTTCTTGTAAACGCAGTAATATTGAACCGTTTTTTAGTTCGGGATTCACCGGCATAATTTCAACTTTTGCAACCGTGTCAACAACTTTCTCTTTACTCATTTCATCCTCCTTTTTTTCGCGTTGTTAAATTATTAAAAAACAAAAAATCCTTATTACTCAAGCCAAGCCATACGTTCCATCAGAAAACCTTTTAAAAAGATCTTTGTTCTGAAGATTTATCGCGATAGTTGTCTCTTTTACGTGACGCTCTTTAAGCAACTTTTTTACAAGGTCTTCTTTTAAAATTTTTCCGTGCGTTTTCAAAATATGGCTTATAACATCGCGCACGGATCCCGGAACATAACCCCATTCTTTCAACGCGTAAAGCCCCCGGCCAACCAAAACAAATCTGTCGTCTTTTATTAACTCGTTATGGACAGTTTGAATATGAGCCGGTTTTTTAAAATTATCTTGAATAGCCTTTGACACTTCTCTAAAATGCATCGGCGATCCGTGCCGTCTCATTGTAAGGTAGGCATGATCTTTTACGCCTTTCGGGTATACATGGCAAGAGTCCGAAAGACCCCATTCTCCAAAAATATTTTGGCCTATAGTTTTCGTAATTCCCAGCCATGACGCGAAAGTCTGTTTCGCTTCGTCGGTATTAAGATTCGTGAACATTTCCGTGTTTGAATTATTCTTAAGTTTTGCTTGAAATCTTTTTAAAACATCATCAAAAGACAATACCTCATCCTTATTTATTGAAGAAAATAATGATTTTAAGGCGTTTTCAACGGCAACAACTTCGCTTTTTTTATTTGCAAGAGCCCACCGCAATTGAAAATCATCGTTTTCCTTGAAATAAACAATGTTCGGATTTAAAACAAGCAAAAATCTTAAATAATTTTTATCTTCCTCCTTTTTCTTTAAATTATTTAATAAATGATCTTCCGAGATTATACTGCCCAACTCCTCTATTTTTTGATTTATAACGTCAAATCTTTTTTTAAATTTCACCTGATTTACCGGCAAAATTTTTGATTTTAAAACATTTATTCCATGATCTTGTATTTGACGCACTCTTTCTCTTGTAACATTGTAAAAAGACCCTATGGATTCCAGTGTTTCTTTTTTTTTGTTAAATAAACCAAAACGCCGGCTTAAAATATTTTGAGTCCTTTTCGGAAGCAGGTCTATTAAAAACTTCACTTCTTGAATAAGATTTTGGCTTGTGCCATCTTCGCCTACTATTTTATTTATTTTATTCATAATCATAATATTTTTCTTAACATATAGAGGGGCTAAACGCCCTTAGTTAAATTTATAATGATAATATCTAATATATATACAATATAATAATTAAAAAATAAAGTCAACAATCGATTATTTAAACTTTAAAATTATACTATAAAAATATAATAAACAATTAAATAAAACAAGTCAACCCCATATGTAAAATGCGCAAAATGCGAAGAAAAATCGTCCCGCCAAAAGCGGGACGATTTTTCAATCAGCTAACAGAATACATATTTATTTACAATTTAAGATCGTCAACCACTTCATCCACTTCTGAAGATGAGCTTTTTCTGCTTGGTTTAATAACTCCTCCTTCCGGTTCTTCAATTTTGAAGTTTATTCTGGCGCGATTTTTAAGCCCGACGGCTTTTAAAAGCATTCTTATAGCTTGCGCTGTCGCTCCTCTGCGACCTATTATTTTACCCATATCTTCCGGACTAAGCTTTAAAGCTAAAAGCACTCCCATTTCATCAACTGTCCTGTTGACTTTAACGGCTCCCGGATTATCCACTAAGGATTTTACGATAAATTCAAGAAAATCCTTGTCTTTTACTTGGTCAGTCATATTTAATTTAAAGAATCAATAATAGCCGCTCATCTTTTTGGTTACTATTACCAATTCAAAATCTGTTAATGCCTATAATAAAATTGCTAAACTGCGTTTTTCGACCGCTTTATATGATTATATTATAACAAAAATAAAAAAAAATGCAATAGTCCAAGACCCGCTCTTTATTTTCTTAAAATTTTTAGCGCGGTAGCGGATATTTTAGCCCCCTTTTTGCGCCATTCATCTATTCTATCTTTTTTAATTTCAGTCTTTTTGGTAATCGGATCATAATATCCGAAAATCTCTTTAAACGCCCCGCTTTTAGCGGCTTTATTTTTATTTATTAAAACTATCCTGAATTTAGGCTGATTTTTTTTACCAGTCCTTTGTAATCTTATATTTAACATAACTGATTCGCCCACCCCTAGATGTTTCTGCGAAACACGACATCTAGGGGTGGGGTTAAACTACGAACTAATAACTATCACTATCCGCTTCTTCTTCATCTTCTGAATCTTCTTCAGCGTCATCTTCATCATCTTCAGTTTCTTCTTCTTCGTCGTAATTATAACTATTTAAAATATTATATTTTACTTCTTGTTCCATAAAGTCGTAAAAATTATTAATATTCTCGACCTGCTCCGTAAAGGCGGAGCTTAACTCTGCTTACTAAATACTGAATATCAAAATAAAAAAAATTGTAAATACCAAAAAAACATAATAAAATAAATTATCAAAAAGTCAATTTAATAAACGCAAACTCTAATCTGAACTGCACCACCCTTTAAAAAACATAACTCTGTG
>CAZCIQ010000046.1:0-7966 GCA_964499175.1 uncultured Candidatus Saccharibacteria bacterium | reverse complement strand
TTGATGTTTCTGATCCTTTCTTCCCTATCCAACATGCAATAGTGGATACTCCCGGCCGAGCCCGCAATGTTGATGTTTCCTTTGACGGGAAATACATCTATGTTGCCGACGACCGAGACGATTTACAGATCATAGAAAAAGATTAAAGATTATCTTTAAACAAAAACTATGAATAAACAATCTAAAAATTTAACTTTTCATATTGAAGGAATGCATTGCGCGTCTTGCGCTGTTTTGATTAACAAAATTTTAGGCAAGGAAAAAGGAATAAACGCGGTAAACGCAAATTTCGGTTCGGAAATGCTTGCCGTTGATTTTGACGCGGAAATAATTTCAATTGAAGAAATAAAAAAAACTGTCGGCAAACTCGGCTACACTCTTATATCAAACGAAAAAAGCGAAGAGGAAATAAAGCAAGAAAGGGAGAAAAAAATAAAAGGCCTAAAAAAAAGAACGATAATAAGTTTTATTTTAGCGAGCCCGATTATCGTTTATTATATGGCAGTTCATATGTTAAATTTACAACATGTGCACGGATTTGACCTTGGCGGCGGATATTTTCTTGATTTGAACTGGATTTATATGTTTATGACGATACCCATACAATTTTGGGTTGGATGGATTTTTTACAAAAGCGCGTGGGCGGCTTTTCGAGTCGGCTCCACCTCTATGGACACTCTAGTCACGCTTGGAACAAGCACGGCATTCTTTTACAGTTTTTTTGGTTTTATGTTTTCGGCAACATACGGAAGTGCGCAAACTTTATGGATAGGACTTGACCACCCTTTTTGGGAATCGTCGGCGGCGTTAATGAGCTTTCTAATATTAGGAAGATATTTGGAAGCAGTATCCCGCGGCAAAGTAAGCGAAGCAATAAGCAGTCTTTTAAAAATAGTTCCTAAAAAAGCGATTGTTATGAAAGACGGCGAAGAAGTGGAAATCAACATAAGCGAATTAAAAAAAGAAGATATTTTTTTTTTTTTTTTGGGAGGCCAAATTCCCACAGACGGCGTTGTTTTACAAGGAGAGTCTTCGGTTGATGAAAAAATCGTGACCGGAGAATCAATGCCTGTCGGAAAAAATATTGGAGACAAAGTCATAGGCTCCACCATAAATATTCAAGGTCTTTTAAAATGCAAGGCTACCAAAGTGGGGGAAGAAACATTGCTTTTTCAAATTGTAAAAATGGTCGGCGAGGCGCAGGCGACCAAAGCTCCGCTCCAAAGAGTGGCGGATTATGTTTCAGAAAAATTCGTGCCAGGCGTTATTGTCATAGCTTTAATTTCTTTCAACTTCTGGTTTTTTGTCCAAGGTATTTCATTTACTCCCGCGCTTTTATTTATGGTCGCCACTTTAATTATTTCTTGCCCTTGCGCCTTAGGGCTTGCCACGCCAATTGCCACAATGGTCGGCACGACTCGGGGAGCGCAATCCGGAATTTTAATAAAAGGCGGCAAGGCTTTAGAACAGGCGTATAAAATAAACACTGTGGCTTTTGATAAAACGGGAACTCTTACGAAAGGAGAACCCGCGGTAACGGATGTTGTAACCGTAAATAATAATAGCGAGAACGAAATTATAAAATTGGCGGCAATCGCCGAAAGGGGATCGGAACATCCTTTGGCTACCGCGATTCTTAAAAAAGCTGAGCAAGAAAAAATGGAGATAGCGGAACCGCAAAATTTTAAAGCGATATCCGGAATGGGCGTTTCAGCCAAACACCAGGAAAAAGAAATTTTAATCGGCAATCAAACTTTGATGAAAAAAGAAGAAATTGACATTAGTCTGCTGGAATCAAAATTCGTGGAGCTTCAAAATCAAGCTAAAACGGTGGTTTTCGTGGCTTATGACAAAAAAATGCTGGGAATTATCGCGATGGCCGACACTTTAAAAGATTTTGCCGTCTCAGCCATAAAGGCTCTGCAAAAAAGAAAGAAAGATGTTATAATGATTACCGGAGATAATGAGAATACCGCGAGAGCCATTTCCAAAGAGCTTGGCGTGAATAAATTTTACGCTAATGTTTTACCTCAAGATAAAGAAAAACTGATTGAAGATTTACAAAAAGAAGGCAGAATAGTAGCTATGGTCGGCGATGGCATAAACGACGCGCCGGCATTAGCCAAGTCTGATTTAGGAATTGCCGTTGGTTCTGGCACTGATGTAGCAATTGAAACAGGAGAAATTATCCTGATAAAAGACGACTTGCGCGACGTGGTAACCGCGATTGACCTTTCGCGCCGCACAATTTTCAAAATTTGGCAAAATTTTTTCTGGGCCTTCATATATAATATAGTAGCCATACCCATTGCCGCCGGTCTGCATTTGGTCTTCACTCAATCGGGGGGCGAGCCGGCAAGATGGATTTTAGGCGCCGGCGAAATTTTAAGCCGTTTGCCGGACATAGGAGCCTCCATTGCTTTAATTTTTATAAATTTATCCCAAAGCGCTCTTCGTCCTGAAATTGCCGGCTTTGCGATGGCTTTCAGTTCAATTTCAGTAGTCTTAAATTCACTGTTATTAAAACGTTACAAAGAGCCGATTTTAGAATCTTGAATTTTTGATATTGCGTTTAGCAAATTTTAATTATAAAATTATATTTAGCATTAAGTTTTTAAAAATAGCAAAAAATATGATCACAAAAATACAATTAAATATAGAAGGAATGCACTGCGATTCTTGCGCCGTGGGCATTCAAATGGTTCTGCAAAACACTGACGGAGTTTTAAAGTCTTCCGTTGATTACGATAAAAAATTAGCGGAAGTTGAGTTTGACGACGAAAAAGCGAAGACGAAAGATTTGATAAAAGCGATTGAAGAATTAAAATACAAAGCGAGCGTTAAGTAAGCCTCTGCGCCTTTACAAAAAAGCGGGGGGATAAAATTTTAATTTCAAAATTATTTTATGATTTCAGATTTTAACAAACAACTGGTTCACAACGATGAAGAAACAGAGGAACACACGGAACCCAGTGTTTCAGAAAAGCCGCCACAGACCGTGGATATCGGATTTTACTTTGCCGGCGGAATCATTGCTTTATCTATCATAGGATTTGTTATTTATCGTTTTTTTATCAAAAAAGAAAAAAACATTAAAGTTTAGGCGCGGTTTTGTTAATGTTCGCCTTGTTAAAAAAATATCAATGAAATCAATACTTATAGTTTTATCTTTTTTACTGCTTTCCGTTTCTATTATTGGAATTTTTTGGCTTGTCACAACTCCGGAAGCGCAACCCGGACTTATTTTCGCTTATGCCGCCGGACTTTCAATGATTTTTCTTCCCTGTACCTTGCCTTTGGTATTTGTCATTGTGCCAATGGCAATGAAACAATCGCCGATGAAAGGCTTGTTTATGGCCCTGCTTTTTGGACTGGGACTCGCGACCACTTTAGGCATTTACGGCGCGGCAGTGGCTTGGGCAGGAGGATATATAGGAATGAACAGCCTCATTAGATTTATGTTCGGAATCGCCGGAGCTATGGCTCTTATTTTCGGCCTTTCAGAATTAAAATTGATATCGTTTAAGTTGCCGTTTTTTTCAAAAGTTTTGCCGAATTCTCTTCAACAAAAAGGTAATTACGCGAAATCATTTTTTATGGGATTATTTTTGGGCAACGCGGGCGTAGGATGCCCCAACCCCGCTTTTTACATACTATTAGTCTACATATCAACTTTAGGCAGTGTTACGAATGGAATTTCCATCGGAATTATACACGGCATTGGCAGAGCGACGCCTCTTATTTTTTTGACCATACTCGCCATTCTCGGATATAATTCGCTTGAATGGGTGAGCAAGCGCCAACAAAAAGTGGAAAGAATAATGGGTTGGGGATTAGTCGGCATAGGCTCTTATCTTTTTCAATATTTGCCTTTTAGTATGGATTTCTGGGAAGGTTCGATTTTCCATGTTTTATGGAACGATTTTCTTATGAGAGCCGTTCCCGCTATCGCGGAAAGCTCGGAAATTGAAGAATTATTAAAAATTAAAATGGACAACTTGGTCATTTTACCATGGGTGATTATGAGTTTAATGGTCGGCGCGATTATTATTTTAGACGCTTACATCCAGCGTAAAAAATTAATTCAAACTCAAACAATATAATATGACATTTTCTATTATAAAAACAGCTGAGGCTCACGAAGAAGGAGCGACAAAAATAACGGCGAATAACACTCTCGGACCGCTACTTGGTTTAATTATCATTATTTTGGCGATAATCATTGCCAAGCGCGTTAAAAAAAGAAATTCATTATGAGCCCCGTTAAAAATTAAAAAGGGGATAATTAAATCATAATTTATGCAAAACAAAATTTCTAACGGGGTAAAAAACGAAATCAAAATGATTTTTGTGACGCGCGAAGGATGCGTTCATTGCGTTGAGACAAAAAAAATTCTGGAAAAATTGCGCCCGGAGTATCCCGAACTTATAATTGACGAAGTGGATATGACGACTCCGGAAGGACAGGAATTAATCAGCAAATACAGCATTATGTCCAGTCCCGGAATTATTATTAATAACGAATTATTCGCTATGGGCGGAACTACGGAAAAAGAATTAAGAAATAAATTTACCGAACTAAACAAATAAAACAATTAATCTAAAAAGGTTATAATAAGCTTATGTTAAAAGAGGGAGAAGGTGTACAAAAAGTTTTTGAAACCGAACAAGAAATTCGGGATATTGAATTTGAGAAACCGGATGAAACTCCCGAGCAAAAAGAAAAACGGGAATTTAAAGAAAATGTGGACAGGCTTATTAAAGAAGCGGAAGCATTCGTAAAAATAGAAAAAATAAAGAAAATATCGGAAAAAAAGGAGCAAGAAGAAAAAAAAGAAGAGCCGTTGGTTAATTTAGAAACAATAAAAAATGAAATGCATTTGGAAAGAAAAGGAAAACTGCCTGCGATAAAAGACAGTTTCAGAAAAATAGCGCTCCGCTTAAAAGATGTGAAAGACACTGAATCCACGCTCGCTTTGATTTATTATTTTGAAAAAAATTATTACACGACTGCGAAAATCAAATCAATTGAATCTAAATCGGGAAACGAGGAAAAACTTATTGCAAAACAAAAGAAGAAAGGACTTGAATTTTTAGGCGAAAGAGAGGTAAATAAAATAAAATGGCTTGATTTTCAAGAAAAGAAAAATTTTGAATTTCCGCTTAAATGGGCAAAAGATTTTTCCGAACTCTATCAAAAACAAAACGACCCGATTGAGCTTATAAACAATCTCCAAAAAATGGGATTTTACACTCATCCAGCAAATGTTAGATATGCGCTTACCGGATTTAAACGAATCACGGAACAAAAAGATGTTTCCCGCGCCTTAAACATACTTATAAATTTAGGCGTAAAAGCTGAATATTTGCAAGCCTCTTATAGAAGAGAAAATGAATTAACTCCGGAAGTGTTTGAAAAAATTGAAACAATAACGCCATCTTTAATTAAAATCGCTGAAAACGAAAAAAGTTTAAAACTTTTAAAGTATTTAAACGGCCCTTTTAGCGAACGGGAAATATTATCAAAAGACCAGCTTGAAAAAATATCTTTGTTTGAAGAAATGGGCTTAACGGAAAAAATTTTAGAGTTAACTGATAAACCTGTTTCTTTTTACAATACTCCTTTATATGATTTGATGGGTTTACGCGCGTCAGTTTATGGAAATCAGGAAGACTATAAAAATAAATTAGAGGAAATAATGCGCGATCTTAAAACTTTTTTGGAATCGGAACAAATTCAGGAATTTTTAAGCAATAAAGAGTTTTTTGACTTTACAGAAAAAGTTTCTATTTTAAGAAGAATACCCATAAATTTGAATGAATTACCGCGATACAAAAAACTCGCGTCTTTTCCTGAGGCTCTTGGAGTTTTAAAATTATTAAAAGATTGGGATATAAAATTTGATTGGTATGAAGACGTTAAAAATCTGCTTGAAAATGAAAGCGCTTTAAAATTAGCGGCAATGCCGGATATGCAAAAATTTATAAAAGAATTTCAAAATAAGTTAAATTATAAAATCAACTTGAACGATATTATATATGAAAGCGCGAGAAATAAGATTATGGAAATATTTGAAAACCCGGGCCAAAAAGAAAAGTTTTTTTCGGAAAAAGGGATAGAAACAATTAAGTATTTAGGCGGATTCAAAGAATTGCGGCATAAAGACTATTATCTTGATTTTTTAAATATTCCCGATTCGCTTGAAACGTTAAAAAAACTGCAGGAATGTTTTTTAAAAGAGCCGAGATTTTATTTTAGCGACAATTTTCACGAATTATACGCAATCGTAAAAGAAAAAGGATTGCAAGAAAAATTATTTGATTCCAAAATAACGGAATTTTTTACAAAAGTTCATAAAGAATTCGGATATGATTTAAAAATAAACGAGGTGGGCGACTTAATATCCATAAGCGAAAACGAGGAGATAAAAAATCTTATTTTAAGCGATAAAAATATTGCTTTTATAAATCAGGGAACGAATTACGAAGGGAGAATAAAAAATTTAGAAATGTTCGCCAATTTAGCGGACGAATATAAAAATTTAATTTTAAATCTTAATAAAGAATTCGGATTCAAAGCAAAAAGAGGATACGCCGCGTTAAATTTACATAACGAAAATTTTCTGCGCCAGATAATAAACGACCCCGAACTGCAAAAAAATATTTTTAACGAAGAAAACATTTCTTTTATTAAAACTTCCGTAAACTATTTTTCTAACAATGAAACAAATTTAGAGCTTATTATTTCCGCAACCGCATATTCAAAAGGGCAAAAAAGTTTAGTTGCGCAATTAAATAAAGATTTTAATTATAAGATAGGAATAAAATCTATATTAAGCGATGTCGTCCTTGATTCTAAAATGCAAAAAGACGTTATGGAAAACCGCCTTGAAAATTATCAGGCAAAACTCGCGCAAAAAATCGGAATCTGTTTTCTTTATGAAGGAGATAGAGGCCATGAATTACTTGAAAATATCAAAGAAAAAGGCTGGATTACCATACAAACTTACAATAGGTTATACGCGGCGCGAAGAAAATTCATCGGCTTTGATTCTTACGCTTATCTTCCTAAAACAGGACGCGAGCACCCGACAATAAATGTAACTTACTATGGAATGGAATTCGGAGAAAATGAATTATTGAATAAAGCAAAATTTGAAGTTAATACCGGCTATCAAGATTCTGGAAATTTTTACGACGGCTCTCTTGGAACCATGCCCATAAAAGTTTATCCTGAAAATTATAAAATTTACGAACAAACGTTAAAAAGATATGAAAGTTTAAATGACGAAGAAAAGAAAAAATTTCTTCAAAATTTCAGTTGGTTTGAAAAACCGAAACAATCAAAAGACGATAAAGAAATTGAATTTTTAGCAAACAATGCTCTGCCTTTTGGAGTCGCGCCAAACGGCCATACCCATTTTTACGTAACGACTTACGGAATTGTGTCTGGGTGCGTAAGCGAAGCGAGCGAGCAAAGCGGAATTCTTAAGAATAATCATCCTGCCGCTAAAAGCGTCGGAGTTATAACAGGCCATAGAGAAATGCTGCTTGATTTTTTAAAAACTCAAGGAAAAATATTCTCCTCTGAAACAGGAGAAGAAACAATTCCCAAAGGAGCAATAACTGTTAAAATTAAAAATTTGGATTTGCCGAAACAGCTTGAACAAATGATTCTGCCTCCAAACATCACTTTAGGAGAAGTAATTTTAAATCTGCATTTGGAACAGTATCTGCATAAAGAAATAGAAATAAGAGATGGTCTCTTAAAAGAGATTATGGGGCAATTTGATTATGACGAAATTGTAGTGAGAGCGAATGGAAAAATTTTAAAATTGGAGGACAAAATAGAGCCAAACGCAAAAGTTGTTTTTGAAGCACGATATAAAGAAGCTCTTGCCGCTTAAAAATAATGAATCTCCGCGCAGCAAGCTGCGCGGTATCAAAGGTTAGAAATTGAAGAGCT
>CAZCIQ010000045.1:0-8057 GCA_964499175.1 uncultured Candidatus Saccharibacteria bacterium | reverse complement strand
GAGCGTTAAAGGCGGTTTTTTAAAGTTTTGCATTGAAAATAACTTCATTTCAAAAGATCGTCTTACGCAAGAGCAAAAAGAAGAACTAGGTATAAGGAAATAACTACAGGAGTCGGACTCCGGTCTCCGGTAGTTTAGAATCGTAATCTCAAAATAAAAATAAAAAAGAACGGAAAAAATAAAGAAGGGAGAAAGAAATGTTTTTAGCCATATTATTACCGTGCTTAGTAACATTGGGAGCGGTGATAGCCATCACATACACTTTTTATTTATTGAATGGCTGGTTGTTTTTAACAGTTTTTTTATTATCAATTTTGGCAGTGATTTTAACTGCTAAATTTTGTGATCGTTTTTCGTCTCTTTATGACAAGCTTGATAACAAGTTTAATAACAAGAAAGGAGAATGAAAATGAAAGAACTTTGGAATTGTTTCGTTGTGCTTGGTTGGCTTGGAGGAGGAGCTCTTGCCATTCAGATTTTGTTAAATTGCATGGCAAGATGGCCTCTCGCGCCGAGTTATAAGAGAATCAAAAAGTAAGGCGCAGACAAAGAAAGGAAAAAATTTATGGCCTGTTCGGTAATTCTGCGAATAGGCCTTTTTTATTTTATTTTATCTTGACCCCGTTAGAAGTTTGGGGGTTGAGTTTGGATAAACGATAATTTAAGCCGTAAGGCGGCTTCGCGCACAAAATAGTGTTAACTAAAACTCAGTTGAACTTCTAACGGGGTTGATTTTATTTTTTTTTGCTGTATTTTTTAATTAGAATTTGCGCGAGTTCTCTTTAAATACACTTTGAATTACAAAATTGTCGTTTCAAGACCGTTTGCAGCCTCGCAAGCATGGTTTCTTTGCTGAAAGCGAAGAATTGCGAGGCGGTGACTAGCGAGCTAGTCGCTGGACGAGCGAGCGTATCGCAGAAATGAGCAATTTCGTAATTCACGAACACAAGATAAATATTAATCTCTTTCAATTAGGAGAATGATTAAATGGCAGATAAAAGCGCCCTTTATGAATTGATTGAAAAAATGGAAGGCGGAGAGAATGTTGAAGTTATCACTGTTGAAAAAGAAGGTGAAAACTCTGTTCTTTTAAGAAGCAAGGAAATGCCGGAATTTGCGTTTTTAATGTGGCCGAAACCTGATAGCGTCGGTACTTACACAAATCTTGTTTTTAAGCTTGTCAATTATGGAGAGAGTGAAAAATACACATTGGTTTCCGGAAAATACGCTTCTGAATTTTATGGAATAGAAGACGTGAGCGATAGGCCGATTAAAGAATTGCAAAAAGAGTATAGGGAAAAATTTATAGAAACGATTTCAAGTGTCTGTATTCAAAATGGAATAAAAATCGTTTTTGTAGAAAGGATTGATAATTGGATAGAAAGATACGGCAATATTAATGAAGTGCGTTTCGCGGATATTTCCGACCACCAAAATGAAATGCTGGAACTTTATGGCAGAAAGAAAATAAGAGAAAGTTTAAGATTTATTAATTATGAAAAAAGCAGGGGATATTGGGAGAATTTAATTTATTAATTAGTAAAGGACAAAATTAAGCAATTTTTTAAAGAGCATAAATTATGCTCTTTTTTGTTTTCTTAAAAGAGAGTAGTGGAATGGTATATTAAACTTAAATTTTTTATTTTACACACTTTTTGATTCGTTCAATAATTTTTCTAATATTGGTTTAGAGCCGAAGAAAATTGGAGAAGGTAATTCGTTTAAAGAATAAAAGTTTAAGTCATCACATTTCTCAGGTTCCGTTATCTCGGGTTTTCCTTCATATTCTTCTACTATGCAACCTATCTGGACATGATGCGTATTAGGTAATAGCGGAGTATTAAAAGCTCCTAAGATGAAAACTTTTTTAATTTTTAGTCCTGTTTCTTCATCAAGTTCTCGGATGGCAGCTTCTTCAAAAGACTCCCCAAATTCTAAATGACCTCCCGGTAAACCCCAACTTCCGGCACCAAAACAATTTTTTCTTTTTCCTAATAATATTTTGGTTTTTGTATCGTCAAAAACAATGGCCTGCACCCCTACTTTAATTATTTTTTTCATTTCCATAAATAGCTTAATTATTTATTGTTTAATAAAATAATTTTATATGAGTTTAATCTGTTTGACAACTTGACAATATTTTTATATCATATGGTTATTGTTGTAATGTAATTTAACAATTAAAAAAGGAGAAAATTTTGAGAAATATTAGCGTTCGTCAAGAATCTTGGGGATTTATTCATTATGATTATGATAAAGATAAGTTTTTTGCTGAAGTCCTTCAAGGACAAGATCCGTTGCCGTTTTCGCCTCTAGGAATTGGTTGGGTAATTATTGGCGGATGTAATCTAAAATGCATACATTGTTATGGAAACATAGAGCAATTGCCAAATGTAATGCTTTCAACAACTGAGTGTTTAACTATAATAGACAGGATTGTTGAAGCTAAAGTTATGAGGGTTACTATTTCAGGAGGCGAACCAATGTTGCGCGATGATATCTTTAATATCATTCAAAAATTTTATGATAATAATATTAGTGTCATTTTAGGTACGAATGGGACGTTTATTCAACAAGAAAATGTGTGTAATTTAAGAATGTGTACACGAGTAGAAATTAGTTTAGACGCTGATGCGCAAGAACTTAATAATCGTATAAGACCAAGCAGACAAAAAAGTGGTAACGCCTGGAATGAGGCAATAAATGCTATTAATCTTTGTATAGAGCATAAGATTAATTTAAGAGTTTTAACCGCGCTCAATGTTTGGAATCAAAATTCTCTTTTAGGAATGGCTAGTTTATTAGAATATTTAGGTGTTAAGGATTGGGGTATTTCCTGGACCATTCCTGCTGGAAGAGCTTTTCATATTTATGATTGGATTAGACCAAATGAATTAATAATTGAAAAAAATTTAGCTCAAATTAGCGAGATGCATCCATTATTAAATATTAAATACTCAAACAGAGCATCGCCAGATTTTAACAAATTTTACTGCCTTATTCTTCCTGATGGACAGATGGGCACGGAAGACGTTAATTTAGGTAAAAAAATTTATTTCGGCTCTCTTCTTAAAATTCCTATTTCATCAGTATGGAATGACAAAAATTATAATTTAAAATTGCATTTTAAGAAGTGGGTAGGTGATAGAATTTTTTGAACATTTAATAAAACATTAATTTTTCAAGAGCATATATTAATGCTCTTTTTTGTTTCGCAAACGAGTGTGATTGAATAATTTTTTAAACTTTTTCTTTTAGAAGTTTTACTATTTTAGAAGTTATATCAGGATTTTCTTTTAGATATTCTTTTGCCGATTCCATTCCTCTTCCGAGTTTTAAGTCTTCAAACAACAGGGAATTTCCGCTTTTATTTATAATTTCGTATTTAACTCCAAGATTAAGAACTTCGTTTAAATAAGAAATTCCTTCATTATAAAGAAGGTCAAACTCAGCGGTTTTAAAAGGAGGGGCGACTTTATTTTTTACCACTTTTGCCCGTACTCTGTTTCCTATCACTTCTTCTCCTTTTTTGATTTGGGCGATGCGGCGCACTTCTATTCTTACAGACGAATAAAATTTCAGCGCTTTTCCTCCGGGAGTCGTTTCCGGATTTCCAAACATCATTCCTATTTGCATTCTTATTTGATTTATAAAAATAACGGTTGTCGCCATGCGGGCGGTTATTGCCGTAAGTTTTCGCAGGGCTTGCGACATAAGGCGGGCTTGAAGTCCTATATGCAGAGCTCCCATTTCTCCTTCTATTTCAGCGGAAGGAGTGAGCGCCGCCACCGAGTCAACAACAACGCAGGAAATGCTCTCCGATCTTATCAAGCTTTCCAAAATTTCAAGCGCTTGTTCGCCTGTGTCCGGCTGGGAAATTAAAAGGTCGTTTATATTTACGCCTATTTTTTTCGCGTATTCCGGGTCCAGCGCGTGTTCCGCGTCAATAAAAGCGCATAATCCTCCTTTTTTTTGCGACTCCGCCACAATGTGAAGCGCGAGAGTTGTTTTTCCTGAAGATTCAGGCCCGAAAATTTCAACTATCCTTCCTTTTGGAATGCCATATACGCCAAGCGCGATATCCAGCCCCAAAGAACCGGTCGGAATGGCGTCCACATCTACTTTTTTTGTTTCTCCCAATTTCATTATTGAACCTTCGCCGAATTTTGCTCTGATTTCTTTAAGCACGTTTTCTATATTCGCGACCTCTTTTTTGTCAGCGCTTTTTTTCATATTTTATTCTATAATTTTATAACTGTTCAGACTACATTGACTGTGTTTAATTTTATTTTGTGCTGTTATTTTAATTTTTAGTTAATCTTGCAGAAATTTATATAAATGTTATTTTGAGCATTAGATTATATTTCTTTGAAAATAGAAAAAAATGTTTAAAATAGAAATAGAATGAAAGGATAGTAAAAACATGAAAAAAAATCAATTATTTGAAATTACGGTTAAAATGTTGGAACGCGTTCAAAAAGAAAAGATGTGTAATATGCATCCTTTTTTTCATTATATTGAAATAGGCGGAGAAGGAATAGGGATGAATGATTGGAACATTCAAAGCGGAATAACCGACGGATTAAAAACCAAAGAAAAAGCGTTTGATTTTTATAATTCAATACGGCAACCTTATATAGAATTTGCAAAAAAAGATTTATTATTAGTTTGCGAGCAATTAAACGGATATTATAATATTGATCTCACATTTTTTAAAAGTTTATGGCAGGCAATTTATTTGTTTGCGGCACAGGGAGATAATTTTGAAGCCAAGGAAGTTGCCGAAAAATTATTTTTATTTTTTGCATGGTTTAAGCATGAATTTTCAGAAAATATTGATTTTCCCGCTTCAACACCGATTTTTGTTGGTCATGCTTACCCGGCGGACATTATAGATGAGCACATTGAATATTTCTTTGATAATTTAAAGTTGCGCCTTGCTTCTTTCCGTTATTTTTTCCCTGGCGACATTAAATATCGTTTTCCATCATTTCGTTTTCCGGATAAAAATGTAACATTGTTAAATGCGGCTTTAACCGGCGCTACAAGACGGCATACTGAATATGTAGCTAAAATCGGCGAAACTGATTTTTATTTTCGTTTACGTTTAGGGCATACCGATTGCGGAAACGGGTTTTATCTTACTTTTTCTTATTTACCTTTTGGTTATAAAGCGAAAGAATACAGCAGAGCTATGAGAAAACCGGATTCTTCTCCGGATGTATTCTGTAAATGCGGAGGAGATTATTCAATAAATGGAGATTTTAAAATCAAAAACATTCAAGGCGGATCTCAATTTAAACCGGGCGTGCCAATAGAAACAGAATTAGCCGTTCGCGAATTTTTTCTAAAATCAAAAGAATTTTATTCTCTAATAAGAAAATTGGAACAAGCGGGAATTCAGGTTAATTTGAGCGGCTCAATTAGCGAAGAAAGTCAATTTCTTCCTCAAGATTTGAATCTATTCTCTGTTTCAAGGAGTCAGAAATCGCGAACAGAAAAAATTTTGATGAAGTGGGGGAAACAGGAAACAATATTTTTACGGAAATATAATATTCGCGTTAGTTCAGACGAAAAATTAGAGCAAACATTGCGCGATGAAAACGATCTAACTCCAGAATTTATTGGTTATAGATTAAACAAAGGCGATGTGTTTTCTTATTACAAAAAAAATTTTGGCGATATATCCCCGTTTGATATTGTGTTGCTTAAATTAATTAATATCATTGCTTGCGCCGATGGATTTTTGATAAATAAAAGTAAAAGATATAATCTTTGTGAAATTAAAATAGCCAGCGCGAATCTGAATAAATGGATAGGACATTCAAGCGGGAATAAAAATAGTTATAAAAAAATATATGACGAACGAGCAGAACGGTTTGACTTTAAAAAAGAAGAAGATTGGTTTAAAATTTCCATTAACGCATTGTCTGTTGAAAAAATTTTAGAAGGTTTAGTCAAAAAAGAATCGGAAGATGTTAAAAATTTAGTAAAAGTCGCTGTTGAAACAAATAATTTTAAAATTTATCATAACTCTGAATTGCTTGATGTGCCAAGACATAATTTTAACCGTCTATAATATTAGTAAAAATATTGATAAGAATAAAATTGATATTATAATCTAAATAGTTTTTTTGAAAGGAGGTGTTAAATTATGGAGTATAGCAAGCAGGAAGAGGAAGAAAAGATTGATCAAACCACCGACATTTGCGATGAACTGCAACTACATGGTAAAATTCATCCTGTAGAAGTTATTAGCGCAAATAAATCTGGTTGCGGTGGCTGTGGGTAGATCGTTTTCTTTCGTTAAAATCAGAGAGAGTATGTATCAATATTCTCTCTTTTAAATTTTGTTAAAAAATAAACGCAATAAGCGGAAAAGGAGAAATTGATGATTAATAATGTTTTTTGGGAAATTGTGCCAGGAGAAAAATGTAATTTAAAATGTATAGGATGTTACGCGGCAAATAATAAAAGACCAGATTATAGAATGGTTAATAAAGGTGAAGCAATGATGATTGTAAAAAAATTAATAGAACTGAATGTTAAAAAAATAGATTTTTTAGGAGGCGAGCCTCTTTTGTGTAATTTTCTTGATGATATTATTTTAGAATACAAAACATACAATCCTAGTATTTTTATAGGCATTGTAAGCAATGGGATATTGCTTACAAAAAGACGCGCGAATAATTTAAAAATGGTTGGTTTAAATCAGATTAGTATTTCTATTGATGGAGTTGTAGCTAAGACAAATGATTGGAGCAGAGGAGAGGGATCATTTTTAAAAATTCTTAAAGGTATTGAAAATGCTAAAAACGCTGGTCTTAATGTTTCAATTTCTTACACGATTACTAAGAAAAATCTGGCTGAAACAGAAAAGTTTATTCCTTTTGCTGAAAAAATCGGGGCTAAATCCGTGGGTGTTCAAATTATTGAAAGTAATTATATACCCTTTAATAAATTAATGCGATATGATGCGGTTCAAAATTTTTTAACATGCAAAGAATGCTCTTATCATTTTAAGATTTGCGATCCCTGTCCATTAGCGAATTTATCTGAAAAAATTAAGGAATGTGAATGGGTAAAAGAAAAAATTGAATTTTATGAAAAATTAGTATTGAAATCAAAGATTGCTTTAAAAATAAAACCGATTGACGCTGGGAATAAAATAATTTTGTTAACTCCTATTCAAATAACGCCGGTATATATAAATATGGCGTGGGAAAAATTTATTCAAATTTTTGGCAGTGGATTAACGGGAAAGGAAATTTTTTCCTTATATCTTCAACAAAACTCGTAATACTCGGCAAATTTTATTCGTAAAATGGTTATTAAGTTTTTATCAAAATTAAGATCGTACGAAATAATAGAAATGACATGTTTTCCTCCTAATTAATTTTTATTCAATTTTTAAAAATTTAAAAAATAAATTAAATTTAAACCTCTCGCAAAAATCAGCAGAGGTTTTTGTTTTTTTACTGTAATAAATATTTGTGCTATTATTCAATAATGAACTTAAAAGAAAAATTTAATTTTGCCAAAGACGGCAGTAAAAAAATTCCATATAAACTTTTGGTTTTAATAATTTTAGACGGGTTTGGAGCTAATCCTAAAATCGTTGAATCTCCCTGGAAATCGGCAAATCATCCCGTATTTGAAGAAATAGAAAAGTTTTATCCTTTTACGACTCTTCAAGCGTCTGGCATAGCTGTCGGTCTTCCGTGGAAAGAAGAGGGGAATAGCGAAGTGGGCCACCTTACGATTGGCGCCGGGAAAATAGTTTCTACTCATTTGCCGAGAATTAAAACCGCGATACAAGACGAAACTTTTTTTAAGAATGACGCCTTTCTTAAGGCGGCGGAAAAAATTAAAATGACAGGCGGCGCGATGCATTTCGCGGGTCTTTTTTCAACAGGTTCGGTTCACGCTTCAAGCGAGCACTTATACGCTCTTTTGGATTTCGCGAAATCGCAAAATATTCCTTCGGTTTTCCTTCATTTATTTACTGACGGGCGGGACGCTCCGTCTTATGAAGGAAAAAAAATCATATCGGAGCT
>CAZCIQ010000044.1:0-8630 GCA_964499175.1 uncultured Candidatus Saccharibacteria bacterium | reverse complement strand
TTATCTATTTGGTAACCGCGCAGCTTGCTGCGCGGAATAATGCAAGTTTAAAAAAATCTTTAATTAATTTATCGTCTCCTATATCTTCTGAAACAATTAATCTTAATTCTTTGTCTGACAAACCAAAAAAATCTTTCAAAAGCCCGATTTCATCTCGGCAATCAAAGGGATAAACCCATATGCTTTTTTGAAGAGAATAAAACCCTAATTCTTTTAATTTTCCTCTAAATGACTCCCTGTAAATTCTTTTTAACTCGGCAATGTCAAATATAATCAACCTCCATTTTTTATCCCAAACTTTTGGTTTTTTTATTTTTAAACAATCAATTTGAAGCCAGTTGGCTTTTTTCTTTCCTCTTTCAGTTAAAGAAATATAAATTTGATTGTTTTCCTCTCTTATTAATATACATCCTTCTTTTCTTAATAAATAAAATGTGTTATATATTTTTTTACTTTCCTCTTTCTCGTATTTTTTATATTTCTTCCAGTTTTTAAAACCTTTAATTAGATTGGCGGAAAAATAAGGAGAAGTCGCGGCGATTGCAATGGCTCCGCTTACGGCGAGACCTAAAAGAATATCTTTCACAATTTCTGATTTTGGCTTTCTAAAATAATACTTATATTTTGTCATTAAATTTAACTTAACTCCATTTATAAATTAAATATTGATTGAATGTTATTTTATACAATTATATTATACTTATTAAAAATGCTATCGCAAATTAATAAGTATAAATTAAAATATTTACAGTTTTCTGTAAAATTTTTCACAAATTTCTATAAAAGTGATTGTTTTGGTTTGCTGTAAAACGAATATAACACCGCCATAAAATTTAAAACTGAATGAGAATAAGTAATATAAATATTTGCAATAAAATATAAATCATAAAACTTTTCTTGGCAAAAAATAAATGTAAATTGCGCTTAAAAAACACAGGAGAGACATTGTTATAAACAAAATATTAAATCCTAATTTACTAGCGACTAATCCGCCGAAAAAAGCTCCAAACCCGATAGCGACATAATAAAGCGCCTCCCAATTTAAACTGTCAATATTTTTATCTCATCGTTAAAAAAACTAACTTAAAATATAATAACAAATTTTTTATAAATAAAAAGCCGAAAGCAAAAACTTTCGGCTAATTAACGACTGTAAATTTGTTATCCGTTTATTAGTTTATCGTATTCCTCAACTGTCATTGATCTTTCACGATGCCTTAACGCGTCTGCTAACTCATAAAGCGCGTTGCATTTTTCAAGAAGCAATTTTTTCGGCTTTTTTCTTAAATTTTGCCGGCAAATTTCGTAGACTAAAAGCGGAAAAATAGACAAAATTTCGCCTTGAATATAAAAAGAATCACCTACTCCTTCTCCGCTCACTTTTCCCCAAGTGTAACCCTCGCTGGCGGGGCAAGAGCTTAATCATCCATCGCGAACATCAGCCATAGAAATCTGAATATCTCCGTCAAATCCTCTTGCGTAGCCTAATCCGCAAACGGCTTTTAAATATGGTTCTCCCTGTAAAGTAAAATTTTTGGCACTCCTCCGCCAAGTATTATTATTGCAAATTTTCCTTATCCGTAGAATCCAATAATACAAAATGCGAGCTATTTTCGTAAAAATCAAAAATCCGTTCTTTTATCTCTCTGCTTAAAAAAGCCGCAAAAGCTTTATTCACTAATTCTTCCAGAGTTTCGCTTCCGTTTATAGGCACCGGATTTATTTCAACCAAATTCTTCACATCTGCCTTCTTTTCATATTCTGCAACGCGATTAAACTTATTACCTTCCCTATCGTGCGCACGGCTAAATTCGCCGGCGCGTTATGCTGAAAATTATGGGGAGAAAACTCCATAAAATCGGCTCCTATAATCCTCATATTCAATTTTCTAACAACATCAAACACAAAACAAACATCACTAAAAATCAATCCATCTGGTTCAGGAGTTCCGACGCACGGCATAACAGAAGGATCATAAACGTCAAAATCAAAAGAAATGTAGACATTATGTTCTTTAAATTCCAAAAGATTCTGAACAAGGTCGGTAAATATATCTTTTTTTCTGAAAACACGGACATAATCTTTAAAAACATCGGATTTATTTATTTCCTTTGAGGTACTCCTTACGCCAACTTGCGTTATGCAAAACTGCCTTAAGGCTAATCTATACATACAAGACGCATGGGAAAAATAATTTCCTCTGTATTCTTCGCGCAAATCCGAATGGGCGTCAAAATGCAAAATAAAAAAATCTTTCGCGCCGGCATTTTTTATCGCAAAAACGTTTGCCGGAGTCAAAGAATGATCTCCGCCAATCATAATCGGAGTTTTTTTATCCAAAACAATCTGTTTTGTTATTTTTCGCAAAATATTTTGCGTTTTCCGGCTATCGTCTAAAACGATCAAAGGGTTAAGAGTGAATATTTTTTCCTCCGCGTCTATTTTTAATTCAGTATCATACGATTCCGTTTCCATTGACTCGTCAATTATTACAGTGGGCCCCTTTCTGCATCCAGCCAGATTAGAACAAGTAGCATCATAAGGCGCCGGAACAACAATCACTTCCGCGTCATAGTAAGAGCAGCCGCTTCCCCAAAATGAAAAAGGACGGCTATAATTTTTAAATTTCTCTAAAAACATGGGCCGATATCCCCCTTTCTAATTTAAGTTTATTTCACTAAATCATGCTTTGGAAACTTTAATCCGCGGCGCGCGACTTGTATCTCAACATCCCGCAGTTTGAAAATTTTCTTAAAATAATCCGCGACAGTGACAATCGCTATTTTGTTTTTACAAGTATACACATCAATGCTTACAAATTTTCTTTTAGGAAAAGTGTGAATACTTATGTGACTTTCGGCAATCATCACAAATCCTGAAAATCCTCCGGAATCTTTCTTCGACATCGGCGGAGCATGCACCACATAAGGCGGCATCAACGGCCGCATTTTTATTTTATACGGCAAATCGTGAAGCGCCTTATAAACTAACTCCATACTATTTAACAACTTTTCATCTCCATTATAACCGTCAAGCATCATATGAACGCCGAAATTTATCGTATCCTTTTTATTTTCTTTTTCTGAAACTGTTGTTATTATTGAATTTCTCGCGAGCGAGATAGTGTTCTCCATTTATTCTCCTTTCTTTTAAAGAGTCTAATACTCTTTATATATGGTTTTAATTAAAAGTAAATACTTTTAAAAAATTAATATTGTTTTAGTAAAAAACCCCGTTTTAGGCGCTGTCTAAAACGGGGTCAAATGAGAATGATTTAATTTCCAGCGCTAAATCATAAAACTATTTTTTCTTTTTCTTTTTTGCTTTTACCATAAAATTTTAAAAACTATATTAGTAACAAACACCGACCTTTAAAAATGTTTGTTTAATTTCCAAAAAATATTTTTTAAAAATTTTTTTGAAATAAATGCTTTTATTTTCTTCGCAGCTCGGAAATATAAAAACTATTTTTTTATATTTCTCTCGCTCGCTTAAAAATAAACTTTCTACTTTTATTATCGGATATTTATTTTTTTATACAAGAGAAATTTTAACAAAACTGTGGATAACTCAAAAATATTTTTTTTAAAAATAAATTTATTAAAAAATTAATTGAGAATTATAAAAATTTATTTATCACCCGCAAAATGGCAACTCAAAGAGTCAAAAATTTTTCAGAATCCTACAAGCTCCACCTCTTCTTCCAAACAAAAACCATAATTGCTGTAAACTCTGTCTTTTATAAAACTGGCAAGCATCAAAACATCTTCCGAGCTGGCATTATCTTCATTTATAATATAATTAGCATGCTCAATAGGCACGGAAGCTCCTCCTATTTTTTTTCCTTTAAGCCCTAAATGATCTATTAAAAACCCTGTTGAAATTTTTGGTTTTTCTGAAAATTTTTTTAATTCCGGAAAATTATTTAAAATATAATCTTTATCAAGATCTTTGCGCGACCAAGGAATATTTTTAAAAAAACATCCCGCGCTTCTGCCTAATTTTGCCTCACGAGGCCTTGAAATCAAATTTTCTTTGATTAATTTTTGCAAATATTCTTTTTCTGACATCTCTAATCTCAAATTCACGGAAACAATTATAAGATGTGGATTTTTTTTAAAAACGCTGCCGCGATACTCAAACTCGCAATCATTCTTTTCACATTTTATTAAATCCATTTTCACTATATCAAAAACATCAACACTTGTTACGGTATTACCCGTTTCTTTTCCAAAAGCACCGCTATTGCCGCGTACCGCTCCTCCTATAGTACCGGGAATTCCCACAGCCCATTCCAAACCTTGAAATCCGGCATTAACCGATTCCACGACCACTTTGGCTAATATGATTCCCGCGCCACAGACAATATTTTCGCCTTGCGCGCTATAATTAACAAATTGCGGTTTTATTACCACGCTGTTTAATCCAGCATCCGAAATTAAAACATTTGACCCTCCTCCCAATATAAAAATCGGCAATTTTTTTTCTTTGGCAAAACAAACGGCTTCTTTTAATTCTTCAATATTCCCGACAGTTGCGAAATAACGCGCCTCTCCGCCTATTTTAAAAGTGGTATATTGAGACAAACTTATATTTTCTAAAAAATTAACCATGAGTTATATTTTTGCTTTAAGCGGCGTTCGAGGTTTGACTCCTTGACTATGTCTTTTGTGAGTGCCTCGACCACCGCTTGAAACAAAAATTTCAAAACTTGCCTGTTGCAAGAAAGATGGAAAATATTTTTAAATTATTTTTTTTAACAATATACATAATTATACACCGCTATATTCTTAATTCAAGAACAAAATCGCAAAAAATAGCAAATTTGTATCCTACCGTAAGCAGATAAGTAATTTTACTATAAAATGTCATATCTATCAAAAAAAACATACAACCCCTTGGATTGCCCAAAGGGTTGTATGCGACATAGTAGGTTTGATTTTTGGACTCAAACACTCACAATGGAAATATAGCATAATTAAAATAAAAAGTCAAATACCCAGCCGTAGACAAACTGTGGATAACTATTTTTCAGCATTTATCCTTGTTTATCAACCTGCAATAACTTTTGCGATGATAAGAAGACAAGCCGAATTTATTTATCATTTCATAATGCAACTTAGTTCCGTATCCTTTATGCAAATTAAAAAAATAAAATGGAAGCTTCCTATGTAAAGCTGTCATAAATCTGTCTCTTTGCACTTTGGCGACAATTGATGCCGCCGAAATTACCGGAATCTTTGAATCGCCTTTAATAATAGTTTTCTGCCTGTATTTTTTTGGAACGAGTAGAGATCCATCAAGCAAAAAATAACTGTTTGACGGCGTAATATCGTTTTTTCTTTTAAGTTTTTCAATAACTCCTTGAATCGCCAAATTGATCGCCTGAACTATTCCAATCTTATCTATAATTTTATTATTAACAAAAAATGCCGCAAAAAATATCTTTTCAGGCGCGAGCCGCCCGTATGGAGAACAAGATACGCAACTTTTAATTTTTTTATACCACTCTTCTCTTTGTTTCTCCGACAACTTTTTTGAATCTTTCACCCCTTTTAAACTTTTTGGAATTCCGCGTAAAACTAAAACAGCCGCGACGGTTACCGGCCCGGCCAAAGGTCCGCGCCCAACTTCATCAATACCTATAATATATTTATATTTTACTTTTTTATCCATAGATATTATTATAATATTAATGAACCCCGTTAGAAATTCAAAATAAAATTTCTAACGATGTTCTGTTTATTATATAATATGAAAAACAAAATTTCTAACGGGGTGAACTTTGATGTAATAACAATCGGATCGGCTACCCGCGACGCGATTTTTAAAAGTAAAGACTTTAAAAACATAGAAAATAAAGAATTTAATACAGGAAGAGCTCTGGCAATAAGTTTGGGAAGCAAAATAAAAATAGACGAAATATATTTTACGACAGGCGGCGCCGCCACTAATTCAGCGGCCACTTTCAGGAGACAGGGTCTTAAAACATCGGCGATTTTTAGAATTGGGAACGATGTGAGCGGAAAAACAATTAAAGAAGAAATGGCAAAAGAAAAAATTGACGTAAGTTTTATTCAGACAGACCAAAAAACAGCAACTGGTTATTCGGCTGTCTTAGAAGAAAGCGGAGGAGAACGCACCATATTGAGTTTTAGAGGAGCAAACAATAATCTAAGCAATAAACAAATCCCTTGGAATAAATTTAAAACAAAATGGCTTTATCTTTCTTCTTTATCCGGAGATTTGAATATTTTAAAAAGCGGCATTAATTATAAACAAAAAAATGACGTGTTAATCGCGTGGAATCCAGGCGGAGAAGATTTAAAGATAGGTTTAAATAATCTTCTGCCTTATCTTAAAAACATAGATGTTTTTATCGCAAATCAAGAAGAGATTTCAAATCTGTTAAACATTCCTTTTAAAGAAATTGGGTTAATTTTTAAAAAATTTGACGAAATAATAAAAGGAATAGCAATAATAACACGCGGACCGCAAGGCTCTATGCTTGCTGACAATAAAACCATTTTTGAAGCCGGAATTTTTAAAGAAGATAAAATCGTTGACAGAACCGGCGCAGGAGACGCTTTCGGCTCCGGCTTTATAACCGGATTAATTCAAAAAAAATACACCCCTCAAAAATACAACAAAGAAACTTTAAAATACGCGCTCACGCTCGCCTCGGCAAACGCCACTTCAAAAGTAGAACATATTGGAGCGAAGTATGGTCTGCTTACTAAAAAAGAATTCTTGAATTCCGACCGTTTTAAAAATCTTCAAATCAATATGAAGCATAAATAAAACAACAGACCGTTCTCCACAATCTCATATATGGCTTTTTTTAAAAAAGGCATTATGCTAAAAATAGAATTGATATTTTTAAAATAATAATGGAGGTTTAAGATGCGTGGCGAGATTACAGACAAGACGGGAAATGGGAATGATCACAATAATAATTTTGAGAAAAACGGAAAATTTAAACTAAAGAATCACACAGAAATTTTATTCTTTAACACGGCTCAAAACCTTATAACAAAAGGGCTTATTGATGAATGTTACTGCGATGAACTATTTGATTCTTATATGATAGATTTCGTGCTGATAAAATACGTAAAATTGACAAAAAAAACGGTAAGACTTGTTTTGCACATGCAACTAAAAGAAGGAGAGGGCGGAGCGGAAAAACACAAAAATAAGTGTCCCGCAATTCCGGTTATGATTATGCACCCGAATATTTCAACGAATAGAGCGGAAAAAAAAATTTTAAGATTTTTCTTGAGAATCTTTGAAGAAAGCTATTACTATAAATCCCTTAAAAGAGAATTTGAGTCCTATATATAATGAAGGAAAAATAATGTTAATATAAAAAACCAGCATCAAATCGTCCCGACATTGCTCGGGACTTTTTTTGCTTCAACAAGCCTGAGAATTATAAAACAGCGTCCAAATTATCGTCTTTCGCCATTTTGTTTCGCTTCTCAAAACCGCATAAAATACAGCGGTGGAGAATTACGTATTCTTCGCCCTTATGTTCCACATCCACTGGCTCCATTAATCCTTGACACTGCGCTTCACGATCGCCGGGATTCACATCAACATGCTTGCTCCACAGACATCGCGGACAATGATTCGTGTAACCGCTTCCGCGCACAAAAAAACCGCACCGCTTACAAGTAAAGTCTTCCTTAGTACGTTGAAATTTTCTAGAAGTTATCATTATTTTTAAGTCTACTTTAGTTATTAAAATTTAACAAATTTAGTGTTTTTTTTGACGAAATCCGAACCTTTTTGGTTTTCATAAGCCCCATTTTTTTTGCATATCTTCATACTGCAACCTTAATTTTTCTACTAATTCGTCCGTAATATTTTTTACTCCATATTTTTCTAAAAACATTCGTCCATATCCTATGCCAAGATTATATTGCAAGCTCCAAATGGCCGCAGAAAAGTCTACTTCTGGACTAGCAATCATCAAATCTCCTAAGTCAATGAACCCGGAAAAATTGTCGCCTTGGAATATGAAATTCGGCAAACAGGCATCGCCGTGAACTAAAACCTTGCCAACCTCAAAACTTCCGAATGGACAATTTTTCGCGTCTACGGCATGAAATTGATGTAATGCTTTGACTAATTTGTCTACAACTTTTTCTGCCGGCCACTCCTTGCTTAATGCCGCAAGATTCTTACCCTCAATCGCCGACAAAAGCAAAGCGCCTTTGTCGTCAATTTTAGTAAAGCCAACAACTTTAGGAACTGGCAATTTTCCATTCAACCACTCTAATCGTTCACGTTCTTTTTCTAGTCCTATTCCAACCTTGAGAAAATAATTACTACTTGCGTCGTAAATCTTGAAAACCTTACTCTGATCACCATATTCCTCTTTGGTTACGGTAACAATTCCTTTTAATTGTTTTTTGGCCCAATTTATAAATTTTTGTTCAGGCATAGTCTTTTATTTCAATAACTCGTCAACGGAAACATCGAGCGCGTCCGCAAGCTTTTCCAATACACCAAGAGTGGTATTTTTTTACCGCCCTCAATTGCGCTCATATAGCCTCTGTCCAGTCCGACTTACAGCAAATATCGCCAGCGTCATTTTCGAACGGTAGTCAATAAAACCGGATTTCATC
>CAZCIQ010000043.1:7298-8872 GCA_964499175.1 uncultured Candidatus Saccharibacteria bacterium | reverse complement strand
CTCTTCAATTTCTAACCTTTGATACCGCGCAGCTTGCTGCGCGGAGATTCATTTTGGTAGGGCGCGCTATGTAGAAAAAAATCTCTAAATAGCGCGCCTGCGATTATTCTAAAAACATTTTCCACGCCTCCTCAGGCGTAGGGGCGGGTGGCCTCACTTCAACCACTCGCTCCGACCGCCTTTGCGGTCGGGCGTCATAACGATGACTCCAAACGAATAAAAAAACTTCGTCTGGAAAGTCCTCGGGGACTACTACAAAGTCCCCAACGAATTCATCAGGGAGGTCGATTTTTGATGTATCAACCTCCTTGACGCGGGCCACCTTCATTTTTTGCCCTCCTTCTTTTTTGACCCAGATAATTTGGGCGGTGACCCCTTGGTTTGGGTCGCCCCACTCCGGGCCTTTCCCCCGGTCGTCCGTCGCCTCTTGGGCCACCTTCACGGCTTCCTTGTAAGCCGTGGTTATTCCCCAAAGAACTGGGGAATGATTTTTTTCGCCTTGTATTTTAAAAATTTCAAAAAACATTTTTTCTCTCCTTGCTCCGCTACAGAGACAATGGGCAAAAGGTTAAAAAAATTTAAAGAACTCTCGGGAGTTTTCACTTGGCTATGCGATAGCCAAACAATCTCTCCTGCCGCAATCCCGTTTTTTAGAACGGAACTCCGGCCGAAGAAATTTGATTTTCCTATTAAATTTGTTAGTATTTAAAGCATGCAATCTTATACTTATCGCGTCATTATAGAGCCTGATGAAAACAATACTTTTCACGCTTTTGTCCCCGCTCTTTCAGGTTGCCATACTTGGGGTAAAACTATTGAAGAAACCAGAAAAAATATCAGAGACGCCATTGATGTTTATTTGCGAAGTATTCAAGCTGATGGTGAAAAAATTCCGGAAGATAACGGTATTGAAATCGTAGAAACAATTTCTATGCCAGCGGTAAAAATAAAATCATTGTCTTATGTCTAAACTTCCCGTTATCAAAGACCGTGAACTAATCCAAGTTTTAAAAAAGCTTGGATTTTTTGAACATCCGGAACGCGGAACTTCTCATTTGGTTTTTAAACATTCCGATGGCAGACGAACTGTTGTTTCCCGCCATCCGGGCAAAGATATGCCTCGCGGCACTCTTCGCGGTATTCTTAACGATATTAACGTTTCTCCTCAGGATTTCATAAAAATTCTAAAAAAATAATTTTTAAACAACTTCCCCTCTTCTGAATTCACTTTCAATGTAAAATGAACTCGGAAAAGGAGAGGAAAGATTGCGTGATGCAAAATTTCCTTCTCCGGTTTGCGAGCGTTCCGCGTCATTGCGGATTTATGGGCTAATCGCCCAACTGCCGCGCTCATAGGCCGAAATGTTTTTACCTACGGATGACGAACCTTGGGTTCGTCTGTTCCTCGTTCCGCAGGTAGCGGTAGACGACTGCGGCTACGGCCGAGTCGTAGAGCGGGTTGTGAGTCCCGCCCTCAAACTCGCCGACCGCGAGGTCATGCTCGGCAACGAACTTGTCCACGCTCGTGGGGTCCGCGCCGGGTCCTCCCGTCGGGTAGGCGTATCCAGCCGACG
>CAZCIQ010000043.1:5976-7288 GCA_964499175.1 uncultured Candidatus Saccharibacteria bacterium | reverse complement strand
TGTAGATTCCCGCTCAAATCGTAGGGCGGGTACGGGGCATCCCAATCCCCGATGAGCCCGGCGTCATGGAGGTCACGGAGGATTTTCACCTCCACAATGAACCCCATGTGCACGATCACGTCGGCATCTGCCTTGTTCGCCTTGTAGAACTCGGCGAACGAAACGAGAAGCGACGCGTAGTCGGCATGGGTCACGGAGATGCCCCGCCGAACTTTCTCGAACCGAGTCAGGGTTTCCCCTTCTTCGGCCGAGAGCCACCACCCGTCGGTTACCACCTCATCAGGCAGACGGCCGACGAACCGGGCTATTTCGACGCCGCTCTCATCGTAGACGAGAGCGCCGATAGCGAACGCCTGCCCCCAGAGACCATTGGTCTCTGCGTCAAAAGAAAAAATTTTCATCTCATTTTCTCCTTGCCCTTGCTCCGCTGCAGAGACAATGGGCAAAAAGTTGAATAATGGCGGCCAAGCGTCTTCTGCCCGCCGCGTTAAAATTCCGCCAAACAGCGGAAAATAATCTGCCAAAATTCAACAAACTATTTTCCGCTGTTTGAAATTCTTAAAGAACTTTTGCGCTCAAGCCACTGAAAAACTTTTCAACATCCGAGTTTTTAGGGAAATTCTGTGATTCCAAAATTTTACTTTTCTGCCTTAATGCAAATAAGTTTTTACTGAATACAAAGTTTCTAGACAGGTCCGCTGAACGTAAAATTTTGGAACACAGAAATTTCCTTTACGGATTCTGTTTTCCAGCGATTTATTTGCTATAAAACAACCGTTAAATTTGTTAAAAATTTTTCTCTTAAATTTTTCGCCTTAACGCGGGTATCAATTTCAATATCTTTTTCGTCCACAATTTCGCCGACAAGCTGTTCCAGCACATCTTCCAAAGTCACTACTCCTGAAGTTCCGCCAAATTCGTCTATCACGACAGCCAAATGGCATTTTTGTTTCTGAAACAAAGGCAAAAGCTCGTCCGCTTTCATATTTTCCGGAACAAATATCACTTCGTGTCTGAATTCCGATATTTTTCTGTTTTTCTCGTCTCGGCCTAAAGCTATAAGCAATTCTCTTTGGTGGCAAACGCCGATAATTTTGTCTATGTTTTCGTGGTAAACCGGTAAGCGGGAATGCGTTGCCGAATAAACGCGATTTTCCAATTCTCCCAAAGTTTTTTCGCCGTTTAAACCGTCTATCACGGTGCGCGGCGTCATAATGTCTTTTGCCGTCAAATCATTTAAGCTGAAAACTTTATTTATAAATTCCTCCTCGTCTTTTTCTATGGAGCCTTCCAAGTGGCCAAGCTGGCTTAA
>CAZCIQ010000043.1:0-5966 GCA_964499175.1 uncultured Candidatus Saccharibacteria bacterium | reverse complement strand
TAAAATTTTAATTTCTTCTTCTGACACTATTCTTCTGTCTTTGTGAAAAAAATTCGTGATTTTTTCAATAGCCCAAATTAACGGGCTGAATAATTTTGTGATAATAAGAAGCGGTTTTGCAATAAACAAACTTACGCTTTCCGCGTGGCTTTCTCCAAAAGCTTTTGGCACGATTTCACCAAACACAATAATTAAAAAAGTGAATAAAGCCGAAGCAGCGCCAATCCAAAATCCGTCGAAAGTTTTGCTCACCATTCCTCCGACCGCCATACTGCCGATAATATTGAAGCCGTTGTTAAATATGACAAGCGCTGTAATCGGCCTTTGCATATTTTCTTTTATAACGGCTAAATTTTTCGCTCCTTTTCTTTTTTGTTCAACTAATACTTTTGCTTTGATTAAAGACACGCTGAACAATGCGGCTTCAATGCCGGCAAAGATAACCGAACCAAACAGCACTATTAAAATTGTAAAAATTAATGTTTGCATATTTTTATATTTATTTTCGCTCTTTTGAGCTCATCAGCCTGGACACGCATCCGAGAAATAAGGGAAGATTTGTGTAGGTTTTTCCCGCGCCTTCTTCGTTATACCCGCCGGAGTCGCGGTAACCGCCGTTTTGCCGCCGCGGTCGCGAAAAAATTAAAGAACTCTCGGGAGTTTTCGCTTGGCTATACGATAGCCAAACAATCTCTCCCGCCGCAATCCCGTTTTTAACACGGAACTCCGGCCGAAGAAATTTGATTTTGCCGATTAAATTTGTTAGTATTTAGTTATGAAAACAATTATTAAACAGTCTCAAGTTATAACCATTCAGGAACTTGCTAAATTGCGCCGTCCGCTTACGAAAAGCTGGACAAAAGCGGCAGGCCTTTTACGTGATAAACGAAAAGAATTAGAAAAGCATATAAAACAAGTCAGAAAAGAATGGGATCGCCGCTCTCTCTAAATAATTTATGACAATTGATACAAATATTATAATCGCGTATCTTGGCGGCGACGAAAAAGTTATTGAAACTCTTTATTCTTGGCAAAGATCAGGGAATGTTATTTTTCTTTCAACAGTCGTGGAAACGGAAGTTCTTTCTTTTTCTAATATGACTCGCGAAGAACGCTGCGACATAGAAAAATTTCTTGAAGAAAATTTTACTTCTATTCCTTTTGATCGTTCGGTTGCGAGAATCGCTTCTGATATTCGTGCAAAAAACAAAATAAAATTTCCAGACGCGGCAATCGCCGCAACCGCTATTTTTACTCATTCGCCTTTAATCACTAGAGATCAAAAACATTTTAGGCGCGTTTCTGGATTACAAATATTGACTATTTAATTTTCAAAAAAACTTCCCCTCTTCTGAATCCGTTATTCGGCAAGCCCGCGAGCAAGTCATTCGATAAACTCATGACAAGCTAAATAATGAACTCGGAAAAGGAGAGGAAAAATTGCAAGGCTTGCAAAATTTCCCTCTCCGGGTTTGCGAGCGTTCCGCGCGCTTTTGCTTGCGGATTTATGGGCTAATTGCCCAACGGCTTTCGCTCAAAGCCAAGTAATTTTTTAGAAATTCCTCGGCTTTTTCCCTATCACTACGGCCTTTTTCAAGCCAGTAGTGATCGAGGAGTCTTTTATAAGGGTATAACTCCTTGGTAAAACCGGAGTTATACGAAGCATAGACTTGGAAGCCTATGCCTTCTTGCCCTGTATAAGATCCCACAGGGCCCCCTTCTATCACCCCCCATTTTTTGAGGGATGATAAAATATTTTCTTTCATCTTCATCTCCTCGCCCTCAGACGCTGGCCTTTCCCAGCCGGGGCAAAAGAGTTTAAAAAAACTCAAAGAACCATCGAGAGTTTTCACTTGGCTATGCGATAGCCTAGTAATTTCTCCCGCCGCAATCTTGTTTTTTAGAACGGAACTCCGGCCGAAAAAATTTGACAAATCCAGATAAAGTTAATATATTTTAAACATGACTACCTCAACTATTACTAAAATTAAAAATGGAGCGATTGTTTTACCGAAAACATTGCAAAAAAAATGGCAAAAAGGCAAAGTTTTTATTTTTCCATCTAACGATACTCGGATTGTTAAAAAAACTCAAAAACCACTTTCCAAACTTTCTGATTTAGCTTTAAAGATTTCTTTGCCCAAAATGACTCAAAAAGAAATTCAAAAAGAAATTCAAAGCTACCGTAAAAATAAATGAAAGTTGTTTTAGACAATAATGTTTTTATCTCTGGAATTTTTTGGCGCGGCGCTCCTCATCAATTGATTAAACTTGCTGAAGAAAAAAGAATAAAAATTTTCACTTCGCCTAAAATATTAGATGAATTGTTTGATGTCTTGCAAAGAGAAAAATTTAAACATTTGTTTCAAGAGGGAAAAACAAATATCAAAGAAGTGTCTAAAAAAATCTTAAAAATGGTCAAAACTTGTTATTCTGAGATAGAAGTAAAAATTATTAAAGACGACCCTACTGACAATATTTTTTTAGCCTGCGCACTATCCGCTAAGGTTGATTTTATTATCTCCGGCGACAAGCATCTTCTAACGCTTAAATCTTTTCAAAACATTCAAATTCTTTCTCCAAAAGAATTTTTAAGACAGTTTAATCAACTCAAGAAATAAAAATAATTTTTCAAAAAACTTTCCTCTTCTGAATTCACTAATTATTTTAATGAACTCGGAAAAGGAGAGGAAATATTGCAAAGTTTGCAAAATTTCCTTCTCCGGGTTTGCGAGCGTCCGCATCACTGCGAATTTATGGGATTATTCCCAACGGCCTTCGCTCATAGGCCGAAAAAATTTACTTAAGGAACCGGTAGCCCGGTTCCTCTTTCAAGAGCTGCAACTGATGTGCTGCTAGCTCTTGCCCTCGGCACGAGCTTAATCTTTCTCGCTCGCGCCATTCTTTTTCTTTTTTGCTATCCTCCGCCTTTTGGCGGAGAAATTCTTTAATAACAATTCCTAACACTCCTAACAGGAGTATTAGGAAGAAAGATCCAAAAATTATTTCTATTATTTTCATCTTCCTCTCCTCGCCCTCAGACGCCGGTACGACCCAGCCGGGGCAAAAGGTTAAAAAATTTAAAGAACTCTCGGGAGTTTCCACTTGGCTATGCGATAGCCAAACAATCTCTCCCGCCGCAATCCCGTTTTTTAAAACGGAACTCCGGCCGAAAAAATTTGATTTTGCTAATTAAATTTGTTAGTATTTCTAATATGATTGATAAAGTTATAATTAACGCGAAAAAATCTAAAAGGAAAATACCTATTTATCCATTAATGTTTCCAAAAGAACGTCTTGCTCTTTTGAAAAGCATTAAAGGTATTTGGAAAAATAAAAAGCGCAATCCAATTAAAGAATTAAACAAAATGCGTCGCGAAAGAGAAAGAACGTTTTCTTAATTTTTATCTTTAGACTGTTATGCATACTTTGGATACAAACGCAATTATTTATTATTCTAAAGGCGATGAAAAAGCGGTAAAAATTCTTGATGTTATTTTTGAACAAGGCACTCCTCTTTATATTTCAACTATTACTGAGATAGAGTTATTTAGTTTTTCAAATCTGACTGAAGACGATATCAGATGGTTTGAAGATTTTTTAAAAGCGCTAACGATTATTTCCGTTGATTCGCATGTTGCGAGAATTGCAGCTTCAATTCGGCGCTTATATAAATTAAAGACACTAGACAGTGTTATTGCCGCGACCGCTTTAATGACCGGCACAACTTTAGTTACGCGCAACATTCACGACTTTAAAAAAGCGCCAAATATTTCATTATTAGAAATATAATTTTTTCTTTGTATTTTTTCAAACAACTTCCCGTCTTCTGAATTCACCAATTTATATGTCAACCTGCCACGTTGACATTTTTAATGAACTCGGAAAAAGGGGCAGTTAGGTAATGCACTTGGCCACGCGCGAAATCATTTGTCGAGTTTCGCGGGCGCCGATGTACAGATTCCTAACTGCCTTTGCTTCGGACCAGACTATTTTATGTTAGCGCCGTCTGCCATGGCGCTTTTTTTATATGTTTCAAGGTTCCTCCTTTCCGGGATAGCTTTTTGCTATCCCAAATTTTTTTCAGACTCTTTGCCAGCTTCCATGTCGCGCTCAAGGCGGAGCGCTGGCTTACGAAGCGAGTCCGTTTTTGCCGTCTTGATGATGGGCGCGATGGATGATCGCCGGCGCCCGAAAGACGGCAGTTGCCCCGGCAAGTTTTTCAGCCAACTTGCAGGCTTCGGCTGTTGCGGTAGCCGAAAACCGGAAAAGGTATTTTTATTCCTGGCGCCCCTTTTCAGAGCATTGACTTGCGACTTTGCCGCAAACCAATACTTGGCGCCTCGCTAGGTCGTTTTTTCATTTCGCCCACTTTCTTTATCCGGCGACCCTGCGGCGAAAATAACTGGCGGCATTATGCCTTTTTTTGTCTCGTCCCCAAATGGAGGAGACAACCAGTTGTTTTCCCGTAAACGGCAATTTGTATGTAAATCAAAAAATAATTTATAAACAAATTGCTGTTTACGGATATTATAAAAGAACCCCAACAAAATTTATAATTAGATTAAACTTGCTGAATAAAAGTTTTTGCTACCGCAAAATCGCCCAGCGGCGATTTTGCTGCCCCGCCAAGGCGGGGTCAGTCGCAAAGCCGCGCAAAAGCTTTATTCAGCTATAACAATTACAAACTTTGTTGGAGCGGCGAGTCTGTTGTGAAAACCAGACTCGCCGGAAATTTCCCTAGCGGTGGGCGTATCGCCGGCCACCGCGGCGGGCGGCGGACTGGAGGGTGGCGAGCCTTTTTTGGCCCGCCTCGTACATCTCCCGGAAACCCCGGGAGTGATGTACGCCGCCCTCACGAAGAGCGGTGATGTCCCTGCGAAGCGCTTCCGCCTCGCCGAGAACGATTCCGCCCTCGTAGCGGCCGTGGTCCCGAAGGACATCAAGCCGCTTTGCCGCCGCCGCCCACGCCATCATTTTATCTGCCATTTTTTTCTCCCGCTTCCCGTCTTTGTGTTGCGACGGGGAGCAAAGAATTTTTCTTGCCCGAGCCTTGCGGTTTTAAGACCCGGACGTTTTCCTAGACGAAACTTTTAAAATACAAGTTTTATTTTAAAAAAATGTAAAGCTGAGAAGGAAATTTCTGTGTTTCAAAATTTGCGTTCAGCGGACCTGTCTAAAAACTCTGCGTTTAATAAAAACTTATTGGCATTAAGGCAGAAAAGCAAATTTTGGAATCACAAAATTTCCCTAATAAAAATTATAATTTTTCAATGATTTTTTTATATCCTAAAAGTTTCGTCCAAGATTTTGCAAAGAACTTTTTCCGAAACCAAAGATGAAGAAGAATGGAATTGAGAATTAAATTGCGGAGAATATTTTTACGCCTTGTCCCCCGCTAAGGCGGGAGAAAAAATTTGGCTTTAATATTTTGATTTTATTCCGCTTAACTCTCGGTTAAAGTTCTTCTTCGTAAACCAAGTCTAGGAACGTATCCTTGGACCCAGCATACAGAACTTTTGAGATTTCTTCTTTACGGGACTCGGAGTCCCGTAAACTCTCTCTTCTTCACCATCTTTGTGTTCGGATAATTTTATGTTTATTTTTAAGGTTCTTTTAAGGTTTAATCTCTTTCCGTCGTCCCGCCTTAACGGGACTCTTCTCTGAGGTCAAACCTTAACAAAAAAGGCGGTCTGAGAATCTCTCTGGTAGAACCATATAAATTTATTCAATTTAGATATTCTAGAAGAGAGATTCTCAAATCGCCCTTTATTCTCAAGCTTAAAAACACGCAAATATATTATATGTATATATATGTATGCCTCTCTCTTCTTTGTTTATTATTTAAAAGTACTTATTCTTACCCTATGTTATATATTATACACCTTTAAAATCATTTGTCAAGCTCTGCTTCGCAAACTCTAATCTGAACTGCACCACCCTTTAAAAAACATAACTCTGTGGGG
>CAZCIQ010000042.1:0-9271 GCA_964499175.1 uncultured Candidatus Saccharibacteria bacterium | reverse complement strand
ATAACTTAACAGATATAGAAGACTTGTTAAAGAGAATTGACTGTGGAAAACCGCGCCGTCTCAATGTGAAATTTATTCCTTAAAAAACAAGCCGCATAATGACCAAATTTACATTAACTGTTTTTTCTTTGCTATATCGTTTAAAAGCTCCATTACTATCACTGTCACAGGCACGGAAAGAACAATTCCCAAGAATCCCGCTAATTTACTTCCTATTATTAAAGCTAAAATCACAACAATAGCCGGAATTCCTATTACTTTTTTAACGACCAATGGATATATTAAGTGATTTTCAAATTGCTGAATTATTATATATAAAAATAGAACGGCAATGGCAAGCCACGGTTCTTGCAGGAAAGCAAAAATTATGGCCGGAATAGCGGCAAGTATTGGTCCGAAAACAGGAATTAATTCAAAAATAAAAGCTAAAATAGACAAAGCAAGAGCGTATTTAATTCTTAAAATACTCAAACCTATAAACACGAAAGAGCCGACAAGTATTCCCAAAAGAAGCTGGCCGCTTAACCACTTGCCTATTTTTTTTTGAGATCTTTCCCATAATCCTAAAATATAAGGTTCGTATTGCGCGGGTGTGACTATTTGAAGAAAACGTTCTATTCCTCCTTCTTGCACGGATAAATAAAAAGAAATTATTATAACAAACAAGAATGAAGCGGCTCCTCCGAAAATCATGCTTGCTATACTAAAAAAGCCTCTTGGTATTTTCGGCAAAAACTCCTGATAAACCGAAGAGGCTTCTTTTAAAACATCTGGAAAAGAAAAAGGCAATCCAATATTTTTTTGAAACTCAGGAATAATTTTTAGAGGAATGTCCGAAATTGAAACTTGTTTTAAAGTTAAAAAATCTGATACTTCAAAATAAAGCGGCGGAATTATAAGATAAAAGGCTAAAACAAAAATTCCGAAACTTATTAGGTATACTAAAAGAACGCTTAAAACTTTTGGGATATAATATTTTTGAAGTTTCTTTGCCGCCGGACGCACCGCGGACGCGATAACTATGGAAAGAAAAACCAACACTATAATATCTATTATGGCGTAAAGAAACGCAAGCAATAATCCGAATAAAATGACTTTTATAATGGCTCCGCTTGAGATTGAAAAAATTTTTTGCTCCGACATAAATTAATAAATAATTAGCAGTTAAATTTCATTTAGAATTTTTAAAAATCCTTCTTTCTGTTTTTCATTTTGAGGACCAATAGCCGTGAGACCTATTCTGGACGGCTTAAAAATAACGTGGCTTAAATTCATTATATCTTCTCTTGAAACAACTTCAAATTTTTTCCACATATCTTCCATTTCTAAAATACGATTATAAAAAAGTTCTTGTTCACCGTAAAATAAAGCAACTTCATCGGAAGACTCAAGAGAAAGCGCCATTGATCCTCTAATAAAATCTTTAGCAGACTTAAGATCGTTTGGAGTTATTTTTTTATTTTTAAAAGAATTAATTATTTTAGCGATTTTTTTAACGACTATTTCCAAAGAATCATGAGGAACGCCGGCGCGAGCTATTGTGTAGCCGGCATCCATAAAATGCTCGGTTGACGAACCAATATAATAAGCTAAGCCTAATTTTTCTCTTATCTCGGAAAAAAGTTTTGAAGAAGCGTTTCCTCCTAAAAGAACGGTTAAAATTCCCAGAATATATTTTTTTTCATCAAACATATCAAAAACCCGCGTTCCCAGCACTAAATGAGTTTGGTCCGTTTCTTTTTTCAATAAACTCACGACAGGCATTTTTTTATTTTCTTTTGTGGGCGTCTTTTTTATTTTTTTGCCTTGAGGAATATTCTTAAAAATTTTTTCTACTTTTTTAAAAACGGAATTTTCATCAATATTTCCCGCAATCGCTACCACCATATTTGAAGCAGTGTAATGGGCGTTTCTGTAATCCGTAATGTCTTTTCGCGTGAGAGAATTTATTATTTCTTTTGTGCCGGCGATTGATCTTCCGGCAGGTTGATTTGGATACAACAACGCATCCCATAATTCCAAAACTTTTCTTTGAGGCAAATCTTCATACATGCTGATTTCTTGTATTATAACTCCTTTTTCTTTTTCCAGCTCGTCTTCCTTAAAAAGAGGTTCAAGCAATATATCCGACACGATATCAAGCGATTCATCAAAATATTTATTCGCCGATTTTACCCAAAAACTCGTGAGTTCCTTGGAGGTAAAAGCGTTGTGTTCCGCTCCAAGCTTATCGAGCGCCTTATGCACGTCTCCCGCTTTCGGCCTATGTTTCGTGCCTTTAAAAAAAAGATGTTCTAAGAAATGAGAAATTCCATTGATTCTCTTTTCCTCAAAGTTAGAACCAGTGCCAACAAGCGCTATAATTGTCACGGCTTTTGTGTTAGCCATAGGGCTAAGCACCACCCGCACGCCGTTTTCTAATGTCTTTTTTATGTAACTCATAGTTTTATTAAAAATTATGGCCGCTTGCTTTGCTTACTCCTTAATTTTTGGAAAAAAGCTAATAAAATATGGATATTTTCACTAAAAATAACCTTATTTAAAATATAGCACATTTACATAAACATTTCCAATTTTTGAGAGTTAGGTTTTCGGCTCTGCTTAAATCATCTATTCCGCATTTTTTAAACGCGTTTTTTAGGCTTTCTTTTTTCTCTGCTTCCTTCAAAATATGGCGGCCGCCATATTTTGAAGGAAGCTCCGTAAGATTATTAAATAATATTTTTCTTTTTTTAGAAAAACCGATTTTAACGATACTAAAGAATTTTTTTTCAATAATGCCGTTAAAGAATTTTTTGGATATTTCGTTAATAACGATAACCGCTGAATCAATTTTCGGCTGAGGAAAAAAACTGCCGGCGGAAACGCGAAGCGCGATTTTTGGTTTTCCATACGCCTGAACGGATACAGCCAAAATGCTCTTTGCCGGCGTTTCGCAAATTCTCTTCGCCACTTCTTTTTGCAGCATTAAAACCATTTTCTCCGGCTGAATTTCCGCTTCCTCCAAAAATATTTTTAAAAATCTTGAGGTAATGTAATACGGAATATTCGCCACAATTTTATATTTTTTCGGAATTTTTAATTTTACATTGTCATTTTGATTTTTTATTTTTGCATTTTGAATTTTCAAAATATCTCCTTCTGTCAACTCCAACCTTTTTTCTTCAATCTCCTTTTTAAATTTATCATTTAAAAATTCGCAAAGTTTCCTGTCTTTCTCAACCGCTATGACTTTTTTCACTCTATTTAACAATTCTTCAGTTAAAATTCCTTTTCCGGGACCAACCTCTAAAACAACATCGTTTTTATTTAACTCCGCAACATCCGCGATTTTTTTAACGATATTTTTCTGAACTAAAAAATGCTGTCCCAAATAACGCATAATCGCATTATACAAGAAATCCAAAAGACAAAAAGCGAAACGTTATCTCGCTTGATTTTTCGTAAAAAAAATAAAGCACCCCATCTTTACTGGCGGGGATTTCGCGAAAAGAATAAAAAATATAACATTGTAATACTAGTTATAACCATGAATATTTTCCAGATTAAATTTTTTGTATCAAAATCAAAAAACCATGGAGAGAAAATTATTATTAGCCAAATTATAACTATCCAAGTAACTTTAGATTTAATGAATTCTTTTGAATCTATTTCAACATTCTTCATATTATAATATCAATTATAAAAATGCCTTTTTAAATCGCTTTCAGGAACATATCTTAAAATCTGATTATAAATCGCTTTTATTGTTCCTTTGTCTAATTCTTTGTGTTTTGGAATAGTTAAAGTTTGACTAAAGTCATTTTCAACAATTCTTTTCATTTTTATATGACTTCCTTTTTGGGCAAAAATTAAAAAGCCAAAGCTCTTTAAAATTTTAATAATATCTTTTCCTGAAAGATTTTTTAATTTAGGCATAAATTTCTGATAACTCTAAATTGGCTAAAACAGATGGGTGTTTTGCTAAATCAAAATCAGATAAATTTTCGCCCTCAAGATGAAGCTCTACAGCTTCTTTTATATTTTTTGCGAGAATATCAAGAGTTTTTCCCTGAGTAATAATAGGCAAATCAACACCTTGAGCAATATAATATTTATCGCCTTTATAAATATGAAATTGAATAATTCGTTTCATAACTTATATTTTATCACGATAAAAAATAAAATCAATTTTTTCACGATATTTTTCTGAACTAAAAAATGCTGTCCCAAATAACGCATAGTTAAAAATTTTTTAATGTGTTTAAATCGTCAGGTAAATGATCAATACCGCTAAATTCTTCTACTATAATAGATTTTATTTTTTGTTTAATTTCCGACTTTATACAGGTAATTGTCATTTCTTTTTCTCCGTCTATGCTTTCACAATTATCTTCAATTAAAATATCCGGCAAAATTTTTTCCGCCACATCTTTGTATTCTTCGTTTCCTGCGCGGTAAAAAAACTCTCCTTCCGGAAAATTATGTTTTCTAAGAATTTGCTTAATATTTTCAATTTCATTTAGTTTCTTTCTTGAAGTTAAATACGCGATTTCCGCTCCTTGATTTTTCCATTTTTGAATTTTTAAAGCCGCGCCGCCTATCGGAATATAAGATGAATAATCGTGAACGGAAGAATTTTTCTCTTTTACTTGATTTATAATTTCTTGTTTCGTAAGACCAAAAGCGCTTTTATGCATTATAATCGTTCCTTCCGTGAATATTAAAATTTTCATATTTTATGTAAAAATCAAACAGAAAATTTTGCAAAAGATTTTTTGCTAAAAATACTTAAATATCGTGGCTATAAAAAATATCCAATTTTTCATACCACTTTTCACGTATTAGTTCCAATAAAATATCTTTAAAATCAGAAGATGAAAAAGACTCGGTTAATAATTCTCTAAGTTCATTTTCGCGCTCATCTTGCTTGTCTTTCCCTTTCATCTCCAAGACAACGTCTTTTATTTTTTCAAACAAATTTTCGTATTTAATTACTTCTAAAATCTTTTCGCTATCCGCTCTCACCGTTTCCGTTATAAATTTTCTTATATTTTCATCGGTTATTTTGTCCGGCTTCTTTTCTAACGTCTTCCATCTATTCCAAAATAAAGTTCCTTCGCTTCTTAAATTATATTGCTTTTTAAGCGCGTCTAAATTAAGTCCTAATTTATCAAATTCCACTTTCGCGGCTTCATAGGCTTTTGGATCCAACTCCGTTTTATTAAGAGCGAATATTTCTGGCGCGATAACGCCCATACTCACTAAAACATATTCTCCCACAGAATTAAGAAATGCGTTTTCAAATTTTTGAGAAGATTCTTTTTGTTTAATTGCAGAAAAATTTCTTACAAATCTTTTTTGTATTCTTTCTGAAACTAAAAATCCTATTTTTGAAATAATCGCCGCGTCTTTAAGAAATCCGACAAGAATGGGTTCGCCCGCGGAATTCGTTTTTTTAAGTAAATATGTAACAGCGTTTTGCAACAATTCAAAATTAGGTTTTACTAAAACGGCAATTTCAATGGCATTTTTCATCTCGTGCAGTTCTTCCATAGCCCCTTCGCCGGCTCCTTTGCCGGTTTTTATTAAAGATTCAAGGTCTTGCGCTCTTTTCTCCGCTTCAGCGGGATTCTTAATCGCCAAAAAGAAATCTCCGCTTGTAGTTTTTAAAGAGTTTATAATTCCCTTTCCTTCTTCGTTAGTTTCCTCAATTCTAAAATCGCCGCGATTGGAATCATAAATATAATTTAAAACAAAATTTTCTATTTTTTCTTTAGTGGGCATTGCCAGCGCTCCGCAATTTTCAATGAGTTTTTCTTTTAATGTTTCATCTTTTAATAAAACGTCCAATGCGTTTTTCAAAGATTCTTCGTTTATTTCTTGAAGCAAAATACGGATAACGTCTTCCAATAAATTTTCCGGAGAAAAACCCGATTCATTTCTAATATCTTCTATTTCAAGCCTCATTTTTTGAGAAATCTCTATCCGTTGTTCCAATAATTCTTTATGAGTTAATTTTTGTTCAAGATTTATGTCTAATGTTTGCCGTAATTTCATAAAATAATTTGAATTTTAATCAATTTAAAACATTACACGACTTTAGACGCGAGAGAAATGATTTTAGCAAAACCTTTTTCCTGAAGTTCGCGGGGCACCGGACCAAAAATACGACCGCCCTTCGGCTCCTTTTTTTCATCTATAATTATCACCGCGTTATCGTCAAAACGCACATAAGAGCCATCCTCTCTTCTAAACGGTTTTCTTTGTCGGCAAACAACGGCTTTCACGACATCTTTCTTTTTTATAACTTTTCTTGGTTCAGCCGATTTTACCGTTACAACAATTATATCGCCCAACTGCGCGTATCTTCTTCGCGTGCCGCCTAAAACTTTAATACACTGGCTGAGTTTTGCTCCGCTGTTATCCGCCACTTTTAACATTGTTCTGTGCTGAATCATATTAATTAATTTTTTCTAAATTTTTTTAATTATTTTAAAATGTTTATCTTTTGAAATCGGCCTGGTTTCTTCAATTATCACATTGTCTCCTAATTTATATTCTTTATTTTCATCGTGCGCTTTATATTTTTTTGAACGTTTAATATATTTTTTGTATTTTGGGTGCATGAAAAAACGAGCCACTTCCACCACGGCGGTTTTTTGCATTTTATCCGAAACAACTTTTCCTTTTAATGTTTTTTTCATAAATTTTTAATTATTGTTAAAATTCTAGCGACGTCTTTTTTTAAATTTTTCGCTTCTTTAACGTTTTTTATTTTCCCTTTGCTTGAATTAAAATAAAAGTTTTTTAAACCTTCTTTTTTATTTTGAAGCAAAAATCGCAATTCTTCTTTTGATAATGATTTTAATTCTGATATTTTCATAAAAATTAAATAATTTAAAATAAAACCAATGTTAATCCCTTGAAATAACTTTTGTTTTAAGCGGTAATTTGTTTCCGGCTCCTTTTAATACTTTCTCTGCTATTTCATCCGTGATTCCGTCTACTTCAAAAAGAATTCTTCCGCGGCGCACCGGAAACATAAATCCCACTGGATCGCCTTTTCCTTTACCCATTTTTACTTCCGGCGGTTTTTTGGTTATAGAACGGTCGGGAAAAATTCTAATCCACATTTTTCCCGTTTTTTGTATCGCTCTGCTTATAACTTTTCGCGCCGCTTCTATTTGCTGAGAATTAATATCGGCGTTGCTCATTGATTTAAGACCATGCGAACCAAAAGCTAAATAAATTCCCCTCGTCTCCACGCCGGGATTTTTTTTTCTTAATCTTTGCCATTTTCTATATTTTACTTTTTTAGGAAATAACATACTAAAATTTAAGGAGTAAAACGACTATAAATTTTACGCACCCTGTGAAATACTGCCTTTGGCAGTAGCCGCAAAGCGGCATTTCACAGGGTTTTGAAAAATATATTCGTTCGCTTTGCTCTCTCATTATTTTTCAAAAATTTCTCCCCTATAAATCCATACTTTAATGCCTATATCTCCGTAAGGCAAATGCGCCTTGTCGCGACAAAAATCAACGTCAGACCTCAAAGTTTGCAAAGGGACTTTTCCTTTTTTCAGCCACTCTCTTCTTCCCATCTCGGCCCCGTCAAGTCTTCCTGAAAGAGCGATTTTTATTCCTTTCACGTTTTTATTCATCATTCCTTTTTCTATGAATTTTTTCAAAACTTTTCTGAATCTTTTTCTTTTTTCAAGCTCTTCTTTTACCATTTTTGCCATAATAGAAGAGTGGCTTTCCGCGTCTCTAATTTCTTCAATGGTTAATTTTACGTCCGAGGCGCCATTTACGGTATTTATATTTTTTAACTTTGCTTTTATTTCTTTCTTTAATTTTTCAGCTCCTTCCCCTTTTCTGCCGATCAAAATACCCGGCCGAGAAGTCCTTAAAATGACATGCAAAAATGATTGCAGTCTCTCTAATTCAATGCTTTCAATATAGGCTTTTTCAAGTTTCTTTTCCAGCCATTCGCGAAGAATAACATCCGTCTTTAATTGCGTTTTATATTTTTTTCCAACACCAAACCACCGCGACTTCCAATCGCGTAAAATTTTTATTCTAAATGCGTATGGATGAACTGAATGGCTCATATTTCAAATTTATTCTTTGGTTTTTAAATTATCCTGTTCGGTAAGAACGAGTGTAACGTGGCTCGTTCTTTTATTAATCTTATGCGCCCTTCCTCTCGCGCGAGGCATCGATCTTTTAAGAGTCGGACCTTTATCAACTTTTAATTCTTTAATAAATAAACCGTCTTCTTTAAGATTAAAATTATTTTTCGCGTTGCAAATCGCGGATTTAAGCAGTTTCAAAAATGGCTCGCCAGCTTTTTTATAAGTAAAAAAAAGAAGGCTCTCCGCTTCCTTGACGTTTTTACTTCTGATTAAATCGGCAACAAGCCTGGTTTTCCTCGGCGAAATTCTTAAATAATTTAATTGCGCTTTTATTTCTAGCATATGACTGATTTTAAAAAAGTGAAACGACTATTAAAATCGTCGCCCGCCTTTGGTGGATAAGAAAAACATATTCGCTTCACTCATTATTTTTATTATTTTTTCTCGGCTTTTTTCGCATCTATATCCGCCTGTTTTTTCTTGGCTTCTATTTCTTTCTGCATTTTTCCGCCGTGTCTCACAAATTTTCTTGTAAGGGAAAATTCTCCTAATTTGTGTCCGACCATTTCCTCTGTTACAAATACCGGAATAAATTCTCTGCCATTGTGAACTCCCAAAGTAAATCCAATCATTTCAGGAGATATATCCGAACGCCGCGACCATGTTTTAATAACCGTTTTTTCTCCTAATTTAAAACGGCTGATTTTTTTTAATAATTTCGGATCAATATAAGGTCCTTTTTTTAAGCTTCTTGCCATAATTATTTTTTCTTTCTTCTTTGAAGAATAAACTTATTTGAATATTTTTTTCTCTTTCTTGTTCGCACTCCTCCGGTTACTTTACCCCAAATATTTTTTGGTCTTTTAGTTCCTCTTTTTGACCTTCCTTCGCCTCCTCCATACGGATGATCCACTGGATTCATCGCGGTGCCTCGCACTGTCGGGCGTATTCCCATCCAGCGCGATCTTCCCGCTTTACCGATTGTCATAAGTTTTCTTTCTTCGTTTGATACGGCGCCAACGCTTGCCCAAGATCCTTTCTGAATTTTTCGCACTTCGCCGGATGAAAGTTTTATGTTAGCATATTTCTCGTCAATCGCCAATAGCTCGGCGCCGCATCGACATGCAGCAATGTGATGTCGCAATAGTCGG
>CAZCIQ010000041.1:3767-9542 GCA_964499175.1 uncultured Candidatus Saccharibacteria bacterium | reverse complement strand
TTGTGAAGCGACAGGAGGATACAACAACGATTGGAGCGGAAACAAGCCTATTTCATCTGCCTCTGTCCCAGTTGCAGACAGAACAGTGTCTCCAAAACGAACAAGCGATTATATTTTAACCTGCGTAAATAACAGCACGGGAGAACAAATAACTGAAACAAAACAAATTACCGTAAAAGTCGTGCCTGATTACAGGCCGAAGTAAGCGGATATTAAAAATTTCTATAAATTCCTAGAGATAAAAGCTCTGGGGATTTTTTTGTTGCTTAAATTTTTAATATCGGTAAAATGAATAAATGACAGAGGGAAAAAATAATTTGATGCTAAATAGGTTATCGGAATTGGAAAAAGAAATTTTAAAGGCGGATTTTTGGAAAGATAAAGTCAAGGCCCAAGAAGTTTTTAGAGAAATAAATAGAATAAAAGAAGAATTAAAAGGAAAAGAAAAGTATAATAAAGGAGATGCGATAATAAATATTTTTTCAGGCGCCGGAGGAGATGACGCTGAAGATTGGGCATATTTGCTTTTTAGAATGTATAGACGTTTTTGCGAGAGAAAAGAGTGGGATTTTTTGGTCTTGCATTTGCATGAAAATGAACATAAAGGAATTAAAAACGCGACAGTTGAAATAAACGGAAAAGACGCGTATGGTATTCTTAAAAATGAGTCCGGAGTCCATAGATTAGTCCGAATTTCTCCTTTTTCAGCAAAAAAATTAAGGCATACATCTTTTGCTTTAATTGAAGTTTTGCCTAGATTCGTGGAGCCGTCGGAAGTTGATTTAAAACAAGAGGATCTTAGAATTGATTTCGCGAGGTCGGGAGGGCCTGGCGGACAGAATGTGAATAAAAGAGAAACATCTGTGCGCATAACCCATATTCCCACAAACATTCAGGTTCATGTTGACACGGAAAGATCGCAGCAGCAAAATAAAGAAAAGGCTTTGGAAATTCTAAGGGCAAAAATTTATAAAATCAGGCTTAAAGAAACACAAAAAGAGGAAGATGCCATGAAAATAAGTAAAACAACGGAAGCGGAATGGGGGCATCAAATTCGTTCTTATGTTTTCCATCCTTATAAACTGGTAAAAGACCATAGGACCGGAGCAGAAACGGCAAATGTGGAAAAAGTGTTGGACGGAGAATTAGACGAGTTTTTAGAAGCGGAATTTAATTTAAAAAATTAAATGATTTACTTTGACAGAGTATCAAAAATTTATTCGGAGGAATCGCGCGCTTTGGAAGAAGTGAGTTTTGTCGTTGAGCCTCATGAATTTGTTTCTATTGTTGGTCAATCCGGAGCCGGAAAATCAACTCTTTTAAAGCTTCTTTTACGTGAAGAAGTTCCTTCTTCAGGGAAAATATTTTTTGAATCAATAGATGTTTGCCATATTCCAAAACATAAAATTCATTATTTAAGAAGAAAAATAGGAGTTGTTTTCCAGGATTTTAGATTACTTCTTACGAAAACGGCTTTTGAAAATGTCGCTTTCGCGATGGAAGCGGCGGGAGTTGATGAAGATAGAATAGAGTCTGATGTTCCTCAAGTATTGGACTTAGTTGGAATACATAACAAAGCATGTCATTTTCCTCATGAGCTTTCAGGAGGAGAAAAACAAAGGCTGGCTATCGCGAGAGCTATAATTAATCAACCTGAAGTTATTGTTGCTGATGAGCCTACCGGGAATTTAGATCCGTTAAATACAGTAGATATAATAAGACTTCTTTTAAAAATAAACGAGCTGGGAACAACGGTTATACTTACAACTCATAACAAAGATATAGTCAATTCGTTGGATAAAAGAGTTATTACTTTGGAAAATGGCAAATTAGTTCGCGATGAAAAACATGGAAAATATATGTTATGATAAAAAAATATGATTTTTGTTAATATAAAAAGAATAATAAAGTCAGGATTTATAAATTTTTGGCGAAATGGCTGGGTAAGTCTTGCTACGGTGATTATAATGTTCATCACGCTTTTTATTATCGGGTCTTTGGTTTTTTTAAATGTGCTTTTAACCTCCACTCTTTCCAGCCTTGAAGACAAAGTTGATATAAGTATTTATTTTAAAAATGACGCGCAGGAAGAACGTATTCTTTCTTTGAAAAGGACAATGTCAAAATTAGAAGAAGTGAAAAATATAGATTATGTAAGCAGGGAAGAGGCGTTAAATAGGTTTCGCGAGCGCCACAAAGATAATGCTCTTATAAATCAATCGCTTACGGAACTTAATGAAAATCCATTAGGAGCCAGTTTTAACATAAAAGCAAAAGATCCGAGTCAATTTGGAGCGATAAATAATTTTTTAGAATCAAGCAGTTTTGACGATATTATTGATAAGATAAATTACCGCCAAAATCAGCTTGTGATAAACAGGCTTAGCGAAATTTTATCTTCCTCGCGGAAAATCGGTTTTTCTATAACTGTTTTTATGGTTGTTGTCGCGATTCTTGTATCATTTAATACCATACGGCTTGCCATATACACAAGCCGTGAAGAGATTTCTATAATGCGTCTTGTCGGCGCTTCAAATAATTATATAAGAGGTCCTTTTATTGTTGAAGGGGCTTTTTATGGATTATTTTCTTCTATTTTAGCCACAATAATTTTTTATCCTGTAACCTATTGGCTTGCCGGAAAGGCGCAAAGTTTTTTTGGGCCTCCAAATATATTTAATTATTATTTAGTCAATTTTTTTGAAATTTTCATTCTTTTAATGTTTGTCGGCGTATTTTTGGGTTCTTTTTCCAGCATTATTGCCGTTCGCAGATATCTCAAGATTTAAACAGGACATGCGACGTCCTGTGAAAGTCGGCAGACATCTCAAACAAATTTTCTCGCTTTTTATTTACTTGCGGTTATACTATAAACAGCAAACCCTTTGTATCTTTGAAAAATTTATGAATTACGAGGAGAAACGGCTGTGGTAAAAAAGCTATCGCAAAAAGACGAATATATAAATAGGTTGAAACAATTGGCCGCGACTCAGAAAATAGCTGTTCCGACATTCCTTTTGGAAGACAATGTTATTATTTTACCTGGCGTTAACAAAAAATTTTATTTTACAAATAATTATTTTAAAGAGTTGCAGAAGAACAGAAGTTTGATTAAATTCGATCAGAAATCTCTAGTTTTGTTTAATTTGGCGAAAATTGATGAAGCATACGCCAACATAGGCACTGTTTGTATTTTGGAAGAAGAGAAAAACGATATTCAGCAAAAAAAAATTTTCGTGCGAGCTTCCGGATTGTGCGCCGCGAAAATAGAGAAGATTATTGAAGATGCCCAAGCTGTTGAATTGAATATTTTAAACGATATATCAATGGAGCTTGATGATTGGCTGAAATTTTCAAACAAAGAATATTTTCAAGAAATAATTAATAAAGTTTTGAATAACATAGCGCATGTTTCAACTTTGCAGCGCGAAAACGGCATAGACGAAGAATATTTTAGATTTCCGGCTTTTAAAAAAGATTTAATCACAAAAGATTACTTTACTTTTGTAAGATGGATTAATAATTTACTTGATAATTTATTGGAAAATAATTCTTCAAAAACGTTGCTTTATAAAGTGCTTGATTATTTGCGTTTAGGTTGCGCAAGCGAATGTGAGGGAGTATTAGAAAGATGGCAAAGTTTTCAAGAAAATAAAGATTGGTTTTTGAAAAATACGACTTTGGTTGAAAGGCAAATTATTTTTGGAATGGAGACTATAGTTAAAGAATTAAAGATAATGAAAGGAAGAATTAACGAGATTGAAGAAATTTTAACGGGAAGATGCGATGAAGAAGAATTGATTGAAAAAATTGAAATAAGCCAAGAACTCATTAAGAGATCAATTGAAGTTCTGAAAGAAATCGGTTTATCTCGCGGCGCGAAAAAAGATTTAATAAAGTATCTTGACTCGGCGCTTCACGAGTTTAAAAGTCAATTGAGCGCGAAGAGCGGAGATGCTTTTTCTGAACAGCCGGAATGTAAAATTTCTTTTTATAATAAGAAATTAAAAGAATTAGAGAGATTTTTGTCTTCGGAACAGGATAAAAAAGAAATAGAGCATAATATTGCCAGTATAAAAAATCTTTGCCCAAGCGACTCAGAGTATCGGCGGGTTACAAACTACCTTGATTTTTTGTTTGATTTGCCATGGGGAAAAGACACGCTTGACAGGCAAAATTTAAATGAAGTTTCCGGTATTTTGCGAGGCGATCATTATGGTCTTGATAAGCCTCAGCAAAGAATTTTAGAGTATTTGGCGGTAAGAAAATTAAATCCAAATAAAAAAGGCCCCGTTCTTTGCTTTGTGGGTCCGCCTGGAGTCGGCAAAACATCTCTTGGCCGGTCTATTGCGAAAGCGTTGAACAGAAAATTTGTTCGTATTTCTCTTGGCGGAGTTAATGACGAAGCCGAAATAAGGGGGCATAGAACTCCCTATATGAATGCGAAAGCGGGAAGAATTATTGAAAAAATAAAAAATTGTGGTTCAAGAAATCCTGTGTTTATGATAGATGAGATTGATAAATTAACAAAAGATTTTCAGGGAGATCCGGCATCCGCGCTTCTTGAGGTGCTTGATCCAGAACAAAATAATTCTTTTTCCGATCATTATTTGGGAATTGGATTTGATTTGTCTCAAGTGATGTTTATAACAACCGCGAATACAAGAGAAGACATACCTAAGCCGCTTTTGGATAGAATGGAAGTCATAAAAATTCATGGATATACTGATTATGAAAAAATGCATATAGTTGACAAATTCCTTGTTCCGAAATCCGTTAGGGAAAACGGTTTGCCGAACGAAGTTCGTTTATTGTTTAATTCTTATTTGATATGGAAAATCATTTCAGAGTATACGCGTGAATCAGGAGTGCGAGATTTAGAAAGGCAGATTGACACCATAAATAGAAAATTGGCTATGAAAATCGCGTGTGAAGAAAATTTGCCTTGCGCAATTTCAGATGAAGAATTGAATGATTATTTAGGAATATCGCTTTATCACGAAAAAAAGGCAATGATAAACGAACCGGGAAATATAATAGGCCTGGCTTATACGAGTCATGGTGGAGACATTCTTGAAGTAGAAGCTTCTTTTAGAAAAAAACCAGACGGCGAACCGGCTAAGATTACTATTACGGGAAATACCGGCGATCAGATAAATGAATCGGTAAAGGTGGCGTTGTCTTTAATGAAAAGCGAAATTTATAAACATTTTTTGAAAGTATTGGACATTGAGGATTATCATTTCCATGTCCATATGCCGGAAGGAGCTGTTCCAAAAGACGGACCTTCTGCCGGACTTGCCATATTAATGTCTTTAGTGTCGGCTTTAAGAAAGGAGAAAGCCGAACTTGTGGCAATGACCGGAGAGATTACGCTTTTGGGAAAAGTTATAGGTATAGGCGGTTTAAAAGAAAAATTATTGGCCGCGAAAAGGCATAATATAAAAAAAGTCGTGATACCAAGAGAAAATTTATTGGAATTAAAGGAGACTCCTTTGGAAATAGTAAAAGATATGGATATAGTTTCTGTGATGAAAATTGATGAGGCCTTACCTCATCTGTTTCCAAGAATATTTTAAAATTAATATTCCCGACGTCGGACGTCGGGATTTTTTTATCACGATATCTGATGCCGCTTTTCACCAATTTGCAATTAAAAGCAAATAAGATAAACTTATAAAATAGGTGTTTTTAAAAAAAATTATCGCGGGATAGAGAAGTAGTATCTCGTCCCGAGTTCATAACACTCGGGAAGGCGCCGGTGCAATTCTCCCG
>CAZCIQ010000041.1:0-3667 GCA_964499175.1 uncultured Candidatus Saccharibacteria bacterium | reverse complement strand
CGAGTTCATAACACTCGGGAAGGCGCCGGTGCAATTCTCCCGACTTTCGGGACAACAAATATTTACAAAATTTTTTTATTTGTTATCCTAAGAAAGGATAAAAAATCTTCTTTTCAATCATAGGCTTGTTAAAAAAGCGTTTTTTTTAATGCTTAAAACCAGAGGAAAGGAATCATAAAATGAAAGTTGATGAATCATGGTATTATTATCATAAAGATGTAAGCGGAATCAAAGTTTTGAATCACCAAGAAACGATAGAACTTTTTAAACAGCTTCACATTGCTAAAATAAATTTGGAAAAAAAATCAATAAAGAACGGCGAAAGAAAATCCGTCGCGGCGGATGAAAAAGAAATTATAAAAATACGAGACAAGATAGCTGAAGGCAATTTAAGATTAGTGATTAAAATTGCCGGAAATTTTCTTATGCCCCACACGTGCTTTAAATTTTTAGATTTGGTGCAAGAGGGGAGCGCTGGTCTTTTGAGGGCAATTGACAGATTTGATTATAAAAGAGGCGTTTATTTTTCTACTTACGCTAGTTGGTGGGTTGTGGCTAATATCACTAGTTCATTGTGCGGTAATGCCAATATTATAAAAATACCTTTTAGAATAAGAAAGATATTTAATAAAATTGAAGGAGTAAGGAAGGTTTTGGAAAGAGAAAATGGAGGAGAAGTTGAAAAGGAAATTGTGCTTGATACGGTTATAAGTCTTTGTGATATATCAAGAAAAGACTTGGAGAATTTTCAAAAGTCAGCCATAAAAGAACCTATTTTTTTGGACGATTCCATTGAAATTGAAAATAAAGAAGGCGGAAGAGATAATTTTTTAAAAATTGAAGACGCTGTGCGGTGCGATAAATCTCAAATACCGGAGAATATTATAATAGATTTGAATATGAAGGAAAAAATAAGGCAAGTTTTGGCGCCTTTAACGCCGCAAGAGGAAGAAATTATCAAACGTCGTTTCGGAATCGGTTTTTCTCGCGAGCAAACTCTTCAAGAAGTAGGGGATCGTTTTGGATTGTGCAGAGAACGAATTAGACAGCTTGAAAAATTAGCATTGGAAAAGTTAAAAAAGATGTCTTTAGTTGAAGAATTGTATTACAGTTAATTTTTCCCGTCATGGCGGGATTTATACCTCGCGATTTCGCGCGGTATTTTTTATCGGCAATAAGTTAGGTTAGTGATTTTTTAGAGTGTTATTTTAGTAAAAACATAAAGTATTTGAATTAAAAAATCAGTTATAGTATTATATATATTAATATGGCTAAGTCTTTATTTAAAATTGAAGCTCATAAATTAAGAAAGAGAGGATTAAGTATTAAGTCCATAGCCTCGCGTCTAAACGTTTCTAAAAATAGTGTAAGTATTTGGTGTAAGGATATAAAATTAACTAAAAAACAGCAAGAAAAACTGGTTCAAAATAGCGGTAAAGGAAGATTAATGGGAGCGCAAATTAATAAAAAGAAAAAAGAACAATGCATTGAATTTTATAGAGAAAATGGTAAAAAAGAAATAGGTAAATTTTCTAGGCGCGATTTTTTAATAGCAGGGTTAGCATTGTATTGGGGAGAAGGAAGTAAAACTTTTAAATTATCTTTTTCAAACTCAGAACCGTCTATGATTAAGTTTATGTTTTTGTGGTTTAAAAAAATAATGAAAATAAAGAATCAAGAATTTATGCCTCGTATATTTATAAATGCAATTCATAAACCTCGCATAGATAAAGTGATAAAATTTTGGTCTAATTTTTTAAAATTACCCGTTGAACAATTTGGTAATCCCGTATTTTTAAATATAAATTCAAAAAAGGTTTATGAAAATTATAATACTTATTATGGTGTAATGTCTTTAGGAATAAAAAGAAGCACTTATTTAAAATATAAAATTTTAGGGCTAATTGAAGCAATGAAAGTAAAATAAGCGCCAAAGTAGCTCAGTGGTTAGAGCGCTCGTTTCATAAGCGAGATGTCGTGGGTTCAAATCCCGCCTTTGGCAAATGTAGTCAGCAATCCCTGCCGTCGGCAAACGAAGTTTGACATTGGTTTTTAAATTTTTACTATGAAATCAGGTCTTGATAGACCCGATTTTGGTTCATTGAAAAACTAAATTTTCAACGCGAAAAACAAAAATCGGAAAGGAAAAAACAAATGGACGATTTAAAAACCGAAGTAAAAATTGAAGAACAAAAGGTTATTGACGAGTTTATTTCAAAAGCTCCAAAATTTTCAAACTATATTAACGGAAGTTGGCAAGATAAGAGATGCGGTTCTTTAGATATAGTTTCCATAATAGGAAATTTTATAGACAGAAATCCTTTTAGCGGAGAAATTTTGGGTATTTTTCCTAATTCCGGAAAAAAAGAAGTTGGAAACGCGGTTCGTTACGCTAAATACGCTTTTTCTCATTGGAAAAAAATATCGCGTATTAAAAGAGCGGAATATTTAAATAAATTAGCCCAAATCATAGAGGCAAAAAAAGAAGAGCTTGAAATTTTGGTGAGCGTGGATTGCGGAAAGCCTATTAATGAAGGCTCGGCAGATGTTGTGGAAACTATTCACATGATTCAAGAGACGGTTGGGGAAGCCGGAATGCCTTGCGGCGAAATTCTTTCCTCGGAAATCGCGGAAAAAATGGCTTACACGATAAGAAAACCAATAGGGGTAATGGCTGTTATTACTCCTTGGAATTTTCCTGCCGCGATTCCTTTGTGGCTTATGGCTCCTTCGCTTCTTGAAGGCAATACCGTTGTTTGGAAACCAAGCGAAGAAACTCCGCTTGTAGCAAACAGGCTTATGGAGTTGTTTGAAGAGGCCGGTTTTCCTCCGGGTGTTATTAATTTAACGCAAGGCGGAAAAGATACTGGAAAAGAGCTTGTGATGCATCCTGACATTGATAGAGTTCTTTTTACCGGTTCAGCTAACGCCGCGGAATGGATTGTAAAAAAGCAAGCGGAACTTTATCCGCATCGTTTGCCTCCTGTATGCGAAAAAGGAGGAAAAAACGCTTTGATAGTGTTAAATGATGCTGATATGGAGCTTGCGGTAAACGCCGGGGTTTTAAGCGCTTTTAAGACTTCCGGTCAAAGATGCGTGTCTGCCGGAAGAATAATTGTTCATGAAAGTATTATTGACGAGTTTTGCGAAAAATTTGTTGATATAGCGAAAAGAGTTAAAGCCGGTAATCCTTTGAGCCCGACCGCTTTTATGGGGCCTCTTATAAACAGAGCCGGTTTTGAAAAAACGCAAAAATTTAATGACGAGATAAGAGAATTAGCGGTAAAATGGGTCAATATTAAAGTATTGTATGACGGCGGATTTATAGTACAAAAAGATTTATATGGAAACGGCGAAGCGTTTTTTGCAGACCCGTTTGTTTATAGAGTAAAAACTTGGTGGTCAAGGCCGCAAGCCAAAGCTTTAAAAGAAGAGGTGTTTGGTCCTCATGTCGCAATAATTCCTTGTAGAGATATTGAAGAAGCGAAGAGTATTTACAATGATACTGAATACGGTTTGTCTTGCGCCGTTATTACGGAAGATTATAGAAAGTTTAATTATTGCGTTGATAATTGCATAGCTGGTCTTTTCTATCATAATTTGCCGACAATTGGAGCGGAATCGCGCATTAAATTGCCTTTTGGCGGAAGGAAAAGAAGCGGAACCG
>CAZCIQ010000040.1:0-9577 GCA_964499175.1 uncultured Candidatus Saccharibacteria bacterium | reverse complement strand
CGGATCAGCATGCCGCGGTGAATACGTTCTCGAGTCTTGTACTCACCGCCCGTCAATGCAAGGAAGCCGGGAGTAGGTGAAGTCTCTGATTTTCAGGGCCTAGCCTAAGCTCGGTAACAAGGCATAAGTCGTAACAAGGCACGGCTAGCGGAAGCTGGTCGTGGATAATTTTAAACTAATCGTCCCCCGTTAAGCGAGGGGCTGATAGGTCGGTCCCGCCAATGGCGGGATAGGTGCCAATCGCGGAGCCTTACAAATCGCGATTCCCGTCCCGCAAATAGCGGAGCGGGTAAAGAACAGAACAAAAAATGGTTTTAAATATTTGATTTTAAAATAGTCCCGCTTTGGCGCGGCTATTTTTTTTGCAAATTTAACTAAAAAATATATAATAATTTTAAAAAAGCGAGTGTAGTTCAATGGCAGAACGCTGTCCTGATAAGACAGAGGTTGAAGGTTCGATTCCTTCCACTCGCATTTCTTTCAATTCCTAATAATTTTGTTATAGTTATTGATAATGACGATAGAGTCAATAATTAATGAAATTACACAAATAATAAGAAAGTATCTTTTAAAAAAGGATTATAAAATTTATCTTTTTGGTTCTTGGGCGCGAGGAGACGCGCTGCAAACATCTGATATTGATGTAGGGATTTTAGGAAAAGAAAAAGTTGATTTTGAAATAATGTCTAAAATTTTAAGCGAGAAAGAAGCAATTCAGACGCTTAGGTCCATAGATTTGGTTGATTTAAACACTAAAAGCGAAGACTTTAAAAATAAAGCGTTAAAAGAAGGCAGATTGCTTAATTAACTAAAAATTTATGGAAGAATTATTCAATTCATTTAAAAAATCAATTCAAAGATTTAAAGAAATTTTACAAAAAGAAAAAACAGTTGAAAACCGCGACTCCGCTATTCAGAGGTTTGAATTTACGATAGAGATTGCATGGAAATGCATGCAAAAATTTTTAAAAAATGAACAAATCATTTGCCGTTCTCCAAATGAATGTTTAAAAGAAGCGTTTAAATTTGGAATAATAGATGATGACCCTCGTTGGAAAAACGCATTAGAAGATAGAAATTTAACATCGCATACTTACGATGAAGAAAATGCTAATGATGTTTATAAGCGCTTGCATAATTACATAGAAATTTTTGATAATCTTCAGCAAAAATTAGAAAAAATTCTGAATGATAAAAAATAACATATAATCCCTCTAAAACATCGGCATCAAAGAAATAGTGGTGCATCAGAAATTGTACTCTTTTTAAAAAAACGCGCTATAATAAAAATGTATGGAATTTATTATTATAATAGGCGGAGTAGTAATTTTAGTTCTTATACTTAACCTTCGAAGCCGAGTGCAAAAACTTGAGCAATTAATACAAACCAAAACGCCGGAACGCGCGCCAGAATTAAATTATCAAACTCAACCAAAACAGCTTGAAACACAACAGCCGTTAGCAGCCGCGCCTACGCAAATTACGCCGACTTCATTTGATAAGTTTGTGGAATGGCTTAAAGAAGATTGGCTGCTTAAATTAGGAGCGATGCTTTTGCTCATAGGATTCGGCTGGCTCACGACCTATGCGTTTCTTAATAACTGGATAGGACCAATGGGGCGCATCGCGCTCGGCATTATCGCCGGATCACTTTTTATATTGCTTGGGTGATGGAGAATTAGAAATTATATTCATCAAGGCGGCATTTTTTTAATTCTTGGTTCAACGACAATTTTGCTCACAGTATTCGCCGCGCGCGAAATTTATGATTTCTTTACCCCGCTTTCCGCTCTTATTATAATGTTTTTAAGCACGGCGTTTGTCGCGCTCGCAAGCGTTAAATACAAAAACAGATCTCTGGCTTTAGCAAGCCTTATACTTGCCGGAGTCGCGCCATTGCTTACAAACGCGCCAACAACCGATTATGTCGGATTATTTTCATACTTATTTGTCATTGTGCTTGGCGCGATTTGGATTACAGTTTTAACCGGCAGACGAGAACTTACCGCGGCCGCTCTTATATTAATTTCTTTTTACAGCCTGCCTCACCTTCTTTCTTTTACTTCGGCGGACAAAGGAGTTCTGTTGCTTTTTGCCTACGCGTTTGCGGCTGTATTTTTCTTAACGAACACTTCAGGCATTTTAAAACTAAAAGGCAAAGAAATTATTCCCGATCTTGTAACGGCGGCCGGCAATGGATTATTTTTGCTTATTTGGATTATGGTCGCCGGCAAAGACGAGTGGAAAAGTTTGATAATCGCCGCGTGGATGATTGTGTTTGCCGTCGGATCATTTTTAATATTTAAAGCCACGCAAAAACGGGAGCCTTTTTATGTTTACGCCGGTATTGGCATCGCGATGCTTGCCGCCGCAACATCTGTAGAATTAAAAGGCGCGACCCTCACTATAGCCTACACAATTGAAAGCGGCGTTATCTCGCTCATCGCGTACTCAATCTTGCGAGACATTAAAATCGCCGAAAGTATCAGCCTGCTTTTGATAGGACCTGCTATTTTATCTATAAACAACATCACTTCCAGCGCGTGGATAACGGGCGTTATTCATAAAGATTTTTTTGTGCTTTTGATTTTAGGATTAACATTTCTCGGAATTGGAATTTTTTTCTGGAGGCAAAATAAAAATTTAATCAACGGAGACGCCTCTCAAATAAGCGTGTCTTTAACTATCATTGGCTCAATATATGTCTACATACTTCTATGGCTTTCTTTGCACGCGGCTTTTAAATATATGTTTATGAGCGATAACGACATTCCTTCGGACGGAAGCGATATTGCCGTAATGATTTCTTTGGTTATATACACTATCGTTGGACTTATAACTTACTTTTACGGCAGAGTGAACGAGAAAAAAGGTTTTCGTATTTATGGCGGCGCTCTTCTTGGTCTTGTCGTCATAAGATTGCTTTTGGTTGACATTTGGGAAATGGAGCTTGGAGGAAAAATAATAACATTCTTTATTATCGGAGCTTTGCTTATTAGCACCGCGTTTTTAGGAAAGAAAAAACAGAGCTCGCGCTCTGACAACGCATAACAAAACTATGTCGCATAAAAAATCATTTTTATATATCAGCGCCTTAGGAATTATTTTAACGGCAAACGCGCAAGCATTGCCTCAATACGAAACAGGATTGCCGCAAAATTCAATTTCTTCAGTGATCAGCGCCTATCGTTTTTATAAAGATATTAACAACGTTTCCATAAACGCGCCGACAACAATTGAAATTCCCTTTGCCGAAAAATTCATTGAACGGCTTGACTTCGCTGTTTTTGATAAAACCGCAAATTCTTTTGAACCGTATTTTTTTAAACAAAAAACACTGACAAACGAAATACCGGTGACAATAACTTCAAATCCAAACATATGCCGATTTTCCTCTGCCGGAAAATACACAAGGACGCGTTCAAATTACAATATCAAGTTTCAATCCGATTACTTCATCGGCGCTCACCGCCTTGCTTGATAACAATGTCGCTTTGCCGAATTTTGTGGAAATTCGCGCGCTTGCGGCGGGACAAAATAAAATCGTTGTCGCCAATCAAAGAATGGATAAACAAACCATCTATTTTCCTCAAACAACATCAAACAAATGGATGATTACGTTTTTCTTTAGCCAACCTCTTCGCATCAGTGAACTGCGCTTAAACCAAGATAACGCCATAAACTCAAACGCCCGAGCCATTCGGTTTTTAGCGCAACCGGCTCATTCTTATAGAATTTATTTTGACCCCGATAGATCCGCGATCGCTGCTGTTCACGAAGCGGGCAATTTGGCTTTTACAAAAGATGTTTCCATAATGCCCGCCGTTTCGTCTCAAAATAATCCAAATTATATTATCGCAGATATTGATAACGACGGAGTGCCGGATATTCGCGACAATTGCGTTTCAGTAAGTAACACGGATCAACAAGATATAAATAATAACGGAAGAGGCGATGTCTGTGATGATTTTGATCAAGACGGAGTCATTAACTCTAAAGACAATTGTCCAAGTAATCCAAATAGAAATCAAAAAGACGCAGACAGCGACGGCATTGGAGATATTTGTGACAAAGAAGAAAGCAGAATAACGGAACGCTATACTTGGATTCCATGGGTCGGCATAGGTTTTGCCGCGCTCGTCTTAATTGTCCTTTTTACGTTAACGGCAAAGTCAACTCGCGAAACCGAAGAAAAAAATAATCAATAAATTTTACTTTTTTAAAAAATAATTTTATAATTTAAAAAGATATAACTTAAATATAATATAGCCAAACTGCGGGAGTCGGACTCCCGCAGTAAACTCAAAAAAAGGAGAGGAAAAAATGAATTCAAGTTCTCTAAAAAAGATTCCAGAGATGCACATTGACCCGGAAGGCGGAAATAAATATATTTTATGCGAGGTTTTTAATAAAAAAGAAAAGAAGCTTGTTGTGCGGGGGGATGAATCCGCAAAATTCTATTTAGATATTTTAAAAAGGTTAAAAGAAGATATGGTAAAAATTGGACTGGACGTGAAATATTCCGGAAATGGATTGGGTGGCGGAAAAATAAGCGTCGTTCAAGAAAGTAAAATTATTATTCTATGGAGTAAAAGCAAAGCTTTGGGAAAAGCTGACCATGAAATAACGGCAAAAATTATTAAAAAATATTTTCCTAGTTTTAAAATAATAATAGAAAATGGCGATGAAGACAAAGATGATGAAGAGTAAGAATTAAACCAGTCCCGATAAGGCGGGACTTTTTATTTTTTAATCTATATTTTTTTTCGGCTGGAATATTCTATTATCAAATCTTTAATTTTTTCCGGATTAGGAATGTCTTTGGATTCAAAAAATTTTTCGCCGGCGGTTTGCACGCGAATATTGCCGAATTTCAAAAAAGAAGCAAGCATTCCTGGAATTTCTATCGTCACATCCTGAACATGAGAAATTAAAAATTCGGAAACCTCTCTTTTAAAAATTCCTATGTGCTCAATATCTAAAATCCGTTCGTCCGTTACAATCCACATATCAAGATAGTTATCCATCCACAAAATCAAAACCGCAAGATAAAGAATTAAAAAATAAACAATAAATAAAAACCAGGCCAAGCGATAAAAAAGAACATTATCTGCCGCAAAACCGCTTACAAAATAAAAACCCGCAATCCCGATTAAAAGAAAAATAAAAACAAGCGCTGTTCTTCCAAAAAGAACAAGCCAATGTTTGTGAATTGCTAAAATTATTTTTTCATTTTCTTTAAGTTGAATCATGATAATAATATTTAAAAAGTCACTAAAAAAAACAGGGGCAGTAAAGGAAATTTCTGTGTTCCAAAATTTTACGTTCAGCGGACCTGTCTAAAAACTTTATATTCAGTAAAAACTTATTTGCATTAAGGCAGAAAAGTAAAATTTTGGAATCACAAAATTTCCCCAAAAACTCGAATATTTAAAAGTTCTTCAATATCCTGCCAAGGAATTATAAAAAAAGAAATCAAAGAAGCAATAATCAATACCACCGCTCCGATTATAAAAATATCCAAAATTATTCTCGCTTTATCATGAGGCAAAAGATACATTCTTATTTGCCAAACGATAGACGCTATTAAAAAAACATATATCGCAAGAAATGTTAAATATATTATAATCGCCGCAATTTGCATTATCTTTGAATTATATATTATAATTTATTTTTAAGCGAGCGAGAGAAATGGTCCCGCTTAGCGGGATCATTTCCGAGCCGCGAAGGAAACAAAAGCGTTTACTTTTTCGCCATCGCTTGTAAATTTTATTAAACCATCTAGGTCAGTGCGAAAAAATTTAACGCCAAAATTAGTCAGACGATCCAAAATTTCTTTATGCGGATGACCGTATTTATTATTTTTTCCAGCGGAAATAACCGCGTATTCAGGAGATGCGGTTCCTAAAAATCGCAGGGAAGTGGAAGTGCGCGAGCCGTGATGCCCCGCTTTTAACACCTCGCTTTTTAGTCTGTTGCCGTAAAGGGATATAAGATAATTTTCCAAATTACTTTCCATGTCTCCCGTAAGCAAAAATTTTGTCTTGCCATAAATAAGCTGCCCCACAACCATTTGATCGTGAATCCCTCCGTTTCTTAAATTAAATACCGGCAAAAAAATATTTAAAAAAGTATTCTCGTCAACGGATATTTTTGTCCCTCTTTTGACATATAAATGCCGAATTTTTTTCTCTTTTATTATTTTTTCAAACTCAGCGTAAGCCGGCGTTTCGCCTTCATTTCCAGGCTCCAAAACAGCTCCGACTTTATATCTTTTTAAAACTTCTATTAAACCGTTTAAATGATCTTCGTGCGAATGAGTAAGAATTAAGGCGTCAATTGTTCTGTCGTAAAAAGGCATCACACTAGAAAGCTCAGATAAAATTTGCTTGTTCGGACCGCCGTCAATTAAAATCTGATTTCCGTTTGGAGCCCGCACGAATACCGCGTCTCCCTGCCCCACATCAAGAAAAGCGACCAAAATATCCTTTCGCGATTCACTATAAACCGCGTACCATACAAAAACGGTAAAAACAAAAAGCAGAATTATAAGACAATATTTAAAATAAAATTTAAAGTTTTTCATTGAAAAATTTTTGTTTACGGGAATATTTTTTAGCTAAAAAAATAATAATTCCGTAAATAGAAATCATTACGATAAACGGAAAATGTTTAATCTTAACAAAACCAAAAGGAAAAGAAGAGAAAAAGCGGACCACCCAAATTTCATAATGTAAAAATCCGTATGTTATCCACGCAAAAGGAAGAGATAATAAACTGCTTAAAAATCCGCTTATTCCGACAAGAAAACCAAAAAACATTGTAATCGGAATAAATAACAAAATGAAAAAATTAGAAAGCAAAGCAACAAGCGAAAGATTTCCAGTCGTGTAAAGCAGGAAAGGGGTAACAGAAAGCTGAGCCGCGAGAGTGGTTGAAACTGTTTCTTGAATTTTCAGTCTCTTGGGCAAAAACTTAAAAACATGCTCAAAAACCGGCGTAAAATATATAAGTCCCAATGTGGCTAGAAAAGAAAGCTGGAACGAAGCGTCGAACAATAATACTTTTGGATTTTGAAATATCATTATAATTCCGGCTAAAACAAGCGCTATGGTCGCGTTATAAATTCTCCCTGAACTTTGGGCAAAAAGAGCAACGAGCGCCATAATGGAAGCGCGCGACACGCTGGGCGAGCCTCCGGTCATCACGGCAAATAAAATTATTCCTAAAATAGCCAGTGTTGTTGACGCGGCCGGCGCCAAAAAAATTTTGAAGAACCATAATATCGCCCTGCCAATAATCGTAATGTTATATCAGGACAACACAATTATATGTATTACTCCCGCTTTAACCAAATCATCTTTTAAATCTGGCGGAATGCTTTTTTTGGTTCCCAAAACAATGCCTCCGGCAAGAGAAGACTCAGGAAAAGGAATAACGGCTTCCAAATTATTTAAAAATTTTTCTTTAACCCAAAAAAGATAAGTTTTAACAAAGCTTCCTTTGCCGGATTCCAAAAAAATTATTTCCGGATAAAACACTTCGTAAAAAATATCGTCTTTCGCAAGATAAGCGGGCCAATCAAAAGAAGAATTGTTAAAGCCGGAGTCAAGAGTAAAATTTTTTGGTTTTTTCAATATTCCTTTGATTAAAACTTTATCGCCGTATTTCAACGGGGGATACTGCCTGCCGTACACAAGAATTTTTATTCCTTTCCCGTTTGCAATATTTTTTTCCGGATATTTAATGTCCGTTATTTTTAAAACCGCTCTGTTGTAATTTTCGTATTCTTCAACTTCTTCATCAATCACTCCTTCCAAAGTAATTTTCTTATTCGCGTATCCGTCTAATTTATGTTTTCCAAAATCTTTAACTTCATATCTTAAGACGCCGAATCCGAAGCCCAAAAAGAATAAAATCAAAATCAAAAAAAATTTTTTGCTTTCAAATTCGCGGCGGATTAAAAAAGCCGCGAAAAACAAAGTTAAGCATAGAAAAATTAAAAATAAAGAGGAATAAAAATCAAAATTAACGAAAGAACTAGCACCGACTCCGAAAATAAAACCAAAAATCAGCCAGATTAACAAACTTCTTTTTCCCATAACAAAATATTATCCCAAAAATATATTTTTACGAGCATATGCGTAAGGCCACATACAAAAACATTGACAAAACATATTTTATGATATATACTCTCAAAAGGATTTTAAGATGGGTCTTTTGAAAATAATACAGAAACAAAGAGGAGGAAGAAAGATGGAACTAACTGAAACTTTAATGGGATTTTGTTTTATATTCTCAATGGCGATTAATTTCAGTTTAATGATATTTTTGTCGTTTTTGAAAAAAGAGGAACTCGGAAATTCCTGGAGATTAATAGTAATTCTTGTTATAATTTCTGGGACACTTTCAAATTTAGCTAACATTTTATCAATGTTTAAATTATTTGAATAGTTATAATTCAAAGTAAAAGGAGTAACCATGTCATATTTTAACGCATGTATTCTTATAACGAGGAATGGTTTAAATTCTGAACAGATGGCGGATAAAGCAAGCGATATGCTTGCTAAATTTAACATTAACAAGAAGATGGAGCCATATAAGATTTACATTGAAGCTGATGAAATTCAGCAGATGGCCAAGCATCACGAAATTGATCCAGTGAATCTTCTCGCGCTCGCAGAGAAGCTGGAAGATTGGAATGGCGACAAGGGTAATGTGGACGAATCCGGACTCTACGGAATTTCTACAAAAAATCCCGAAGGGCATATTGATGGTTGGTCTGTCTTCACCGAGGTTAAGCCAGAGGATCGCGGGCGTCTCTTATTCGGTGAGAGTAGTGAGGAAAAAAACTGTGCGGCAATCGTCACGCCGGACGGCAAATGGGATATGGGTCCATGGTTCTACTTTTCTCCTAACGCAGAACAGAAAAAGGAACTTGAAGCGTGGAATAGAAAACTAATCGCGTTTCTTGACGAACACAAAAACTCCGCCATATTTCTCGCTGAATGTCACATTTAGAATTTTTCACCCCGCCATGTCGTAAGACCTCTGGCGGATTTTTTTTATGAAATAAATGGTGTCAGCCACCATTCTTTTTTCTTCTGCCCACAGAATACAATGTTTGTTCCAGTCCAAAGTGTTTAATTGTTCTCACAACCCAATTATCATTTCCAAAAGGAATACTTTTAATAATTGATTTTGTATACATTCCTCCTCTAATGCCGTTTGCGGTCTATTTAACCAAGATAAATAGTTGTCAAGTTGAAGTACAGGCCATGCAGACAGTAATTTCTTTTGTTCAAAAGTTCCATTCTCCCGCCGCCATACGCTTGACCATTTCCAGTCTTCCGCTTTTATTACAAGACCGGCGCGTTTAGGATTGCGTTCAACATAGCGTATAAGAGTCAAGAAATAATTATCTTCTTTGCAAATAAATGATTTATATCTCCCCTGATAGAGATGACCGCCGCCTGTTGTTTTTTTTATCACGTGCCAGCGCTTTGTATGAGTATTGGTTATCCAGCTCATAAATTGCGCTAAATCTCCATCGTGAATTGGATGCCACACAAGATGC
>CAZCIQ010000039.1:4452-9833 GCA_964499175.1 uncultured Candidatus Saccharibacteria bacterium | reverse complement strand
ATTAAAAATTCTAAATCCAAAATTATAAACGATAAAACTAATAAAAAGAAACTCGTTCTTAAAAAGAAGATTACCGTGAAGAAGAAAAATAACTAATTCATCTAACTCTCACTAGGCTCTCGGAGAGCCTAGTGAGAATCTTATGATGTCGGATGTTGGGAGGCTTTATCTTTTATCTTTTTGAGTTTTAAGAAATTTTAAAAGCTGATTTAGCGGAAGCGTGTTTATTATATTTTTTTTTCAAGCGAGCCACGACGGATTAGATGCTGAGAGGTTGTTAACCTTTCGCGGCCGTTATTCCTATTATTTTTTTGAAGCCCGCTAATTTTAAAGTTTTCGCGGCTTCATTTAAGGTGGTTCCGGTTGTGATTACATCGTCAAGCAATAAAACAGTTTTGTTTTTAAAATAATCAGGAAGCCGTACTTTCAAATCGTTTTTAAAATTATAATTAACTTCAAAAGAATTTTTAAGATTTTTTATTCTTTCGCTTTTTGTTTTTGTCTCTACTTGGGAAGAAGTGTTGAATTTTTTTGCCAAAATATTTTGGAATAAGGGAATTCCTGTTTTTGATGATAAATTTTTCGCTATTAAAACAGTTTGATTGTATCCTCTTTGCCTTAATCTTTTTTTAGAAATAGGAATGGGAATTATAATTTTATCGGAAGAATTTTTTAAAAGTTTTAATTTAACGATAATGATGTCCGCGAGCAGTTCGCCAATTTTTCTTTTATTGCGGTATTTTAAATGCCAAATCAATTTTTTTACTAAAGGATTTTTATATTGCAGAGCCGAAAAAACTTTTATCCCGTTAGAAATACTGTTTTGTTGTTTTGCGGCGCTTGTTGTTGCGTCCATAAATTCTTGCGTGTAATTTCTAACGGAATTTGTTTCTTTGATATTCGAACAGATTGGCGCGTTTACGCTAAGTAAATTTTCTTTGCATTTTTCGCATAAATACGCTTCATTTTTTCCGCAGCCCATGCATTTTAAAGGCAAAATCGTGTCAAGCGCGCCGGAAACGCATCTGTGGATAAAGTTTATTACCATAAATTGAAATATCTGTTATAATAAATTATAATATATTTGCGAATTAATTTTTAAATTTTCATTTTTAATTTTTAATTTGACTGAAAGGAATATGTATGCCAATTTTATCATCATTTTTAAATTTGAAAAATGTTTTTACAAAAATCAAAGGACAGTTAGAGAAAAAAAACGAAAGCGTTGTGGGAATTGACTTGGGGTCGTCTTCTATTAAAGCAGTTCAGCTTAGAAGAGAAAAAGAAAAGGCGATTTTGGAAAATTATGGAGAGCTGTCGCTTAGCCATTATGGTGGCACCGTGATGGGGCAGGCGGTTCGTTTGACGGACGAAAAAATAATTGAAGCGATTTCCGATTTAAAAAAAGAAGCGAAAATTAAAGCGGAGAAAGCAATTATTTCTATTCCTTTAAGATACAGTTTTGTAACCACGATAAGCCTTCCGTTTATGTCTGAAGCGGAAATTGAAAAAGCGATCCCCTTTGAAATTAAAAGATACGTTCCGGCGCCACTTTCTGAAATAGTTTTTGATTGGCAGATTTTAAGTTCGCCAGAAACAAATTATTCAAATGGCGATACGGATTCGGAAAAAGTAAAAAACGTAAATGTTTTGGTTGTGGCTATTTACAAAGATTTCGTTGAAAAATATAAAAGCATTATAAAAGCGAGCGGTTTTGAAGTCGGGGGATTTGAAATAGAAGTTTTTAGCATGGCTCGTTCAGTTCTTTTTAAAGAATCAAAGCCGGTTTTATTGATTGATTTGGGAGTTTCAAAAACAAAAATGGCTATAATGAAAAACGGAATTCTTTATGGGGCTTACGATTTTGATAAAGGTTTTCAAGATTTGACTTTGTCTTTGTCGCGCTCTTTAAGCGTTGATTTCAGCCGAGCGGAAAACATGAAAAGAGAAATAGGTTTTTCAAATCGGCCGGAGCATCAAGAGATAAAGGCGATGCTTGAGCCGATTTTAAATTATATTTTTTCAGAAGCGAGCAGATTAATAAGCGAACACAGAAGAAGAGAAAACGAATCCATAAACAGAGTTTATTTATGCGGCGGAGGAGCGTTGCTTCATGGTATTATTGATTTTGCCATAAACAGGCTTGGAGTAGAGGTGTTGATGGGAAATTCTTTTTTAAAAGTGGAATATCCGGCTTTTTTAGAAGAAGTGTTGCGAAACATAAGCCCGGTTTTTGTGAACGCGACAGGGCTCGCGTTAAGGAATATATAAAGTTAAAATAATTAAAATAAAATATGCCTGAATATAAGTTTATACCAAAAGAAGAAAAAATTGTTCCAAGAGGAAAAAGTCTTGGGCCCGGTTTTTGGATTTCTTTTTTTGTATCTATAATAAGCGTAAGCGCGGCGGGAGGTCTTTATTTATATGAAGGATATTTGCAGAAAAAAATTGATGTTTACAATACTTCGCTTGAAAAAATAAAATCTCGGATTGAGCCGGCCTCGCTCACTGAAATTATAGATTTTTCCAAAAGAATAGAATCGGCTAAAAAAATTCTGCAAAATCATCACAAAAAATTATCTTTATTCGGAGTTTTGGAAAAAAACGTTTTAAAGAGCAATTATTTCAGCAACTTTTCGTTGAAGAAAGAAGAAGCCAGGGCAACGGGAGGCGTTTTTCAAAATACTCTTGCTTTAAAGGGCGCCGCAAAAAGTTACGAAGAATTAATAAAACAGATGAATGTATTTATTTCGGTCGCTTTTTTTGAAAATATTAATTTTTCAAATTTTAAGCTTTTGGAAAACGGTTATGTTTCTTACGATGTTAATTTAAACATTAAGAACTCTTTGTTTATAGAGTAATATTATGTTTAGAATTTTTACAAGCATTATTTTTATATTAATCGCCGGAATGTCATTTTTTACTTGGATTATGCCTGAGTGGAATGACATTTCTGTTTTGCGCGAAAGCGTTAAATCTTATGAAGATATTTTGGATAAATTTCAATCAATTCAGGAATTAAGGGATAAAGTTTTGAAAGATTATAATTCTGTTGGAGAAGAGGATAAAGCAATGCTTATGAAAACATTGCCGAGATCTTTAGACGAAGGAGCTGTGATGCTTATTGCCGATGATTTGCTTAAGAAAAACAATTTATTTTTAAAATCTATTTCTTTTGGTGAAAAAGGGAGGGCGCAGTCTTCAATAGGAGCAAAAAATGAAACTTATAAAACAGAGAGTTTTGTTATTGAATTTAGCGGATCTTACGAGGATTTTAAAAGTTTTTTGTTGAATTTAGAAGGAAGTCTTCTTTCTTTTGATGTTAAGGAAATATCTTTTTCATCCGAGGCGCAAAACGTCAAAGTGAAAGAAAATAAATATTTATTTAAAGTTGTCGTTGAAACATATTGGCAAAGTTAATTTATTATTAAGTTATTTATTTTTATGCCGAACACAAAAAGCAAAAATAATACCGTTTTTATAACTATAGCTATATTAATTATTTTGGGAGGGGCTTTGTATTTTTTTTATTTTTCTAACAGCGGTGACAACGGATTAAAAAATAAAACGGAAACTTCGGCCGCCGAAGCGGATTCTTCTTCTTTAAAGAAATTGCAAAATATGGGAGAGTTTTCTCAACTTAAAGGAGAAGATTTGCTTGGGCTTTTAAATTTGATGCAAACGATAAAGCTGGATCTAGCTTTTTTCCAAAGCGAAAAGTTTAAAAAACTAAACGACTTTTACAGAGTTTTGGAAATTAAAGAGGAAGAAAAAGGAAATCCTAATTTGTTTAAAGTCCAATAGTTTTTTATTTTATCTACAATACCTCGTCCCGCCAAGGCGGGACGAGGATACGATGAGAAGATAAAATAACCCCGCTTCAATTTTGCCAAGAATATTATAGCGAACTTTTAATAGAATAAGGAATAAAAATATTTCCGCGGCGCAGAGGGCGAATAGCCCCGAGCGAGTGCAACGAGCGAGTGCGCCGCCCAGAACAATTTCGCAAAATTAGGGCGGGGTGATATAAATGTAAATTATAATAGATTTTTATCTATGGATCAAAATCTGGGAGAAATTCTAATATCAAAAAATCTGATTTCCCGCGAAGACTGGAGAATTTGCCAAAAAGAAGCGGAAGACAAACATATTCTTATTGAAGAAGCTCTTTTGGCAAAAGGAATTTCGGAAAATGATCTATTTGAGGCTAAAAGCGAGGCGCTAAATATTCCTTTAAGAAGTCTTAAGGGTTTTCGCGTTCCTTTTGAAACTTTAAAGTATGTTTCTGAAGACACGGCCAGCCTCTATAAATTCGTGCCTTTGGGTTTTACGGACGGCGTGCTTGAATTTGGAATGGTTGACCCGGAGGATCTTAAGGCGCGTGAGGTTTTAAGGTTTATAGTGTCAAAATCAAATATTCCTTTTAAAATTTATTTAATTACCAATTCCGATTTTGACGATGTTTTAAAAGAGTATAACGGGCTAGGCGGAGAAGCGGGGAGAGTTCTTGGCGACCTTGAAACAACGCTTGGCGACAAAGGAGAAATTCAGGATATTTCTGGTATTGATAAGCAAGATATAACGGAAATTAAAGTTAAAGAAGGAATGGTGGCTAGCATTTCAGAGGAAGCTCCTATAGTAAAGATGGTTAGCATTATAATACGGCATGCCATAGAAGGAAAAGCTTCTGATATTCATATAGAACCATTTAGGGATAAGGTGCGTGTGCGTTATAGAATGGACGGGGTTTTATATACAAGCCTCTTTTTGCCTGTTACTGTTCATGAAGCTATTGTTTCGCGAATAAAAATTCTTACAAATATGCTTCTTGATGAAAAAAGAAAGCCGCAGGACGGAAGATTTAGCATAAAATTTGAAAACAGAAATATAGATTTTCGCGCGTCCACACTGCCCACTCAATTTGGGGAAAAGATAGCCCTTCGTATTCTTGACTCTGAAAAACAGGCTGTGTCGCTTGACACCGTCGGGCTTAAGGGAAGAAATTTAGAGGCGGTCTTAAGAGCTTTAGAAAAACCTTTTGGTCTAATTTTAATTACAGGTCCGACCGGTTCAGGCAAGACCACCACTCTTTATGCTATGTTACAGAAGTTAAATGTTGAAGGAAGAAATATAATAAGCTTGGAAGACCCTATTGAATATCATGTTGAAGGGATAAATCAGTCTCAAATGAGGCCTGAAATTGGATATGATTTCGCGAACGGTTTAAGGACGATTTTAAGGCAAGACCCGGATGTTATAATGGTAGGCGAGATACGAGATAAAGAAACGGCCGGTCTTGCCATACATGCTGCCTTAACGGGGCACGTGGTGCTTTCCACTCTTCACACAAATACAGCGGTCGGAGCTATTCCCAGTCTTAG
>CAZCIQ010000039.1:0-4442 GCA_964499175.1 uncultured Candidatus Saccharibacteria bacterium | reverse complement strand
TGGATATGGGAGTTGACCCTTATTTAATAGCTCCGACTCTTATAATGTCAATAAGCCAAAGGCTTGTACGGACATTATGCGACGATTCAAAAACCCCCGTTCCTTTGCAGGGAGCTTTAAAAGAAAAACTGGAAAAAGAATTGGGAAATATGCCGAGTAAAATAAAAAAAGAAATTAAAATGCCTGAAGAAATATATCAAGCGCTTCCTTCCGCGATTTGCCCTAGAGGAACGCGTGGAAGGATAGGAGTTTTTGAGGTTTTTGAAATCACAAAAGAGATACAAAATATGATAGCCGTGCATCCGGTGATGCAAGATATTGAAAAAGAGGCGCGAAATCAGGGAATGACATATTTAAGGGAAGACGGCATCTTAAAAGTATTTGAAGGCAGCGTCGGCCTTGAAGAATTAAGCGATATCGCGGAAATATAGAAATGTATCTGTGCATAACTTTCCTTTTTCTTTTAACTTAAATTGGTAGAATAAAATTGAAATAAAATCAAAAAGACAATGCAAGAAGACAGTCAAAAAAATGTAAAAATAATTTTGTTATTAATAGTGGTCTTATTAGCCGGCTATTTTTTATATGAAAAAAGTTTTTTTGTGAAAAAAGAAGAAAATAAACCGCAAGAACCTATAAAAAAGATAATAACCCCTCAGGTTACAAAAATTTCTGAAGATAAACTGCAAAAAGAATTGCCCCAAAGTTTTCTTCTTACGCTTCCTTTAAACGGAAAAACAAAAATAATTGAATCTTATAATCTCGGATATACTCAAAACCCAAACATCAAACAAGCCACCACAAAATTTGAATCAAGTAAGACAACAAAAGAAAATTATGATTTTTACGAAAAATGGGCAAAGGATAATAAATGGGAGATAAAAAATAGTTCAAAACAAGATAATCTAATGTCTTTATACGGGCAAAAAAATCAAACGATTTTAAATATCACGATTATTCCTAAAACATTGGACAACGCGAAATCAGAAGTGAATATTACTTACGCGGAGTTTTAAAAAAGTTAAAATATGAAAAACGTTGTTAAAAATAAAAAAACAAAAATGACTATTGATAAATTGGCTAGAATAACGGCTAATGGTTTTTCGGAAATAAAGAAAAGATTTAATAAAGTAGAGGGAAGAATGGATAAAGTAGAGGGAAGACTTGGTAGAGTAGAAACCGCCGTAACCGATTTAAAAATAACGATGGATAGAAGGTTAAACAGTATTGAAGAAAAAATAGAATATGGAATAGATAAAATGCAAACGATGGCCGATGGTATGACAAAACAATTTTTAATATGGAAGGAAGAAAATGCTATTGGCGCTGGAGTTGAAGCAAGGCAGGATGATAAGTTAAATAATCATGAAAAAAGAATTGTAGAATTAGAAAAAGTCTAAAATATTTTTATGGATCCCGTTAGAAATCGCGGACACGTAGTCAAAATATGACATATACAAAAATGTTAAAATTTATAAATAATAACATAGCGCGTAAGATGCTTTTTGCGTCTGCGTCCTATTTCTAATGGGATGGAAACGAAAAAGCAAAGAAAATTTAACGGGGTGAAAATGCTGGTGTTTTTGGGAGTTGTTTTATTTAGTTTTTTTGGTTTTACTAAAAGCGTAAGCGCATACACCCTCACTATCATCAAAGATGGCACTGGCACAGGCACCATAACAAGCGCTCCAGCAGGAATAAACTGCGGCGCTGATTGTTCAGAGCTCTTTGCAAACAGAACTCTAGTTACTCTTACCGCTATTCCTAATTTTGATTCTTTTAATCCTTTTGGGAGTTTGATGGGCGATCCTGATTGTATTGATGGGAGTGTAACAATGTATGAGGATAAGACGTGTACTGCAAGGTTTGATCTTGCTACTCCCGGGGTGCTAGTTGTCGACAAACAAGGCACTGGTTCAGGTACTGTTACCAGTGTTCCTGCGGGTATTAATTGCGGCGCCGATTGTACTGAAGATTATTATGGAGCAGTAGGAACAGCAATAACCCTTAACGCTATCGCTACGGCTGGTTCTGTCTTTGCCGGTTGGACTGGCGATAGTGATTGCTCTGATGGTAATGTAATAATGGCTCGGATGGCTAGTAAAAGGTGTATAGCAACATTTAATTTTCCCACCTTTGTTCTTGATCCCAACAGCGCCAGCATCAATGTTAGCCAAACCCAGCAATTTAACGGCTGGTACGACGCGGATGGACCTGGCGGTCCAGCTCCCAATACTTTTGTTGTCGGCAGTTCTATTTCTAGCTGGACATCATCGGCTCCGGCCAGAGTCACGGTCAACGGTTCGGGTCTGGCAACCGGAGTAAGCGTCGGTTCCACGGTTATCAGCGGAACTTACAGCGGGATAACAGCTACAGCGAATTTGACGGTTTCCACTATTCCCGTTTTCACTCTCACCATCACCAATCCCGGCTCTACTGGCAACATTTCAGGAAATGGACTTAATTGCGGCAACGGAGGAGCGGTTTGTTCTAAAGATTTTACAAATGGCACCGCTGTTTCTCTTACCGCCACTCCTAATACGGGAGCAGGATATTCTGCCGGAACTTGGGTAGGAAATTGTTCTGGTTCAACTTCGGCAAATTGCAGTTTAACTATGACTGCCGCTAAAAGCGCGAGCGCGGCATTTACTCCTCCCGCATCAAATTATGAAATAGTTCTTTTTGCTCAACATTATTATCCATCTACAACAGCCCTTCAGCTTAATATTAGTTCAGTTTCACTTTCTTTGAGTGGTCCTGTTAATAAAACATATATTGGCAGTATTTCATCAGCGGGAACACTTGTTTTTAGCGGTCTTCCCGCAGGAAACTATACTTTAAATTATATAAGCGGGACTCCGTCCGGCCATTCCTTTTATGGTTCAGAATATCCAGGCGGTAATGGGTTAAAAGCAGGTCAAATCTCGATTCCTATTAGTTTTCCAGCTTCTTTTTGTCCTACTTGTAATCAGGTTTCCGCTAATTTATATTTCGTTCCCATCCCCACCGTAGATCTCAAAGCCAATAATTCCGACGGACCGATTTCTATTCTTTCCGGTTCCTCGGCTAATTTGTCTTGGACTTCAACAAATGTTGACTCTTGCACCGCTTCAAACGGCTGGACTGGAAGTAAAGCGTTAAGCAGCTCTGGTGAATCAACAGGCGCTTTGACCGCTTCAAAAACATACACCATAACCTGCACAGGTTTGGGGGGAACTGTTTCCGATTCCGTTGTTGTGAATGTAGTTCCTCAAATAGATATTCAAATAAAAGCCGCCTTTGATGGTCAGCCGTGGTCAGGCGCAATAAGTTATACTTTAAATGGTCCTGAAACAATAAACGGAAGTTCGGTTTCTCAAACTTTTACAAATAAACCTTTTGGCTCTTATACTCTTAATTATTTAAGTGGTGGTCCAGCGGGGGCGGTGCAAGCTGCTTCATTTTATACTCCTTCTCAATCCATAATGCCAGCCTCTGGTGATACGACTATGGCGTTTACTATGAATTTTATGCCCGGACCTTTGATTGCTTCTTGTTCCGTAAATCCCGCAACCGCCTCAACAGGCCAAAATGTTAATTGGACAGCTTCCGCGTCCGGCGGTTTGCTAAGTTATACTTATAGCTGGTCTGGAGATGACGGTTTATCGGGCTCAACTCAAACTGTTTTAAAATCATATTCACAAACAGGAACAAAAAGGGGTTCGGTCACGGTTTCAGACGGAGAAACAACAATAACCAAAGATTGCTCCAACTCCGTAAGTATTACCGCGGCTCCGGTCAACCGTCTTCCCTCGGCTGTCTCCGGCATCTCTCTAAACACAACAACTTTTACCTCAAACATTTCTGTTACCAAAGGAACTCCAACAACATTTTATCTTTCCGCTTGGCGAGGAACGCAAGCCGCCCCAACATCCAAATCAGACGACCCTGACGGTTGGACAAACGCAACGTTTGGAATGTCCGGAGGAACGGCAAAATGTCAGTGGGATACTGATTTGGTGCAAAGCGTGGCAAGTTTTGCTCAGGACACTCAAAGAATTGCTCCTCCAAACTTTGCAGAATGTTCCGATCCAGACAACAACGCCTCAAATTATCTAACTCTTACTAAAACATTTAATGACGCTCCGGGAACATATACTTATTATGTTTTAAAAATGACCGACAAGGCTGGAGGCGCGTCTAATATCGGAACAGTGAGCGTAACAGTTACAACCCAATGCTCCGACGGCGCAGATAACGACGGAGACGGAAAAATTGATTTTGGCGGAACAAATCCAGATCCGGATTGTTCTTCGGCAGGCGACAATGATGAATCAACTTCAGTCCCAGTTACTCCCCCCTTACCTCCTGGCGGAGGAGGCGGCGGAGGCGGTGGCGGCGGTGGAGGCGGAGGAGGCGGAGGCCTTCCCCCAATCTCTCCAGTCTGCTCAGGTTCAAGTAAT
>CAZCIQ010000038.1:7796-10524 GCA_964499175.1 uncultured Candidatus Saccharibacteria bacterium | reverse complement strand
CAATATTTACAATAGACAGAGTCCCTAATTACTCTTCTCCCGCGACTACAACAATCACGACCACGGAAGGAAAAAACTCTCTTGAACTTCAAAAAGAAGTTCAAGAGCAAATCTCAAATTCCCCTTCTTCGCTAAAGCTACGAAGGGCAAGCAAACTCCAAATACCAAAAGGTTATTTCAAACGAAACCTTAAACTTGGAATGAAAGGACAAGATGTTAAGAAGCTTCAAGAAATACTCTACTTCGCGGATTGCGAAGAAAACCCAAAATCTCCTTCTTCGCCCCTTCCTTCGCTAAAAGCTACGGAGGACGCAGTAAAACGAAGGACAAGCAAAACAAAAGAAAACAACAAATGCAATGAAACAGAACTAATCACCGGATACTTTGGAAAAATAACAAAAGCCGCTTTAATCAAATTCCAAGAAAAATACAAAGAAGACATCTTAATTCCAAACAATCTAAAAAAAGGAAACGGATATTTTGGTAAATCAACAATAAAGAAGATTGAAGAATTATATACAAAAAATCCTAAATCTCAAATCCTAAATCCTAAACAAATTAAAAATTCTAAATCCAAAATTATAAACGATAAAACTAATAAAAAGAAACTCATTCTTAAAAAGAAGGTTGTCGTGAAAGTGAGTACATAGGTGAAACCTATGTTATAACATAGGTTTCACCTATGAATCTATGGAATGGATTAACATGTCGGGAGAGTGAGAAATAAGTATTTAACTAAGCCTGAGAAATCGGGCTTTAATTTTTTGTAAAACTTGGTAAAGTAAAGTAATGTAGATGAACCCCGTTAGAAATACGCAGTTTGTTTCTATCGGGGTAAAATTTAAAAATGATGCTTAAAAATAATATTTCTAACGGGGTGAAGATTCTTATAACAACAGGGATTTTTCCGCCGGATATAGGGGGGCCGGCAACACAGTTGGATTATTTGATAAAAGAAATTTTAGCTCGCGAGTCATTTTTTAAATTTACTGTTTTGACTTTTGGAGAAAAAGGCGGAAATTATCCTTATGATGTTTATAAAATTTCTAAAAAAACGCCAAAGATTTTCAAAAATTTATTTTATTTGTTTAAAACTATTTCACTTTCCGGTCGAAGCGACATAATTTATTCATGGGATTTGTACGCGGCGGGATTATCCAGTTTTTTGGCGAAAAAAGTTTTTTGGCGAAAAAAGTTAATAATTCGTTTTGTGGGCGATTCGGCTTGGGAAAATTATTTTAGTAAATCTCAAAATAAAATATTTAAAAACAGCGAATTTAGTTTTGATGATATTTTAAAATTTCAAGATAAAAAGTACGGTTTATATATTGAATTTAGAAAATGGATAAGAAAAAAAATGTTGCTTGCGGCGGATATTGTGGTTGTGCCAAGCGGTTTTATGAAAGAGGCGGCGCTTAAAATCGGTGTTTCCGAGCAAAAAATAAAGTTAATTTATAATTCTGTTGATTTTCTTTTTGACGAAAACATTAAAAAAGATTTGGAAAATACAACCGCCCAAACTTGCAGAAATGAATTAGGGATAGGCGAAGAAAATATAAATTTGGTTTCGGTAAGCCGCCTTACGCCGTGGAAAGGGCATAAAATGATTATTGATTTAATGTCGGAGCTCGCGAAAGAATACACAAATATTAAATTTTTTATAATCGGCGATGGCCCTGAATACAACAATCTTGAGTCTCAAATTTCAAATCTTAAATTAGAAAAAACAGTTTTTTTAAAAGGAAAGCTTGAGCATAAAGAGGTTTTTAAATACTTAAAATGCGCGGATATTTTTTTATTAAACACGGCTTACGAGGGGCTTTCGCATGTATTGCTTGAAACAATGACAGTCGGAATTCCGGTGATAACAACTAATTTACCTAGCAACATGGAACTTATAGAAAACGGCAAAAACGGTTTTTTGGTTGATTATAACGATAAGCAAGGTTTTTACGGCGCGATAACAAAAATCATTAAAGAGCCGGAGCTCAAGCAAAAATTTTTAAAAGAATCGGAAAATAAACTAAAAAATTTTACTTTTGAGAAATTAGCAAGTCAAACAATAAATGTTTTTAATGAGTTAATATGAATCCCGTTAGAAATCACACCCATTGATTTTATCGGGAAATGTAATATGGAATTACAAAATCAAAACATTTCTAACGGGATGAAAGCATTAAACATTAGCACGGACAAAAATTTATTTAAAGAAAATTCGGAAGTTCTAAAAAGAATGATTGATCACGGGAATCTTGTCGAGGAACTGCATATCATAGTTTTAACGCAAAATTTAAAATTTAAAATTCAGAATTTCGGAAATATTTTTATATATCCGACAAATTCGCGGAGTAAATTATTTTATGTTTTTGACGCTTATAAAATCGCGAAGCCGATAATTAGAAGTTCTCGCAATAATTTTCTTGTGACTTGTCAGGATCCGTTTGAAGCCGGTTTAATCGGCTGGTTGATTAAAAGAAAATTTAAAATACCATTGCAGCTTCAAATTCATACTGATTTTTTGTCTCCTTATTTTTTAAAAGAATCGTTATTAAATAAAGCAAGGGTTTTACTCGCGAGATTGTTGATTCCGCGCGCAAACTGCGTTCGCGTTGTTTCAAAGCGCATTAAAAATTCTCTAAAAAATAAAAGCCATAAGCTAAAAGTTAATATAACCGTTTTGCCTATTTTTGTTAATGTAAAAAAAATTCAAGAAGCGCCGATTATAATT
>CAZCIQ010000038.1:1851-7786 GCA_964499175.1 uncultured Candidatus Saccharibacteria bacterium | reverse complement strand
TATCCGCAATTTGATTTTGTAATTCTGATGGCGTCGCGTTTAACAAAAGAAAAAAATATAGGTTTGGCAATAGACGGTTTTTCCGAAGTCCTTAAACAATATCCGAAAACAGGATTGATTATTGTGGGAGACGGACCGGAATTAAATAATTTAAAATCAGTTTCTCAAAATCTAAAAATTGATAAACAGATTATTTTTGAAGAATGGAAAAATCAGGATATTTTAATTTCTTATTATAAGACGGCGGATTTATTTCTGTTTACTTCAAATTATGAGGGATACGGTATGACGGTTGTAGAGGCGATGGCGGCAGGTTGTCCGGTTCTAATGACAGATGTTGGAATTGCCAATGAAATTTTAATAAATAAAAAAGACGGTTTAGTTGTATCGGTTAATAGCAAACAAGAACTAATTAAAGCCATTTTGACCTTGATTTCAAACGATGAACTGCGAAAAAATTTTGTAATTAATTCCAATAAAATTATTAATTTATGGCCTTCTTATAACGAACATCTTAAGAATTATTATGATTCTTGGATGTTTTGTGCGGAAAAATGAAGCTTTTAATAATTACGCAAAAAGTGAATATAGATGACGATAATTTGGGTTTTTTTCACGCTTGGATAGAAGAATTCGCGAAAAACATTGAGTTGGTTTCCGTTATTTGTTTGGAAAAAGGAAAATATAACCTGTCTCAAAACGTAACAATTTTTTCTTTAGGTAAGGAAGAAAATAATTTTCAATTTTTTAAAAAACTGAAATATTTATCGCGTTTTTATACATATATCTGGAGAGAAAGAAATAATTACGATGCCGTTTTTACGCATATGAATGTTGAATACGCGGTGTTGGGAGCTTTTTTTTGGAAGTTGTTAAATAAAAAAACATATTTATGGTACGTTCATAAAAAAGTAAATTTTAAATTAAAATTAGCGGAAAAATTGGTTGATAAAATTTTTACGGCGTCTGAAAAAAGTTTCAGGCTTCCTTCTAAAAAAGTTATTGTAACAGGACACGGGATAGACACGGATAAATTCAAACCCGCGGATTATAGCCAGAAAGACGGAAAATTTCCACCCTTCGGGCGACCATCCGAAGGGTGGAAAATCATTACCGCGGGAAGAATCGCGGCAGTGAAAAATTTGGATGTCTTGATTGAATCTTGTGTTATTTTGAAAAAAAATAATTTTAACTTTAATCTTAAAATCGCCGGCAAACCCGTATTAAAGGAAGATGAGATATATTTTGAAAAGCTGAAAAACACTATTAAAGATAAAAATCTGGAAGATGTGATAATGTTTGTGGGTTCTATTTCTTATAAAAGTATCGCGGAATTTTATCAAAGCGGAGATTTGTTTGTAAATTTAAGTAACACCGGAAGCATTGATAAAACGGTTCTTGAAGCGATGGCGAGCGGTTTAAAAGCGTTAACTTCCAACGAATCTTTTTACGGGATTCTGCCCGATATATTTTTAACAAGCAATAACCCGCGCGAGATAGCAGGAAAAATAACATATTTGTCTTCTTGCGGCCTTTCTTATAATTTAAGAGAATATGTTGTTTTGAATCATAATTTAAGCAGTTTAATAAAAAAATTGCTGCTTTTTATGGTATGATCTTAATGGATAAAGAAGTTTTAAAATTTTATGTAAATCGCGATTGCATTACGTCAAAGCTGGCTTATGTTCCTTTGTTGTTTCCTTTTTTGGGACCAATCTTAAAAGACACCATTCCTTATTTAAACGCGGCTTTTAAGCAATATAATTTTGATAAGTTATATTATGAATTAACCGATGATATCAAAGAAGCCGATTTTGTTTTGATTCCACACAATTATTGGTATTTTAAAGAAAAATTTCCCGGCTTGCTTAAAAAATCCGTTAACGAAGCTTTGGAAAATGATAAATTAATTTTAATTGACGCGCAAGGAGATTTTCATAAACGGATAAAAATTAAAAACGCCTACATATTACGAAATTGCCAATACAGATTTAAGTTAAGAAAAAATGAAATAATAATTCCGGCTCCGGCCGAAGATTTGCTTGAAACTTATTTTGAAGGAAATTTGCAAACTCGCGATAAAAATCCTACGCCTCTTGTGGGGTTTGCAGGTTTCGCGAAAATGCCGTTTTTAACTTTTTTAAAATCGTTTGTTAAAGCCTTTTTTTATTGTTTCGCGGCTTTATTTGATGAGAAGCGCGGCGTTTTTAAAAAAGGAGGAATTTTTCGTAGCGCGGCTTTAAAAATTCTTAAAAAATCAAATTTAATAAATACGAATTTCGTAATCAGGAAATTTTATTCAGGGCATACCGCGACTATCCACGGAGATTTTGAAACTCTGCGCCGCGAGTTTATCAATAACATAATAAATTCCGATTACACTCTCTGCGTTAAAGGCGACGGAAATTATTCCATAAGATTTTATGAAACTTTAAGTCTGGGAAGAATTCCTTTATTCGTGGATACCGAAACGGTTTTGCCCATGGAAGACGTTTTGAATTATAAAGAATTTTGCGTGTTCGCGGATTTCCGCGATTTAAAGCGCGTTGATAAAATTCTGGCTGAATTTCATAATAATATTTCCAACAGCGAATTTATTGAGATGCAAAAAAAAGCCCGCGCCGCTTTTGAAGAAAATTTAAGAATGGACAAATTTACGAAATATTTAATGGGAAAACTAAAAGAAATAGCGAGTTGTTATTATAAAAAACATTAAGTTTTTTGTTTCAACTCCATTCGGATTAAATAAAAACAAGTTTTCATTTAACTCCTTACTTGTTGAAATAAAAAGCATTAAATATAAACATTATGTGCGCGATAAATGGTTTTAATTTTAAAGATGAAGATTTGATTCATAAAATGAATCAAATTACTAAACATCGCGGCCCTGATGGAAGCGGCGTTTTTTTGGATGATGAAATTTCGCTCGGCCATAATCGTTTAAGCATTCTTGATGTGCGGAGTGTGGCAGGTCAGCCTATGTCAAGTTTTGATAATAATGAAATAATAATTTTTAACGGCGAAATTTATAATTTTAAAGAGCTTAAAACGGAGCTTCAAAATTATCCTTTTAAAACAGAAGGGGATACCGAGGTTATTTTGGCCGCTTATAAAAAATGGGGAGAGGAATGCGTTAAAAAATTTAACGGCATTTTTGCTTTTGCAATATGGAATAAGGAAAAACGAGAATTGTTTTTAGCGCGAGATCATATTGGAATAAAGCCTTTTTATTATTTTTGGGACGGTGGAAGGCTTATTTTTTCTTCAGAAATCAAGGCGATTTTAGTTCATAATGTTTCTCGCGATATTGACTTGGAATCTTTAAACAATTATTTTCGCCTTTCTTATATTCCGCATCCTTCAACTATTTTTAAAAATATTAAAAAATTGCCCGCCGGACACTTGCTGAAATTAAAAGACGGAAAACTTGAAATAAATAAATTTTGGGATATAGAAGACAGAGAAAATTTTTTTTCAAAAAAAGACGCGCTTTTGCAAATCAAAGAAACTCTGAAAGATTCAGTTAAACATCAGATTATTTCCGACAGGCCCGTGGGAGTTTTTTTATCCGGCGGCGTTGATTCCAGCATTGTCTTAGGTCTTATAAGGGAGTTTGCGCCGAATATTACCAAAACTTACACGACTGGTTTTGAAATTCTCGCAAAGGAAGAAAAAAATAAATTTAACATGGACTTTGAATTGGCGCGGAAGACGGCGCGTCATTACGGAACCGACCATCATGAATTTTTAATTAACGCTGGGGACGCGAGAGACGCGGCGGAAAAAACTTTTTGGCATTTAGACGAGCCAAACGGTAATTCTACCGCGCCGGCAATGTTTCTTTTGTCAGAACAAGCGCGGAAGGATGTTGTCGTGGTTTTGGGCGGCGACGGCGGAGACGAATTATTTGGCGGTTATAAACGATATGTCTATAGCCGTTGGATTTCTTTGTATCAAAAATCGCCTCAGCTGTTTCAAACGGCGTTAAATTTTACTGCTCTTTTTTTTAACAAAAAAAGTTTTGTAAGAAAAGCGAAAAGCCGGCAAGCGGAAAGGATTATGGAGTTTATGGTTGCGGATGAAAATTTGTTTTCTAAAATTTTAAAGCCGGAAATATCGCAAAAAAATGTTGCTAGTGATTATTTCGCTTCATTGCTTAAAAAATATCCCGAAAAAATAATGGAAAAAGATTTTGAAAAAATATTTATGGATGTTGACAGGAGAACTTGGCTTACCGACGATTCTTTGATGCGAACGGATAAAATGTCAATGGCGAACGGTCTTGAAATGAGAGTTCCTATTTTAGACTGCCGTCTTGTCGGCATATCTCAAAAAATTCCTACTTCTTGGAAGATTAAAGGGCAACGCGAAAAGGTTATTTTTAGAGAAAGTTTCAGTGAATATTTGCTTCCGCATTTAATAAATCAACCAAAGAGGGGATGGTTCACTCCAATGGCGAAATGGCTTCGCGAAGAGCCGCTTAAAAGCTTTGCAAAAGAAATTTTATTGTCTTTGCCGGATGAATATTTTATAAAAGAAAATGCGATGAAAATGTTTGAGGATCATTTATCAAAAAAAGTTTATAATTTGAATATTTTGTGGGCTCTTATAGCCTTTGGCGGATGGTATAATTTTTTTATAAAAGGCAAAAATTCGCGTTGAACGGCTATTGTTGGATTTTAACGGTTGTTATATAATAAAATTAGTCGTAATATTTAAGAATAAAAATTCACAGGATTTGATTATTATTTTATCAAAACTTGTGTTGCGCTTATATTAAAATTATGCAAAATAGATCATCTAATCCCATTGGTTCATTAGTAAGCTTGCTTGTCTTTTTGGGAATTGTAGGTTATTTCCTTACTCAAGCTAACGTTATTTCTGGAGCGTCTTTTTTATTCTGGATCGCGGCGCTATTTTTCTTAATCATTTTAGTCGGAGGTTTAAGAATTATTGACCAATATGACCGCGGCGTCGTGTTGACGCTTGGAAAATATACCAGCACAAGACAACCCGGTTTAACTTGGCTTTTAATCGGTTTTCAAAGAATGATAAAGGTTGATTTGCGTATTACCACAACAGACATTCCACAACAGGAAGTTATTACAAAAGACAATGTTCCAGTAGGTATAAATGCAGTTGTTTATTTCCAAGTACAAAATGCTGAAAACGCCATTTTGAATATTAAAGATTTTACAACGGCGGTTTCGCAATACGCTCAAGCCGCGCTTCGCGATGTTATCGGCGCCATTGAACTTGACCCGCTTCTTTCCGAACGGGAAAAAATTGCGGAAGAAGTTCAAAAAATTGTTAGCGCGGCTACCCAATCATGGGGAATTTTAGTTACCGATATTAAAATTCAAGACATTGAACTTCCTGCCGATATGAAGCGCGTTATGGCGAAACAGGCGGAATCCGAGCGAGAACGCAGAGCTATTATTATTAGAGCAGAGGGAGAATTTCAGGCCTCGGAGCGTTTGGCGCAAGCGGCTAACATGTTAAGTTCAACTCCTGGCGGTCTTTCAATGAGAACCTTGCAGACCATAGAAAAAATAAATCCTGATCCATCAAAAACTGTGATTTTTGCCCTGCCGGTTGAAGTGTTTGAAGGAATTAAAGCAATATCTCAAGCGGTTAAGCCAAAATAATATGATTGACGAAGCAATATTTCAAGTGGAAGATGTTTTTTCTATATCTGGCAGAGGAATAGTTGTTGCCGGACAGCTTATTCAAGGCGTTGTTAGAAAAGGAATGAAGGGTATTATCAATGGGAAACAAACTGAAATTCTTGCGATTGAATCACGAAACACATCTCTTGAGTCGCTAACCGTTGGGATGCCAGCCGGTTTACTTTTAAGTAATATAGAGAAGGATGATATTGAGAAAGGCCACACTTACCACTTTCAATAAATCACTTAATCTCTTTCAAGAATTC
>CAZCIQ010000038.1:0-1841 GCA_964499175.1 uncultured Candidatus Saccharibacteria bacterium | reverse complement strand
TTGAAGGGATTAAAGCACTATCCGAAACCATTAAGCCAAAATAGTAACGAACTCTCTTACTTTATCTATTTTAAAAATTCTTCGGCTAATTGTGCGGTTCTTGCGCTGGCTTGATAAAAATTTTTCCAGACAACGACTATATCCGCATCATTAAAAATTGCCCGCTGGACTTCCCTTATTGTATCTCCTCCGGCTACCGCAACAAAAACATCGTAATTCCCCTTGATTTGTTTTATTTGGTAAAAGGGAATTTGTTTTTCTTTTGAAAATTCGGTTTCATCAACTCCTCTATGCAACATAACTACATCGGGGAGTTTTTTTAATTTTTTCAAAACCGAAAGAGCATTTTCAACATTCATCATATCAATCATTGAATCAATAGAGAATTTTTGGCACTCTTCAATAAACTTATCAATTGTTTCAATGGGCGCCACCCCAAGACAAGTTGCGGCATTTGCGCCGGCATTGGCCATCATCTCAACCTCGCGGCCCGCCAAATCGGCGCATTTATTATCCGCTACTATGTAAGCCCCGGCAGGAGCCATTTCTTTTATTCGCAAAACGGCTTCTGTTCCGTATATTTTGATTAAAGGCGTTCCAGCTTCAATCAAAATCCTGTCCGAGACAGGAAGTTGCGAAATAATTTCCCTTGCTTCTTCAAGAGTGCTATTTAGAGCTATATGAAGATATTTTCTCCGTTTTTCTAATATCATATTATTTGATTAATTTTAAAAATTCCTTTGCTAAATTCGTAGTATTTTCTGGAGCTTCATAAAAAGAACGCCAAATAACCGCGATATCTGAATCATTAAAAAAAGTCCTGACAACATCGCGCGGCGTTTCTCCGCCGGCCACCGAAATCAAAACATTTCCATACGTTCCTTTAATTCGGTGAATTTGATTATGCGGGATTTGTTTTTCTCTATTTTTTTCATTTTCATCTACACCACGATGCAAAACAACCACGGTTGGAAGTTTTCTTAATTTCTGCAAAATTTCAAACGGAAATTCTATATTCATCATATCAACCATTGAATCCATATTCGCCTTTTCGCATTCTCTAATAAATTCATTTATGGTTTCTATTGGCGCTAAACCTAAACAAGTGGCCGCGCTTGCGCCGGCTTCACTTACTGCTTCAACTTCTCGCGAGCCTCTGTCCATACATTTCAAATCTGCGACGATATATCCAGGTTTTTGTATTTTTTTGCTCCACCAAATGTTTAGCGCGGCAACACCTTTTACTCCGTAGTTTTTAATTAACGGAGTCCCCGCTTCAATGAGTATTTTTTCTGAAGCGGGAAGTGTTGCAATCATACCCTTTACCTCATCAAGAGAACGATTAAAGGCAATTTGTAGATATTTTGATTTTCGGTTTAACATAAATTTATTAACAGTTTCATTATATCTGATTTTCAATTAATTACCTATTTTTTCTAGCGTAGTTTGCTAATCGTGATTTCCGGGCCGTTGCTGTTAATATTTAATAGACGTTTGAATCTGCCTCCGAAAAATGGCGCGGCAGAATAAGTTTTTGATTCTCCGTTTTTAGACCAGCCGCTAAACCAGTTTACAATATCGTTTTTATCGTCGCTATATCCTTTAAAGTTTTTTATCTGAACTCCCGTATTTTTCGGGTCTAAAACTTGATTTTTATAAGACAAACAGTCTGAAGAAATTAAATATTCATAATTTTGTTTTTTAAGGTATTCTTTAAAGTTTTTAAAAAAAGTGTCCGATTTTACATTTGTTAAATTTAAAGCATGGTATCTTTTTTGTTCGGCAAGGTTAAGTTCTGCCAAATCAGTTTTTCTAATTGCTCCCGGGTCAATTAGTTCTAA
>CAZCIQ010000037.1:0-11052 GCA_964499175.1 uncultured Candidatus Saccharibacteria bacterium | reverse complement strand
TAGAAGCTGATTTAGCGGAAGCGCGTTTATTATATTTTTTGTTTCAAGCGAGCCATGACGGATTGGATGTTAGGCTTAAATTCAAAACCTTTCCTTGAGACTTTGGGGAAAGGTTTTGCGTTTGCGGCTTGTTTCTTAAAATTATTTTTTGTATATTATATATATGTTTAAAAACCCTAAAGTCGGCATTATTGGATTAGGGATGGTTGGCAGTCCTCTTAAAAGATATTTTGAAGAGAAGGGATTTAAAAGAAAGGAAAATTTATTTTGTTTTGACGCCGATTCTAAAAAAGGATATTCAGATGATATAGACCAAGCGGATATTATATTTATTTGCGTGCCGACTCCAAAAAAGAAAGACAATTCTTGCGATACTAGCATAGTGGAGAAAACGGTTAGGAAATTTCATAATAAAAATAAAGTGCTGGTAATTAAATCTACGGTTGAACCGGGCACAGTGGCGCGGCTTCAAAAAAAATATAATTGTCCCATAATTTTTAATCCAGAATTTTTAACCGAATCTAAAGCATGGGAGGATTTTATAAGACCTGACAGGCAAATAATAGGCCATACTGAAAAAAGCCGCGGTCATGCGAGTAATGTGCTGAATCTTATGCCGCCCGCTTTTTTTTCCAGCCCAGGTATTTTAGGAACTTATGATTTTATTGATTTGAATTCTTCCGAGGCGGAAATGAGTAAATACGCTAGCAATGTCTTTGGCGCGATGAAAGTTGTTTTTGGAAATATTTTAGCTGATTTTTGTTCCGCTTTGGAAAAAGTTTTAGAAAAAGAGGGAATTAAGCAAGATGTTCATTATGATCATGTAAGATACGTGGTGGCTCGCGATCGCCGCATTGGCGATGCTTGGTTTGACGTGAATCACGGGAATTATCGCGGATTCGGGGGCTTTTGTTTTCCAAAAGATACCAACGCTTTTATTACCTTTGCTAAAAAATTAGAAAAAAAATTATCGGTTAATAATCAAGAAGAGAAGAAATTAAAAAAAATTGTCGGATGCGGAATTAATTTTTTAGAATCAATGAAAAATTACAACATTGAACTTTTAAAATCGCAGGGGCTTACGCTTGACGAAGTGAGTCGGCATGACGCCGAGCTTGAAAATAAGATTAAAAAATTAAAAATTAAAAATGAAAAGTGATTTGAATCAAATTTCTAAAAAGAGTATTTTGGTTACGGGCGGAGCCGGGTTTATCGGTTCGCATATTGTCGATGCCTGCATTAAAAGAGGGGATAAAACGGCAATAGTTGATGATTTGTCTTTTGGTAAAAAAGAAAATATTAATTCTCGCGCCTCATTTTTTAAAACTGATATCAGCGATTTTTCGGAACTTGAAAAAGTTTTTAAAGAAGCAAAACCTGAAATAATTTTCCACTCTGCGGCTTTAGCGCGGATTCAGCCTTCTTTTTTAAATCCCGACCGATATTTTGAAGTAAACGTCATCGGAACTCGCAATATTTTGCTTTTAGCCAAAAAATTTGGGATAAAAAGAGTTATTTATTCCGCCTCTTCTTCAGCTTATGGCTTTCAAAGTCAGAAGAAACTCAATGAAGATATGAGACTAACTAGTCAGTCTCTCCATCCTTACGGCTCGGCCAAAAGAATGGGCGAAATGCTTATGCGAGATTTAGGGAAAGCAACAGGAGGCCCTGAAACAGTTTGTCTTCGTTATTTTAATGTTTTTGGTCCTCGCCAGACAACAACATTAGACGGTCCGTACGCCACTATAATTGGAATTTTTCTTGATCAGTTAAAACAAGGCAAGCCTTTAACTATTGTGCCGGATGGATATCAACGCAGGGATTTTACTTGGATTGACGATATTGTTTCCGCGAATATTTCGGCTGCTTATTCTAAAAAAGTAGGGAACAGTGAAATTATAAATATAGGGAGCGGAAAAAATTATTCTATTTGGGACACGGCGAAATTGATTTTAGGAGAAAAATCGTCCGCAACGTCAAAAGAACTTTTAAAGAAAAAAAAATGTGAAATAGCGCCGGAGAGAAGAGGAGAAGTCCGTGAGACATTAGCCGATATTTCAAAAGCAAAAGAACTTTTAAATTGGCAGCCAAAAGTATTTTTAAGCGAAGGAATTAAAATTTTAAAAGGTATTTCGTAATTTAAACTAATATTTTTATGTATGATCTAGTAATAATTGGAGCGGCGTCCGCGGGCTTGTCAGCCGCTATTTACGCGGCGCGAAAAAAATTAAATTTTGTCGTTCTTACGAAAAAAACGGGAGGGCAATCTCTTTTAACCGATAAAATTGAAAATTATCCGGGATTTGAGGAAATAAGCGGTTTTGAGCTTGTGCAAAAAATGGAAGCGCACGCCAAAAAATACGGAACGCAAATATTGGAAGGAGAAGAATATGAGGTTTTGAAAATAGAGAAAAAAGTCAATGGTTTTTTAATTCAGACTAAAGAAAACGGGCAGATTGAAACTAAATCAATTATAGTGGCGTCCGGTAAAAGGCCCCGCGAACTTAACGCGCTCGGCGAACGAGAGTTAACCGGAAAAGGAGTTAGTTATTGTTCTATTTGCGACGCTCCTTTGTTTTCCGGAAAGAATGTGGTTGTGGTGGGAGGAGGGAATGCCGGTTTTGAAGCGGCAGTGGATTTGTTAAGTTATGCTGTTAAAATTTATATATTAGAATTTGAAGATAAAATGAGAGGCGATGAATTCACTCGTGAAAAATTGGAAAAAAGCGGAAAAGTTGAGTTTATCACAAACGCAAAAGTTATTGAAATAAAAGGAGATAAATTTGTAAGCGCTCTTATTTATGCAGATAGAGTTTCGGGCAAGCAAACAGAATTAAAAGTTGAAGGCGTTTTTATAAATGTCGGACAAATTCCAAACACCGATTTTTTGAAAGATTTTTTGGAGCTTAATGAATTTAACGAAATAAATATAAACGGTAAAACTGGTGAAACATCTGTCTTAGGAGTTTTTGCGGCCGGCGACGCAACCGATATTCCTTTTAAACAATGCGTAATAGCGGCAGGGCAGGGTGCCTCGGCTGCTCTTTCCTCGCACAGATATTTGCAAAGTTTGAATTAAAAAATTTACGACGCAGGGCGTCGCGATGATGGAAATGATTGATAAATTTAATTTTGTTAAAAATATTCAAAAAGAATTAAAAGAAAATATTGATATTGATTATCGGAATAATTTTTTTAATTTTTTTAAAGCGTATGAAAGAGAAAAATTGAAATTTTACGGAGTGAGAAGCCAAGATGTAAAAAATACAACAAAAAAATATTTTAATGAAATAAAAGAATTGTCTAAAAAAGAAATATTCGATATTTGCGAAGACTTGCTTCAATTAAGAAATTCCGAAGAAAAAACTATTGCGTTTGATTTTGCTTTACGATTGAAAAATAAATACGAAAAATCAGATTTTAAAATTTTTGAAAACTGGATAGAAAAATATGTTTCAAATTGGGGATCGTGCGATGATTTGTGTACTCACGCGCTAGGCGAATTTATATATAGGTTTCCAGAATTTTTATCGCAAACTAGAAAATGGGCGAGATCGCGAAATAAATGGTTTCGCCGCGCGTCAGCCGTGGTTTTAATTTTTTCTCTGCGAAGAGGAAAATATTTGCAAGAGGCTTTTGACAGGGCGAAAATTCTTTTAAAAGACGATGAAGACTTGGCGCAAAAAGGATATGGCTGGATGCTAAAAGAAGCAAGTAAAACGCATCAAAAAGAAATTTTTGATTTTGTAATGAAGAATAAAAAATTAATGCCCCGCACTGCTTTAAGATACGCTATTGAAAAAATGCCGGAAAAAATGAAAAAAGAGGCAATGAAAAAATAATTTTTAGTTTAATATATCACGAGTTAACAAAAAGAAAAGCGCCCTGCGGGTTGAATTCATTTATTATGAATTTCCGCAAGGCGCTAATTATTAATTTTATTGACTTAGATTTTTAATAAGAGCGGAGATATTAATCTCTCGCCAATCAAAGAAGATGCGGCAGACACCCGCATCAACGAGCGCGCCGACCGTGATGCCACGTATCACAACCGGCATACCAACAGTCTTGGAACCGGCGGTGAGTGCGGCCTTCACGCCACGTGGTGAATCCTCGAAGACGAGTTGCTCCGAAGGAGCAATCTCCATGATCGAGGCTGTTTTCAGGAATACATCTGGCGCCGGTTTTGGGTTTGCAACATGCTCGCGCAACACGATGTTTGACCAGCCAAAATTTTCAAAAGTTCAGACTGTTTAAGAAGCATTAATGCTTGTTTTTCCGGCGTAAGCGATCCAATTGCGAGCTTGAGATTCATTGCGCGCGCTTTTTCGTAGAAATCAAGGAATCCGAGGCGCGGCTTAATTGGCATTTCCGCGAGCAGCCGCTCATAGTGGAACTTGTCGCGAGTAAGAATTTCATCGACTACCACCCGATTACGAATATCTTTGTCGAGGAGTTTCCAGATGTCCTCGCAAACCTTCTCGTCTGGTCCGCCGATAAAGTGCGGGAGTTTGGCATAAGCTTTTTCAAGTGAAATTGTGAGGCCAAAATCGTTTGCGGCGGCAAGATGGCCGTTATGATGAGCCGCCTCTACGTCAACGACGGTACCTTCAAGGTCGAAGGCGATACCACGAATTGACATGGCTATTCTCCTTTCTTTATGGTGAGCCAAAGACTCGACCCTACGATGAGTGTTCCGCCGATCACCGCTTGTATTGTCGGCAGTTCGCCGAGGATTAAAGCGGCATACATAATCGCAAAGACTGGTTCACTTTTTCCGAGAATTGAAACGTGAAGTGAACGTGTCTTGCTGATGCCATAGTTGTGAATTCCAGAAGCAATGACCGCAAAAACAAGACTGAAACCGATAAGCGGAATGATATCAGAACTTTGCAATTTTCCGAGTTTCATCCATGACAAAAATGGGATGAGAAGTACGTTGCTCATCGCATATCGCCAGAAATTAACCACACTGATAGTAATGCTCCGATTGGGATTGGGGATTGTGCGGTAAAGCACGATAAGAAATGCGTAGAACAGCCCGGAAATTGCGCCAAGCGTAATTCCTGTTAAATGTAAATCGCTATCTGTTCCGGGTTGGTTGCTATAAAGCACCGCGATGCCCGCAAGCGAAATAACGAGCGCGATCCATTCTTCTCTGTGTGTCCGTTCGCCAAGTAGAAATGGCGCGAGAACCAAGAGAAAGATTGAAACGGATTGATGCGCTACCGCCGCGTTTGCTACTGATGTTGCGGTAAAGGCGAAAAAATAACATAAATCATTTAAAGTTGCTGTTATGGCGAGCGCGGTAAGTAACGCGTAATTGTGTTTCGTTAGGCTTGGTTTTTTTTGAAAGCGGGTAATGATAAAAAAACTTATCATACCAATTACCTGGAACGCTCCAAGAAACACGAGTGGGGAAATTTGCGGACATAGCCGTAGAAAAAGCGGGTATGACCCAAACATCGACATGGCTATAAGCACAAGCAAATCGCCTGAGAATAGACGTTTGTTTTTCATCGCCCACCTCCTTTCTAAGTTTTGGTTGTCAAAGGGCGATTACATAATAACAGAATTATTTTGAATGTAAAGTTTTTCGGGGTGCCGGGAATCGAACTCGGCCTACATCTTCCAGTGTTTTGGTCGGGGTGCCGAGAATCGAACTCGGCCTACATGCACCCCATGCATGCGTACTACCAATATACTACACCCCGACCAAAACACTGGAAGCCGGGGCGTAGCGATGCATTTCTGCATATCGCTACGCCCGTCTCGTAGCTCGTGCGCAAAGCAGTTTGCGCGCTTTACGCTCCTCGACCCCCATGCATGCGTACTGCCGGTATACTACACCCCGAATACATCTTGTTTCACAAATATACTATACAACTTCCCGCAAAATTTAAAAAGCCGGAGATCGCGTCTGCCGGCTTGCTTGTTAATTTATTTACACGCCAATACATTAATGTGTGGGTTTATCTATGTGAAAGTTTTTTTAAATTTTCTAATCTTTGGATGTTGTATCCATGAACTTTTAAAACATCTTCGTTGCTTAAATTCTTAAATCTTTTTTGTCCGCGCAAATAATTTTCTAAATCTAGCACGGCATTAAGCGTAGGCAACTCCATGTTTAAAAAATATTTTCCGTCTATTACTTCATATAATGGAAAAGCGCTCGACGTTACTGCAAGCCGCGCCATTTCTATAGTAAGATTAGGCTCAAATCCCCAGCCGGTAGGGCACGGAGAAAGAACATGCAGAAAACACATTCCTTTTTCTTGGAACATTTTTGCTTTTAAAATTTTTTCCTTAAAATCGTTTGAATAAGCCACTGAAGCCGTGGCGGCGTAGGGGATTTTATGCGCGACTAAAATTTCGGTAATTTCTTTTTTAATTTCTTTTTTAAAAGAACATGTTTCCGTGAACGCCCCGTAAGGAGTCGCTCCGCTTCTTTGCATTCCAGTATTCATATACGCTTCGTTATCGTAACAAACGCAAATTATATTGTCGTTTCTTTCGGCTGCCGCGGATAACGCTCCAAAGCCGATATCAAAAAAAGAACCGTCTCCTCCGTATAACACGGAATTTATTTGTTTGTTTTTTACGCGAAAAGCGTATTTTATCGCGCAAGCATTTTGGACGCCGGCGGCAAACGCCGTATTCACGCACGGGATTTCAAGCGGAGAAAAAGGGTAAGGTCCGGCAATAATTGACCAGCAGCATGCCGGTATGGTTACTATTGTTTCCGGTCCCAACGTTTCCAAAAGCCATTTTAAAGGAAGAACTGCTCCGCAGCCAACGCACGCTCTATGACCCGGAGTCAAAAGTTGTTCGTTGTGAGCAGCTCTGTCAATGTGTTTTACCGCTTTAGGATTTGGAGTTTTCGGCGCTGTTTTTGGATCAATGTGCCAGTTTTCTAAAATATCATCTTGATATAATTCTTTTTTCATTAAACTTTTTTTTATTATGTCTGCCGCGAAATCGGACGACACTTCATGGCTTCCTCCCACGCCTATCGCGTGAGAGATAATCATGGGCGCGTCTGAAACTCCATACAGCGATTTTTTTATTTCATCCGTAAGAAATGGGAACGCGCAGTTATTAAACACAATAATCTTTTTTTTGTGTTTAAGAAGATAATTTATTTTTTGTTCCGGAAAAGGATTAAATAATCTTATTCTAAGAAAACCCAAATTTTCGCTTATATTGCTTATAGCTTCTTTTATTGCTCCGGAGACTCCTCCCATAAAAACACAAATATCGCAATTTATTATGGATTCGTAGATATTTTCTCCTTCAATTACGGGGGATATTTTTCTTTCAAAAACTTTTTCAAATTCACAAATGGCTTTTTCTGTCGCGTATAGCGCGTTATTTAATCTTTCCATTCTGTCTTTTTGGAATTTTGAAAAATTGTAGGGGCAAGATGAACTGCCGAATGTCGCCGGGTCTTCAATTAAAATTCGGTGAGGCATATTAAGCGGCGGTAAAAACTCTCTTACTTGTTTAATTTCCGGAATAATAATTTTTTCTGCCGACCCGCTTATGGTGAATCCGTCGTAGCACACCATAACCGGCGTGAACACATCAGGATTTTCCGCCACTTTAAACGCAAGCAGAATAGAGTCAAAAACTTCTTGAACGTTTTCACAATACAATTGTATCCATCCGGTGTATTTTTGGGCGAGGGCGTCGCTTTGGTCCGACCAAATGTTCCATGGCATTCCTATGCTTCTGTTTGCGACAGCCATAACTATGGGTAGGCTGTAGCTACTTGCTATGTGAAGCAATTCATGCATTAAAGCCAAACCGTGACTTGATGTCGCCGTAAAAGTCCTAAGCCCGGAGAGGCTCGCTCCTATTAATTCCGCCATTACCGAGTATTCGGATTCCATGTTTCTAAAAATTCTGTCTTGGTCTTTTTCAAATAGTTTAGACAAACACTCTATAGCTTGAGTCGCGGGAGTGATTGGATATCCTGCCGCGTATTCCACTCCGGCAAGATAAGCCGCAAGAGCCGCCGCCTCATTTCCGTTTAAAAGCTGAAATTCGTCTTTCACGGTTTCCATTAATTATTCCTCCTTGATTTTAATTAATCCTTGAGGGCATTCTTTTACGCAAATTAAACATCCCTTGCAATAATCTTTTCTAATTTCATATTGTTTTTCTGTTTTAACGACCGCGATATCCGGGCAAAATTCAAAGCAATTTCCGCATTCAAGGCAGGCGCCGCAATAAAAACAACGGTCGGCTTCTTCTCTTGCAATATACTCTTCCCATGTTTTTGTCAGCTCTTCAAATTTTTCTTTACAAGAATAATAATTTTTTATGTTAACAACGAAAGGCGGTTTTTTTGGAAAGTAGGCGGTGTTTATGTCGTCCATTGAGGCTGTTTCAAGAATATTTTTTTCTTCTTTTTCTCTTTTTCCTGTTTTAAGAAAGTTGAATATTTCTTCCGCAGCTATTTTTGCCGACGCTATAGCGTAAGGCAATCCTTTCTCATGGGACGCGGCATCGCCGGCAATGAAAATTTTCTCTTTTTCTTTCGCGCTCACGCGGCTTAAAAATGGTATTTTGCTTTTAAATCCTAAAGCGGTTATAACTAAGTCGGCAGTTTCTTTAAATGGATTATTTTTCGGTTTAAAATCAGATTCTCCGTTTTGAGACAAAATTGTTTCCACATAATCAAATTCAATTTCCAACCCTTCTTTTTCTGTAATCGCGATAGGCGCGGCAGAATGTTTTATTTCTATTTTTTCTTCTATCGCCGATTTAATTTCTTCTTTAAAGGCAGGAATATTTTTCTCATTTTCTCTCATAATCATAATAATATTCGCGTTGCCATAAAGTCTTCTTGCGGTGCGGCTTGCATCCACAGCCGTATTTCCTCCTCCAATAATAACGATTCTTGAAGGATTAAATTTTTTATAGGTTTCAATTTTTTCTAAAAAATCCAGGGCGTTAATTATTTTAGGGGATTTTACCCCCACACCAACCCCGCTAAGCGGGGGTGTGTAGGGGTTTATCGTTTGCGCGCTTAATTTGTTTATAACATTATTTCCGGTCGCGATTATTACCGCTTGATAGAAATTATTTTTTAAAACATTTTTCGCGAAAATTTCATGTAAATCAACTTTCAAAAAAATTTTTATGTAAGGATTTTTGGACAGGATATTTTGTTCAATTTCTTTAATAAAAATTGTTTTAGGCAGTCTAAAGGGAGGTATAAAACGAAGCATTCCGCCAATCTTGTTTTCTTTTTCAAAAATTTCAACTGAAATTCCTTTTTTGCTTAAAAAATAAGCGGCGGCAAGACCGGCTGGTCCCGATCCTATTATAGCGACTTTGTTAAGACTTTCCAATTATTTTTTAAAGCTGAATCTCCTAAAAATCTTTCAATTTCTCTGAAACTTATTGATCCGTCATAATATTGCCTGTTGCAAGTGTCTTTGCAGTGTTGCGCGCAAATTCTTCCGCAAGTAGACGGGAACGGATTTTGTTCTATGAGTAAACGCCATGCTTCTTCGTGCTTTTGTTTTTTTGCCAGTTTCAGAATTTCAGGAATCTCTTGATTTAAAGGGCATGCTTTTTTGCAGGGACTGATTTTTTGAGGCGTGAAAAAAGGCAGAGGTCCCATTCTCCATGAGCCAACAAGATTATATTTTGTATTTGCTTTTGATTTGGCTATAAAAGGTATGCTGTAATTATCGTCCATTTTTCTTTTAACTCCCTTTAGCATTAATGGTTTTTTTTAAGACCTCGTTTATTGCTTTTTCCAAATTTTGAAGAGAAGCAATTTTAGTTTCTTTAAAAAAACAATAAAGCATTAAGATGTTTGCAGGTTTATTTTCGTTCCCGCTTTTTTCCAGTAATATTATTTTGTGTTTGTTTAAATAATTATTATTTTGCGATAAATATTCTATTTCCGCGGCAGTCGCGTTAAAAAAAATGTTTAATCCGCCGCAGGCAGATTTACCCTCTATTACGTTTTTTTCTATTTCCGTTTGAAATAAACTTTTATCAAAAATCATCAGATGCGTCGGCTGTTTTAAAGAAGACCTGTCTTTTATTGGCACGCTACCTATCTCAACTAACGCTTTTACCGGTCCGCCTGTTCTTTCCGGTCCGTAATGAGGAATAAGCATAGTAAACAAGTCTTTATTTTCTAGAATTGCTGTTTTGCAAATAATTTTTGCCGCAGTAATAACTCCTTGACCTCCTCGGCCGTAAAGTCCTATAATCAGCTTGTCCGTATTCATAGGTTTATCCTCCAAAACAGTTAAAATGTCAAAAAACAGATTTATGTCTATTTTTATTTATACATTCCTAAAGCAAAATTACAACTTTATCCCCACACCTTTATAGAAAGTTATAGCCGGTAAAGGTGTGGGGGTTTAAATTTTATTTAATACAAATTTTGCGCTATAAGTATTAACAAAATTATATTTTTATATATAATCTTTTTTAGAACTTTGAAATTTAAACATAACCGAACTGCGGGAGTCGGACTCCTGTAGTAAACTCAAAAAACAAAAAAAAGGAGAAAGAGATGAGTTTTTTAGAAGAAATCTTAGAAATTGCGGAGGAAATAAAAAGGCTTCGGCTAAGCGAGAAATCGCTTGAAAGAAGATTTGATTCGGTCAATCGCAAGATGGCTGAATTAGAAGCTAATAACCGGCTTCAAAAGGAATTGGAGGAACTTTTGGTTCCGGTTCTTGAGCCAGAAAAAATGAAAGAATATGAAGAAAGGTTCAGGAAAATTAAAGAAAAAAAGGAAAAAGAGGAGCGTCTGAATTATTATGATGAAGATGATTTAAAGGCGCTGGAAAAAATATTAAGTTGGCCTAAGGCGGTTGGTCGTACGGTGCTCTGCACGTATGATGATCCCGGAGCCGATTCCGGTTCAAACAATTCCAGTTACACGCTTTGTCTGCTGGTTTCGGACGGCCGCGTCCTGCCGGTAGAAAATCTGGGATTGTATGGCGGAGTTTTCTCTACTCCCTCCCTCCCTTCTTTAAAGGGGGCGATAGTGAGGAGATTGCCCGTTATAAAGCC
>CAZCIQ010000036.1:6040-11842 GCA_964499175.1 uncultured Candidatus Saccharibacteria bacterium | reverse complement strand
CTGTGGTAATTCGGTAGTCCGCTCACACTTCGCAAGCACCTCGCACTGGCCGCTCGCTTCGCTCACGATGCCTGCTCGATGTTGCTTCGTGTTCGCTCGGTGGCTTCGGCGGTGTCCATGGTAGCTCTGAAAGAGCGGATTATGCTAATTATTATTTTCTGTCTGGGATAATCTTTCAGGTAGTTGTTTAAGATAGTGGTTAATCATCCCTAGAAAAATGTATGACATTGAGAACACAGTATTGGCGTGTAGAAAAAACTGGAAAATATTACTACTCATGAATATAAACCGTTCTTTCCTGTCTTCGGGTCTCCAAACATCATTTTTATCAGTTGCTCCTATCAATATGTCTCGGCCTTCAAAATTGTGATGTCCCGTCGCGTTAGCCTCTTGATATAGAGTTTCGAACACGTTTATATCTGGCGTGTTTTCTTCACTGTTTCCCAATCTTCGCATGAGTTCATCGGCGCGAGTATAAAGTTGTCGATTTGAAATTCTTGCTCTCGTAGTCAAGCCGCCCCCGTCTCTGTGCCCAAAAGCCATTTGATCAAACTCTCTGCGAATTTGTTCAAAATTGGCATTATGATGCTCCAGTATCCAAGCGATGTTTGAAATATGGAGCACGGGCTCAGCCATCGCTTTTGCGTGTATGGCAGCAGCCGGACCATTGAATTTGAGGCATGCATCACGAAAAGACTCTGCTAAATAAAGTAATCTTATGATTGATGTGGTAAGAAGTCGATTTGATCGTGTCGTCACCCACTCTCTTTGATTGGTTTTGATAGGTGTTGGAATTTCGTTCAAGCACCTTGCTCGTAACAACGGATAGTGTCTTTCAATGCTCTCTCAATGCCTTTGTTGACCATTTTGAAATAAAGCGACATCTTCATCGGAATATTCAAAGCTCAATGTTTCAAGTGTGGTAGTCATATTTCTCCAACGTGTTATTTGGTATTAGTCCACGCAAAACTAAATATCTCCTCATCTCCCTCTATACCTGTTGGTAAAAAGGAGGCCATTGATGCGTCTGTTAAAAAAATATAGTATCCACCAATTTTCTCCTCAATAAATTTAATCACTCGATCTATCTCATTATACTGAACATTGATTATTTTTCTTTTACTATCTCTATGCGCCACCCATTTATCACGAAGGATCTTTATTTTTGCTGTTTCTTTTAGGAGATCAAATTTGTCAGAATTGATTTTTTTCTAAGAAAACTCCTTTGCTCTATCTTCTATTTGTTTTTGAAAATAGTTCTTTATAAAATCATCAGCGGCTTCCTTTTTCATTTTGCTAACCAATGTTTTGTTCAGTGCTCCTGATTGAATGAATTCTTCGTGATTCGTAAGTAAGTCATTAAGCAGTGCAATAAAACTGTCTACGGGTTTATCCTCCACCAATCTTGAAATAGCCAACACTTGGGCTTCCGCATAATTTCGGAAAAAATAATCAATAAAAATGTTCCTTTGTTGAAGTTTTGGGTTACTTAATACAATTTCCTTTTGTTTATCAAATACATATTTTCTTAAATTCACGTCAATAACCTCATCAACAGAGTGTTTGATCATTTTTTGCCATTTCAAAACCTTTTGATCCATAGTTCTTTTAACTAATTTGGTGCGTTTGTTACCGATTGCCTTTTGCTCTATTATGAGTCTTGCACAACATCTGACAATTCTTAGAGATTGTTTTACCGCCCTTGCTCCAAGCCGAAACATGATCCGCTTCCATTTCGCCAAAACTCCAAATTTTCGCTTTGTTCGCGTCGTGTCCAATAGCACAGTATGAGCAGTTTGATTCGCCTTTTTTCTCCGCTTTAGCGGTTTGTGTTGTATAAACCGCTTTTTTGGTTGCCTCATCAAAGACGCGAACATCAAGTAATTTCGTATCCATTAAACCGCCTAGAATATACTCAAAAACGCCTTTGCGATTTTTTACATACGGATCGGCGTAGAGCTTTTGTACTTCAGCTGACACTTTCGCGGGGTTATACGCCTTTTTGTGATACTCCTCGTACAGTCGTCCCCATTCAAGCCCGCGCATCTCGCTTTCAACATCAGTAAATACACTGGAAATCCAGTCAATCACGCTGTTGAAATATTTTTTTAATTCATTGATATTTTTTTCAAAGCGATGACGGCTCATATAGTCGCCGATATTGCCTTTACTCACCCAATCCAGCGCGCATTCCAAAAATTCCTGCCGGTTGGCGCTACCGGACACATACGCGTTCCATTTTTGAATATTGGCGTTTTGGCTATTACTAAATTCTTCTTTGCCGAGCGTTACAAACGGCCCGGAATACACCGCATTAAGTAATTCCTGATTATTAAGCGGGACACCGGCAATATTTATTGTTTTAAACCATTCTTTTATCTCGCTTTCTTTACCTTCACATTCATAAATTGTTAATTTTGTTTCCAAAATTTTAGTTTTCTTGTCCTTTGCCATAGCGCCAAAATATTGCATCCCGTTTTCATCTTTGATAGCAAATTTATCAGTAATAAATCGTCCAAGACTGGTGATTCGCTGTTGTCCGTCCAAAACTTCCAGGTTATTTTCAGAAACCTTATTAAAATAAATCAATCCTATTGGGTATCCCTTGAGGACTGATTCAATGACGGCTATTTCTCTTTTACCGCCGTCAGAAGCATAAATATAGTTGCGCTGATATTCTGGCTGGATAGTCAATTTACCAGACAAGCCAAACAAACCCTTGCCTTCAAGTTCGTTATAGACAAATCCATCGCAGATTTCTTTGACAGTTATATTGGTTTTTAAAATTGTTTTCATATTATTTTTAAAATCAAAATTAATGGCTAATTTTTATCTTTTATTTTTTTCTCTGCCTTTTTTTCCAACAACTTAATGTTTTCCAGATATGCTTTTTCAACGGGAGAGAGTGTTTTGGCTTGAAATTTTTTATACTCCACTTCGACTTTTTTCAGCGCCTCGGCATGACTCACGGATCCAGCCACTGTCAGAACTTTTTTGTCAAAAACGCTTATCAACTTATCAAGCTGGGCAATCCAATCTTTCATATACATTGGCTTATGTTCCATTGCCCTCACTTCCGCCAAATCAAAAAATGCGGAGACGATATTATTTAACACTTTTAACTCTTTTTCATCAAGGTAATTTTTTGCAATAACAATATCTTTTTTAATTACCCCGCCATTTGAAAAACTTAGCAAACCCATAAATGGTTTACCGGCATTGGCTCTCTTAACTATAACTTCGGAAGCAGTATTTCCATGGGCGGCATAGTGCAGTTTATTTTGTACGATTTTAAAAAACTTAATAGATTCCAGTGCTTTGGGATTGTAATCAAGACTCGTGGCATACAGGTCAAGCACCTGACGATAAAGAACCTTTTCACTGCTGCGAATATCGCGAATACGATCAAGTAATTCATACCAATATTTGCCCCCGCCATTCTCTTTTAGAAATTCATCGTTCATCGTAAATCCTTTGATGAGGTACTCGCGAAGCCGTTCGGTTGCCCATTGGCGAAATCTGGTGGCAATATCGGATTTTATTCTGTAACCCAAAGAGATAATCATATCTAGGTTATAGTGCTCAATGTTGTAATTTTTTCCATCACTTGCAGTTGTTCGGAATTCCCGAACAACTGAATCCCTATTTAATTCACCTTCGTTAAAGATATTTTTAATATGTTCACTGACATTCGCTTTGCTTGACTGAAAAAGTTCGACAAGTTGCGATTGCGATAGCCACACCGTCTCACCTTCAACACGCACCTCAATATTAGGCGCCCCGTCCGCGCCTTCATAAATAATTATCTCGCCGTAATTATTGTTATTTGTCATATTGTTTTAACTTAAATTTTTTATCAACAAATTCTTTAAAATCGTTCCTAATTAATTTTCTTGTATCTGACAATTTTTTTTCTGTTGGAAAATCTTTTATCATTTTTTCAAATCGTTTAATTGTTTTATTAAATCAAAATTCATATTTTTAAGTTTAGAGTCAAAAAACAAAATCTCTTTACCTTTTTTAATACAAAAAGCTGTATAAGTTAGATTAAATTCAAAACTATTTTTTACAAATTTATAAAAATCCTTAACTCTTGAAGTATTATCATAAGAAACTATCCAATGAATAGTTTTTATCTTTTCAATTTCTTGCGATACTTTCTTGTGATCTCCATCATTATAAGAATTTTTATAAAGTCCTGGCCCTTTTAAATAATAAGGTGGGTCAAAATAAAAAATAGTATTTATGTTACTTGATTCCTTTTTAATCTTTTCAATTAATTTTAAAGCATCTTTTTTATATAATTTTATATTTTTTTTATATGTTGCTATAAGTTTTATTCTTCTTATAAGATCTTCCTTATTAAAACGGCAACCTATTTTATAATTCCCATCTTGTTTGATTCCTCCAATAACTCCAGCATTTATAATTCCTGAACGATTTGTCCTGTTTAGAAACAAAGTTGAAAAACCTAATTCTAAAATATCAGCTTTTTTCTTATTCTTTTGAATTTCTTTCATTATTAACCAGTTTTCAATATTTACGTCTGTATTTTCTATTAACTCACATAATTTATTTGTATGATTTAAAGCAGAGTACCAAAAAGCATAAATGGAACGATCATAATCATTTATAGTAATACTGCCCATCTTTCCTTCTAACAATAAATACAAAGCCACTGATGCACCACCAGCATACGGCTCTACATAATGACCACAGATATTATTGTCAACGCAAATTTGAGCAATAAATTTTGCTAGTTTATTTTTTCCGCCTGGATATCTTAATGGTGAATAAAGCTTCATAAAATTATTTTGTTACCGTCTTTTCTTTTTTAATAATTTCTACAATTAAAAATTCCCAAAAAGATTTTGAATCTCTCCATAAATCTCTAACCTTATCTTTTGAAGAAAATATAAATCTGCTGTGTGCAATTTTATTCAAATTTTCTGTAAAAACCGAATTCCCATTAAAAATCTTAACTGTATCTTGAATATCTTTTTTAGCATAATTCGTCGCGATATAATCTATTTTTTCTTTTAGACTTTCTTTTGTCTTGCCATTGTCAGTCCGGAAATAACCAGTATTATCAATTTTTATCCCAATCTTATTAGCAAATTCAGCAACAGAAATCTCCATTAACGTTCTCAACAATAACGCACTACCAGTTGGACATAATTCAAGCTGTATTTTTTGAAGTTCCTTAAAAACTTCTTTAATTTTGTCTAACTTAACTCCTGGCAACAACAAAATTGGATCAATCAAAGATTGGAATTGTCGTATTCTCGCATTATATATCGAAACTCCTTTTTTGTTTTTTAAATTTAAAATTTTATTTCCGAATATATCTATGGATGTATTGCTTTTTATTTCTTTTTCAATTCTTTTGTTATCATCGGGGTTAATTAATCTTAAATACTTCTCTTTTTGCCCTGTTTTATTAAGAAAACGTGAGTCTAATTTCTCTCCATCTACAAGATGTTTTGTAACTATGTCAAAAACAATTACTTTTAATTTTTCGTTAAATTCTTTTTGATTTGCAATTTTTACCGTTCCATCTTCATTTTTTTGAAATCCTAAAATATTTAAAGCTGGATCACTATCTATTAAACGATAAAAAGTAGTCACTGAGCCTTTCCCTAAAGCTGCGTCTTTAATTTCGTCAGGCAAATCAAGTTTTTTAACTAATTTACCTATTTCGTATCTAAATACTTCTGTTTTTGCGCTTGCATTACCTCTTCTAATTTTATAATTATGTCTTTCTTGTTCACCCCACCCAACTTCATTATTTCGTTTTGTGTG
>CAZCIQ010000036.1:0-6030 GCA_964499175.1 uncultured Candidatus Saccharibacteria bacterium | reverse complement strand
TCTACGTAGCGTAAACCAATTTCTTTATCAGTCGTAACTAACGCTTCCAACTGGAAAAAAGACGTTATTTTAATCAAATTTCCTAATGTTTTAAAAAAAGTTTGTATGCTACTATCGTTGGTTAAAGTTGGATCAATAAGTAATTTATAAATAACTACACGACGATTTCCTTCAAGAATAATATTTTTATTTTTATGCGAATAAACGACTATTTTTTCGAGTTGAGGTAAATCAAATTCATTAACAATTTCTTGCGCGAAAGATTCAATTTTAAAATCTTTCTTTTTGAGAAAATAATCGACGAGATATTTTTCTGACTTATTAAAATATTCTTCTGGAAAACGAGCATTTTCATCCCATAAATTCAAATCATTTATGGCAATTCTTTTCGGTTTTATAAGTTTATTCATATTGTTTTTGTCTTAATTATTTATTTTCTATTAAAAATGAATCATTCTCCCAAACTGATTATTTTCCAACTTTTTTATGTTTAATTAAAACTCGAAAATACGGGCATTTTCCGTCTTTTAATCTTAAATCCTTATCATCGTTTCCGTGTCTGAATTTTATAATCTCAAACTGGTCAGGATTGTATTTATCCAAAAAACTAATTGGCACGCCCATTACGCCGTCATAATCGCTCGGAATGGCATCGGTAAATGAAACTTCTATGGCATTGTAATTGTCATATTTATCATACGCTTCAATCTCTTTTTGAATATCGCCGAATTGGGTATAAAACTCATCGTTCTTTGCTCGTCTTGCGTTCTTAAGATTTTTGATTGAGAATTTTCTTGCCATAAATTTATTTTACCATTTATATGTTCAAATTATATGTTCAAAGATTAAGTATCTTAAGGGAGTTCTCGGACGGTCTTGAGCCAATGACTTCATTTCCCAATTGGCGGAGGAGGTGGGATTCGAACCCACGATACCTTGCGGTATGGCGGTTTTCAAGACCGCTGGAATAAACCACTATCCGACTCCTCCATAAATTTATTAGCTTCATTTCGTTTATTTATTATAGACTATTTTTGAAAAATTAAAAATTTCGTTTAAACTTAAATTGAAATGCCTGACAGCAACTTTCATTTAGTTTTATATAGAAAATACAGGCCGCAAACTTTTGGCGATATAATCGGACAAAATCATATCGTGGAAATTTTGGCAAAAACGGTTGAAACAAAAAAAATAGGCCATGCCTACATTCTTTCCGGTCCAAAAGGCACCGGAAAAACAAGCATAGCCCGCATATTCGCGAAAGCGATAAATTGCGAAAAGCGGCCGCAAATAAGCGGTCATGAACCGTGCAATAAATGCGCATCCTGCGAAGAAATAACAAAAGGCAACTCTTTGGATTTAATAGAAATAGACGCGGCTTCAAGCCGAGGAATTGACGAAATAAGAGAATTAAAAGAAACGGCGCGCCTCAATCCTTTTAAAAATCAATATAGAGTCTACATCATAGATGAAGCGCATATGCTCACGAAAGAAGCTTTTAACGCTTTTTTAAAACTTTTGGAAGAACCTCCTCAGCATATAATTTTTATTTTAGCCACAACGGAACTTGAAAAAATACCCGAAACCATTTTATCAAGATGCGGCCAATTTATTTTTAAAAAACTGACGGAGCAAGATATTAAATTATCGCTTAAAAAAATAATTCAAAAAGAAGGAATAAAAGCCGAAGAAGACGCCATAAATATGCTCGCAATAATGAGCGAAGGATCTCTTCGCGATGCCCACAGCAAACTTGAACAAATCATTGATTTTGAAACAAAAGAAATAAAAGATTCGGCGGTAAGAAATTTTTTCGGCGCGCCAAAAGAAACGCAAGTAAGCAATTTTCTAAAATCAATAATTGAAAAAGACCGCGAAACCGCTTTAAAAATCGCGAGAGAAGTTTCAAACGACGGACTGGATAATAAATTTTTTATAAAATTAATTCTAAGAGATTTAAGATTTTTATTGCTTATACTCCTTTCTTCAAATATGGAAGCGGAAATCTTGAATCAAACGGGTAAAAAACAATTTGAATTTTTGCGCGACTTGAAAACAAAGACAAATATAAAAACAACCGAATTTGCCTTAAAAACATTTCTTGACGCTTACTTATCCCCTGTTTTCTCTCGTTTTGAAGAATTGCCGCTTGAACTGGCAATCGCGGAAATTTTTAAAAGCGCGGAGGTTTAACGTCAACGCTTTCATCCATTCTATGCGTAAAATAATACCGCAGACCTTTACAATTTGAACCAAGATAATATAATAAATTTAATGATTACCCTTGTTCACAATAGCAAAAATAACAAAAAAAGAACTATGGCTTATTAAGAGTCAGGGTAAAACAGAGTTCTTATTTAACCAGAAAAATAAGCGGTTGGATAAACGGAATCAATAAATATTATTGGGGAGTAGTGTAATAGGTAACACGCCTGCCTTTGGAGCAGGAGACTTCAGGTTCGAGCCCTGGCTCCCCAGCCAGTTTAAGATAATTTCAGAATACACAGCATATTATGTTGGAAATTACTAATTATCTCGACGACATTTACTATTATTATTTGATTTTTGATTAATTTTTTGATAAAATAATTATGGTAATAATTCATAACAAAACGGCAAAAGTTAAAACAGCAGAACCTGTGTTCAAGCCAAAAAACGGACAGGTTGACTATACAAATATCCGATACGCTCCTGTTATTAACTGTGTCGTAAGACATAATGATAAAATTTTGATTGTGCAAAGAAATTCAAAAATGAGATTATACCCAAATTTTTGGAATGGCATTTCTGGATTTCTTGACGACAAAAAAAATATTGAAGAAAAAGTAAAAGATGAATTGAAAGAAGAATTAGGAATTAAAGCAAACAACATAATCTCAATTCATCGCGGACAAATTTTTGATCAAGAGGAAAGAAAATATAGCAAAACATGGATTGTACATCCGATTTTGGTTGACGTGAAAAAGAACGAAATAAAACTTGACTGGGAATCTCAAAATCACAAATGGATAAAAATTGAAGACGCTAAAAATTTTGATTTACTTCCGGGATTTGACAAAGTTTTAATGTCTCTCTTTCCAAATATAAAATAAATTTTATGAAGGAAATCAAATTAAATCCAATCGGGTACGCGAAAAATGCCGAGAAACATCATTTTGGCGGATGGAAAAATATTATTAGTGAAATAATTATAAACGAAAAATGGCGCGGCGCCTTACTCGGACTTTCCGATTTTTCACATATTATTGTGGTATATTTCATGCATGAAATTAAAACTTGCGACATTCGGCATATTCCGCAAGGAAAGGCGGGAAAAGTGCCGGAAGTCGGAATTTTCGCTTGTCGCTGTCCCGCTCGCCCTAATCCCATAGGAATTTCAACCGTTAAATTATTAAACGTTAAAGATAATATTATAACCGTTCAGGGGCTTGATGTTGTGCAAGACACTCCAATTTTAGACATAAAGCCTTACACCCCACAATACGATGCCGCGGAAAACCCAAAAGTTCCCGATTGGATAAATAAACTGGATTATTAAAGTTGCGACTCAAATGTTAAAAAAAGTGGTAATTTTTTTGACTTTTTTAAAATAATAATTATAATAATAAAGGGTAAATCGGCTCGTTAAAAATTTAATCAAGAATAATCAAAAAAGGGAGAAAAAATGAAAAAATTTGTTACTTTTGCGATTTTGGCTATTTTCTGTTTATTTAGTTCAGGATTTTTTATTTTGACCGCGTATAATTACAAAGGAAAATCTAAATTAATTGTTTTACCGCAAAAGCAGGAAGCAAATGTTTGGCTGCCTAAAAATACCGAGTTTTTATTATACACTGAATTTAATAATATAAATAAATGCAATAAAACTTCATTTGACGATTTTAAAAAGCGTTTTTCAGAAAGTGGAATAGTAGGTTATTTTTACATCGATAGCAGAAAGCCGTCTTTATTTATAAGAAAATCAGACTTAAACGGAAATTGTTATATAACTTTTTATGAAATAAACAAACCAAAAGATTGGCAAAAAGGAATTGAAATAGAAAAAATAAATCTTGAAAACGGAAAGTTTTTTATTTATCCGCGTAATACTTACAAAGAAAAAACTAATAGTTTTTTATTCGTCTCAATAATATTGCTTGTAATGTCAGTATTGTGTTTAATAATTTCAGTTTCAGAAAAACGAGGAGAGAAAAAAGGTAAATCAAATAAAATCTAGATTCCAAATAACCAGTCTTAAAACGGCTGGTTTTGTCTTTTTTGAATAAATTTGTTAGTATCTTTTTATGGAAATCAAACTTGCCGAGAAAATAAAAAAAGAAAAACAGGATTTAGTCATTGCCTGTTTTGATAAGGAAAGTTTAAAAAATCATAAATTTTTTAGCGAACTTTCCAATACGGATAAAAAATATGTTTTAGACTTTTTAAACCAGGAAAAAATTCCTTTTGAAAAAATTTTTAAAACTATTTTTTTACCGGAAAGAAACGCAAACATTTTAATTGCCGCTCTCCAAAATAAAAAATCTTGGAGCGCGAAAAACGCAGACCTCGCGATAAGAAAAATAGTTCAAACATTTAAAGACAGCAGAGCAAATGACGCCGCGATTTATATTGAAGACTTTGCCGTTTCCGGACTTTCTTACCAAGAAATTTTATGCCGCGCCGTTCAAAATATTTTAATGGCAAATTTTGTTTTTAATAACTACAAAGAAACTCCAAAAGACGGTTGGCCTGAAATAGGAACTTTGAACATTATCGTTTCAAAAATAGACACAGACACAAAAAAAGCATTTGAAACAGGGCTCATAATCGGCAAAGAAACGAATAATTGTCGCGCTCTTTCAAACATCCCGGGAGGAGATATGACTCCGCGGCTCTTAGCAGAAACGGCCTTGCGCGAGTCAAAAAATGAAAAAATAAAAGTAAAAATTTTAAATGAAAAAAAAATGACGAAACTCAATATGGGAGGAATAATAGGAGTAGGCCGCGGTTCAAAAGAAAAGCCGAAATTTATAATAATGGAATATTTAAATGGAAAAAAATCCGAGAAGCCGATAGTTTTTGTCGGGAAAGGCGTAACATTTGATAGCGGAGGAATAAACTTAAAACCGGACTCTGCTCTTGAAGGAATGCATATGGATATGTCGGGAGGAGCGGCAGTGCTTTACGCCATAATCGCCATCGCGAAATTGAAATTAAACATAAACGCGGTTGGTTTAATTCCCGCGGTTGAAAATATGCCTTCGGGCGAAAGTTTGCGGCCGGGCGATATTCTAAAAACAATAACCGGAAAAACAATTGAAGTGGTGGATACGGACGCCGAAGGAAGAATTATTCTGGCCGACGCTTTGGGATACGCGAAAAGATATAATCCTAAATTAATAGCGGACATAGCGACGCTTACCGGCGCGGCAATGTCCGCTTTAGGACAGCGATTTACGGCGGTGTTCACTACCGCCAAAGATTTGGAAACCTTTTCGCGCGAAGTGGGAGAAATTTCAGGAGACGAAGTTTGGCCTCTGCCGCTTTCAGACGACTACAACGAAGACATAAAAGGAACTTTTGGAGACGTGGTAAATGTTGGAAAAACTCGCTATGGCGGAGCAATCACCGGTGCTATATTCTTAAAGCAGTTTATTAACGACTACCCTTGGATACATTTAGACATAGCTCCTACTATGACCACAATTGAAAGCCAAAATCTCGCAAAAGGCGCGTCCGGCGTTGGAGTAAAGTTTCTTGTTGAGCTAGCCAAAAGATTTAAAGAAAAGTAAAATTTTTCTTGACAAATAATTTACTATGAATACTATACTCTTATACAGGTTCTACCTGTATTTTAGTTCCTTCACAACTTACAACAATTTTGGAAAGGAGGCGATAAGATTTAAATGAGTTGTAGACGGTTTTAAAAAATGTTTTTCAACCAAACTGAGTTTTCCAAGACTTCCAAGAAAGGAAAAAAAATGAAAGTTTTGAAAGCCTTGTTGTTAGCCGCGGCGATTTGCTTTTTTGCTGTTGCGACTTCGTGGTCCG
>CAZCIQ010000035.1:0-11876 GCA_964499175.1 uncultured Candidatus Saccharibacteria bacterium | reverse complement strand
TTAATTATAATTTAAAAGATTAGTTTAGGAAAGAGAGGGGTGGTGGATAAAGTTTAAGTTTATTATTAAATTCTTAAAGCGCTATCTCAATCTTTGGAAAAAGAGGTTTTAAATTGTTGAAATTGACTGTAAAATCCTCTTGTTTTTGCTCCGCGTTTTTTTCGCTTCCCAATAAATCAGAAATTTTGTCTGATGTTTCCGGTATAAAAGGATAAAGAAGTTTTGCAAGAGACGAAAGGCCGTAAAGCAAACTCCAAATCACGGCTTCCGTTTTTTCTTTATTTGTTTTTATCAACTGAAAAGGTTTATATTCATCAATATACTTATCCATTTTGGATATAAGAGACCAAATAATATCCGCGGCTTTGTTTAATTCAAACCCATCCATCGCTTCTTTATATTGCGGCAAAATATAATTATTTATAAAATACGGCAAAGTAAAAAAGGTTAAGTCGTTTTCATGACTGTAATCTTTTTTGGATAAAAAATTAATGTCGCGAGTCAAAGGAACGGACGCGAGAATTTCTTCAGACGGTTTTTTTACCGCGCCGTTAAAATAATTTTCCGACATTTTTATGACGCGCGAAACAAGATTTCCAATGCCATTTTGCAGATTTGCCGCGTAAGCGGCCGCGAATTTTTCATTAGTAAAATCTCCATCTTCAGAAACCGATATTTCGCGCAAAAAATAATATCTTAAACTATCTGCTCCAAAATTTTGGATAAAAAAGAATGGATCTAAAACATTGCCTATTGATTTAGACATTTTTTGACCGTTTACTAAAATATGCCCGTGCACGAAAATTTTTTTAGGCAATGAAAGCCCGACGGATATTAGCATCGCCGGCCAAATAGCGGCGTGAAATCTCAAAATGTCTTTTCCTATAATATGCAAGTCCGCCGGCCAGAATTTTTGAAATTTTTCCGAATCCGAAGTTCCATAATCCAAAGCCGAAATATAATTTGTAAGAGCGTCGCACCACACATACATAGTTTGAGACGAATCGCGAGGTACGGGAACGCCCCACGAAATATCTTTTGACGGACGAGAAAAACTTATGTCCGTAAGACCGTCGTGAAGCAAAGACGAAACCTCATTTTTGCGCGTTTCAGGAATTATTTTTAATTCGTTATTTTCTATTTTTGATTTAATTTCATCAGAATATTTTGAAAGCCTAAAAAAATAATTTTCTTCTTCTATAATTTCCGGCTCTTTTCCGTGGTCCGCGCATTTTCCGTCTACCAAATCTTTTTCCGTTATAAACGCCTCACAGCCGACGCAATACAAACCCTTATAGTTTCCTTTATATATATCGCCCGCTTCCTCCAGTTTATTCCACATTGCTTGCGCCGCCGGCCAATGTCTTTTTTGGGCGGAAGTTCGAATAAAATCATCGTTTGAAATATTTAGTTTCATTGCCAGCTCTTTAAATTTTTCCGCATTTTCGTCAACAAATAATTTAACGTCTTTTCCGCTTGCTTCGGCTGCGCGCAAAATTTTTGCTCCGTGCTCATCCGTTCCGGTTAAAAAATAAACCTCCTTCCCGCGCGCCCTCATATATCTCGCAATCGTGTCCGCCTGAACAAGCTCCAGGGCGTAACCAATATGTGGCGCGCCATTCACATAAGCAATTGAAGTCGTGATATAAAATTTTTCTTTAGAATCCATAATTTAATTTTAAATATTTTTTTTCTTCTTTCAATGACATTCAAATAAAAAGCCCCGAGTGCTCGGGGCTTTGTTGTTTAAAATTTAATTTCAAAAATGATTACTTGGCTTTTGCATAGCCAATTTTTAAAATTGTCCCTATTTCGCAATTTTATCCATCAATTCATTTTCTTGCCTTGTAATTTCTACAAGTTTATTTTTCAGTTCTTCTTTTTGTTTCCTCACTCTAAACCATTCGCGCAAATGATTTAATTCATTCGCGAATTCCAAAACGACAGACACATCTTTTAAAATTGATTCAGTTTTCTCGGCATCCTCTTTTTTATTTTTTTCTAAAACAAATATTTCTTCTTGCATTGACTCAAGTTTTTTATATCCTTCTTTTTTAAAAAACTCAATTTCATCTTTTACGTCCCAAATTTTTTCCTGAGAATCTTTAATAACTTCTTCTTTAAAAATTTTTAAATCGTTTTTGATTTGATTAACAATACTTTCCAAAATTCTCAAGCGCTCTTTCATTTCTTCCAGCTCAACTGAATAATTCTGGTCAGCCGCCCCTTCTTTCTTTTCTTCTAAAACAGGCTTGATTTCTTCTGTTTTTGGCAATGTATCTTTTGGTAAAGGCAAAGATTGGCTTTCTATAAGCTTGAACGCTTTTTGCGTTAATGTGTATCCTATTGTAATGTCAAATTCTTTTTTTGGTTTTAAAAATCCTTCTTTGATGTATGACGCGATAATCGGACCGGCGCCATTTTTGCTGATTTTTCCATTGGAAAGATCGGATATTGTACCGCTCGCTTCTTTTTTTAATATTAATTTATCTTTCTCGCGTTTTTGCATTTCCAAAAAAACCAAGACTTTATTTTCAACATTGGCAGTAAAATACCCTTTCATCTCCGGCGCTTTCACAATATTTTTTCTAATCTCAGAAACGTCTTTATGATTTCCATTTTCGTCATCTAATTTCATTGAACTTAACGTATCTTTTATTTTTGCCGCAAAATCCATTATATCCCAACCCCATGGCAAAAAAACATAACATTCTCGGCAAGTATAATTTCCTCCTGGTTGAATTTTTAATTTTACGGCTGTCTTTGCGAAATTATATCCTGAAATTTTTATTTTTTCGTTTAACCCGTCGCCTGTTGATTGCTTGCCAAAAGATATGGATATTTTTCCCTTAAATCCGGCTTTCTCTAAAAAATCTTTTACTAATTCCACCGACCCTTTTGGAATATCAAGAATATGTTTTGTTGATTCTTTAACTTCCAATTCTAATGGCATAAACTTTCTCCCTATCTTTTAAAAAGGCCGCTCTCGTATAAAAAGCGGCCTTCATATATTAACACTAACCGTTAAGCGGGTAAATACTTCGCTATCCTTTCTCCGGTCAGCTTATAGGTGCTGCTCGGTATATATGGCAACCAAGATTCCAAAAGCTGTTTTGCTTCCCGAACCGTGGTTATCGCTCTGTAAGTCGCAAGGCGCGACACCAACCAACAAACCTGCTTTCCAAGTTCTTTAAGACGCGAATCAGAAAGATTAAACTTTTGAAGCGCGCTTGCGGCGTTTACAGGAAGCGCCGAAAGCACAAAGTCAAAATTTCTTTCTTCTGATTCTTCATCAATGTTTTTATCTTTAACTCCTAAAATTTCTCCGGTAATCAAATCCTTTTCTAATATTTCCGGCTTTGGCAAACAATAAAACCAAAATGTCTGCTTCCATTCCCTACGCATCGGAATAACATAATCGTATTCAAATCTGTTTCGCCAATATTGCCGGAATGCCACCATTTCCCATTGTTCAAAAACAATGAATTTTCTCATGCATTCTTCAATTCGCCGGTCAATCTTAGCATAATAACCAAAGTGCCAGCAAAGATTATCAAGAGTTGGCGAACAAACAACAGAAGCGCCTTTCATTCCAACATTCAAGGTAAACTGAACCTCTGACCCAAAACGCGGACTAACCGTAGTAAGCTTGTAAAAATTATCTTCCAACGCTATGCGCCGCATATCCCGCACCGCGCCGTGTCGTTTATTATAAACTCGTTTCGGCATCTATAAACCCTCCTTTAATTAATAGTTATCGTGTTTCCGCGCAATTCTTCAATAGCGCGAAGAGCTTCTGAAATTTTCGGTTCAATCCAGCGCAATCTCACATCAATCACATCAAGATTGCGGTCGTCTAAATGCGGCATAAGGTCAACCATTAACAACCTTAGAGACGCGTCCATTTTATTGGTCACATCCATAAAATGGTTTATGGCGTCGTCAACGGTTTTGTTGACTTTTACCTTAAGCTCTTGTTCGCGGCGCGCGTAATATCTTTCAAGCGCCTTTTTCTTTTCTTCATATTCCGCTTCCAGCTTTTTACGATATTCTTCCGTTTTGACGCGGGCATCGGCTTCCGCTTGAGCTTTTGATTTTTGACTGGCTATAACCTCAACTTCCGCTATTTGCTTAAATAAATTTGCGATTTTTCCATCTTTTTCAAAAATTTCTTTGTCTTTTATCTGAAGCGTCTTTTGATGCTCCGCTTTTAAATTACGAACTCGTTCCGCCTGCTCATTTAAATGCTCCTCAAGAGTTATAACCTCGCTCATCCATCTGTCACGCTCAGCAATTAATCCTTCAATGCTAGCCAAACGTTTTTTAAAGTCGGCTTCATAATGTTCGCGAATCCCAGCCTCTTTTTCCTTGAGCTTTTGATTAAACTCTTCTTTAACTTGCGCTATCACGGCCTTTGTTTTTTCTGCCTCAGTTTTATTTTTATCAGCCAAATCTTGAATCTGCGCAATTTTGCGCTCATATTCTTTTTTAATTTTTCCTTCAGCTTCTTTTATGGATCTATCTTGCTCTTGCTTAATCTCGCGAAGCTGAGCTTGAAGCTCTTGAATTTGAGAACTATACATCTGTTCTTTTTTTGAAAGCTCCCTATTGTGAGCGCTCGCTAAATCTTGATGCATTTTTCTCATTGCTTCCGCATGAGATGTCTCAAGCCCTGCTCTTTCGTCGCGCTCTTTTTGCGCGTTGATTATAGCTTCAGAAAGTTTTTCTTGAAGCTGTTCAATCTTTACGAGATGTTCAGTCTCAAATCCGGCTTTAAAAGTTTCCGCATCTTTGCGAAAATTTTCTTCTATAATGTGCGTTATCTCATTCAAACGAACATCAAGCTCATTTTGAAGATTATTATCTCTTGAAATTTCTTCCAATTGAAAACGCCGCTCCGCGACATAAGCGCGAAGTTGTTCGCCTAGTTCAATTTCTCCATTGTTGGCTTTTTTTACGACTTTTTCAATTTCAGCATAGTCATATAAATCATCCAAAGGAATGGAATCATTGGTACCATCTTGCAATTTTGATAAAGCAATTTTCGGCGTTCGCAAAGGCAAAATACATTTAAAAGCTATTAAAGACCAAGTGTTTCTTCTTTCAATTCCTCCTCCTCTTGAAAGCGGATTTCCTTCTTTAATTTGTTCAATAATGTTTTCAGGAAAATACCCCACATCAATTTTCGTCCTAATATTCGTTTGAGATTCACCAAAATCTCTTCCCAATACCGTTGTTGACTTCCCTTGCCTGTGCAAGTTCGCCAATTCCTGGCACTCGGTTATTAAATCAAACGTTCGCATTTTATTTTCCGATAAACGCAAACCGCACAAAAACACTTCATCCGTGCCGGGATCAACGATGTAAGATGGTATTGTTTTTCGGCTAAGATACTTATAAGCAAGCCACCTTTTCTTACCCATACGCAACTTATATTGGTCTCGACTAATAGGCTCAACCCATATTGGGTTTATCAGCCTATAAGCTTTAATATTGTTAGCGAGTTTCTCCACGTCTTCCTTTGTATGCCTGTTTTTGACTAGCGGGTCGGGATGAATCCTGTCAACCTCAAGTTCCACGATGTTCATTTTTAATCTCCTTTCTTTCTTAAACTACAGGAGTCCGACTCCCGCAGTTTGGCTAAAAATTGTCAAACAACTTAAATTCAATTTATATTATACGAAAATAAAATTTTGTCAAATTTTGGGCTTGACCCCGTTAGAAATCTTATATTGATACTGTGCGAAAATAGATTTTAATGGTGAATTTCTAACGGGGTTGACTTTTCTTTTAAATTTATTATTTTTAAAAAAGTTCTTTAAAAGACGTGAAAATTTACCATTATCACCCAAACCACTTTAAAGGAGAGTTTTTATGAAAATGATTTTAGCGGGAATAATGATTTTATGTTTTGCGTTAAGCGCGACGGTGTTCGCGGAAGAACAAGGAAAAGTTAGTCCAACTACAAAATTAACTCAAGAAGAAATAAGACAGCTTCAAGAAGGAGCTGCAACTTTAGGAAAGGCTTTTGGAATTAGCCCTGACGTAAAACCAAGCGCAAAAGAAAATGAAGACGAAAAGAAAGAAGTAGAAAATAAACCCGCGGAAAAGACATTTGCGAATGTGGCAGATAAAGGCCTTGATATGGTAAAAAATCTTGTAATTTCTTTGTCGCAAACTCTTGAAAAAACAGCTCCGCAAATTTGGCGGGTAATGGTAAAACAGCAATACGCCAAAGCAATCGCGGATTTGATTTTACCATGGAGCTTGCTTCTTGTTACGATAATTTACGCGTTTATGATGAAAAAAATGTGGAAATGGAGTCCTGAGTATAACAATATGGAATTAGTTAATTTTCATGATAATGAAGATATTCCCTACCCAACCAAAAGAGGATGGCGCGGTTTTTTATCAGTAGTCCTGCCTTTTTGTGGTGGATGTTTCTTTACGATTTGGGGTTGCGTTGTTTTGAAAAGTTCCCTGCTTCTTTTAATCAATCCTGAATATTACGCGGTTCGCGATCTGCTTCTTATGATTATGAATCCAAGCGCGATTCCGTAGTATATTTTTTTAACACTACTTTCCAGCCCCGTCTTATCGGGGCTGATTTTTTTTAAATTGGTCGGGCTGCTGGGAGTCAAACACAAATAAATTTCCTGACGGAAATTTTTCGCATTCCCTCCTCGCGGCGCTCGCCTTTGCTTCGCAAAACTCGCGCACCGCTGCGGCCTTCAATTCCCAGTCGCCGAGCAAAGCAGTTTGCTCGGCTCATCCTCATTGCGTTCGGAGTGCTGGGAATCGAACCCAGACTACAGACTCCCGAAGCCTGCGTACTACCACTATACGACACTCCGATAAATTTTGGCGCGGGGTAAAAAGCCAGCGTACTGCCGCTATACTATACCCCGTTAAATAAATTTACTTTACATGATATTTTTCGCGAATTTCTTCAACTTTTTTTTCTTCTTCAAGAGCCGCTTTTCTTTTCGCTTTTTTGTTTAACTCTTCCAAATCTTCTTGAGGCAAAGAAGCAAGCCGCGCCACTCTTTCTTCCAAATATTCTTTGTTATTTAATTTCGGGTCGTCCAAAGCCTCTTCAAGTAAAATATTTAAGATATGCCCCACTCTCGGACCGGCTTCTATTTTCGCGATTCGCATAACATCTTCTCCTTTTACTTCAAGTATTTTCGGCGAAATTGGATTTCTCAAAGCCTCTTCTATCATTGATTCATATTTACGCAAACGGTATGTTTCTTCTTTTGGTCTACCCATACCAATTCTATCAGCAAACCGCACTTTCATTAAATCCCATACATTTTCTTCGCCGACATTTCTTACGATTCTCCGCACCGCCGACAAAGTAATTTTTTCCGTATCCGAAAAAAACAAATGCCAGCGCACGAGCTTCACGACTTTTTCCGATAACTTTTTTGAAAATTTCAGCCTTTCTAAAATTTTAGCAACCATTTTACTGCCTACGATTTCATGATTATAAAAAGTTGAATCAGGGCCGTCGCCGGATTTAGTTCTAGGTTTTCCTATGTCGTGAAACAAACTCGCGAGCCGTATGTCCAAAGGCCAATTATTTGAAACCGAATGCATTAAAGCGTTTATATTATGATCCCAAACAGTATAAATATGATGTTTGTTTTGTCCTACGCCCCAGCCTTCTTCAAGCTCGGGAATAATGTATTTTAACATTCCGGTCGCGCGCATTTTTGTGAATGCCTTATCGGGAAACGAGGATTCAATAATTTTTATAATTTCATCGCGTATTCTTTCTTTTGAAATTATGTCAAGAAGATGAACGGAATTTTCTATCGCGTCCTCCGTTTCTTTGACTATCTCAAAATTAAATTCCGCCATAAACCTTATGGCGCGCAACATCCGGAGCGCGTCTTCATTAAACCTGTCGCTAGGATTGCCGACGGTTTTGATTATTTTGTTTTTTATGTCTTCTCTCCCGCCGAACAAATCAATAATTTCATAATCCACCTGTTTAACGGACAAATTTTTGATTTTTAACGCCATAGCGTTTATAGTAAAATCTCGCCTTGTGAGATCGTCTTCAAGTTTTCCGGCAAATTTTATTTCATCGGGATGCCTTTTATCGGAATATTTCGCTTCAATTCTAAAAGGAGTTATTTCCACAATTTTTAACGACTCTTCGCCTGACTCCGTTAAAACCGCCACCGTTCCAAAATTATTTTCATAAATATTCTGCGGGAAAATTTTTTGTATTTCTTCAGGTTTAGCGTTCGTAGTAATGTCCCAATCTTTTGGCAGTCTTTCCATGAAAAGATCGCGGACGCAACCGCCAACCAAATACGCCTCAAATCCGGCGGTCTGAAGTTTTTCCAAAATATTTAAAATTTCGTCAGGAATTTTAAACATAACGCAAAATCATTAGTGGTTAAAATTTATTGAAAGAATTTTTAAGTTCTTCATTTTAATCCAAGCCGATCAATTCAACGGTAATTCTTGGAATTTCTTTTATAAAAAATTTCTTAACTTCTTTCCAATCAGCTTTAAAGTTAATCTCCGGTTCTGGATCGTTTTCCGCGTCTTCAAAATATACTAAACTTTTCAAAATATGATGATAGTCATGCGCCACAGACGGATATTGCTTTTTGAGTCTTCTAATAATTTGTTCCAAAGGTTCAAGATTGCGCGCGCACCAATACAAATCAAAGAAAGCTCTTTTTTTTCCTCTTTGAGAAATGGCGGTGATTTTCATTACCGCGATATCTATCGGATGAAGCACGGAAATTGAACCATACGGTATTTTTTCCCGAGCCGGAATAAAAAAAGGATAAGCGATAAAACTAATTTTAGCTCCCAACAGTTCGCCATAGATAGTGTTTTTTTCTTCAACTTCCGATTTCCAGTCCGAATTTTCAATAAAACGAGTAAGTAATTTTTTCTCGTCAAAATCTTTATCTGCGGTAAAAAAATCCAAGTCGTAAGATTTTCTATTGCCAACTTGAACGGCAAGCGCCGTTCCGCCCGCTAAATACCATCTGGATTTTTCAAGCCATTTTTCTTTGGATAAATAATTAAACGCCTTTTTAGTTTTAGACGGTAAAATTTCAAAATGCCAATTTACCGATTTTTGAGAAGCAATGTCCATAATGTTTTTGTTCTTTCGCGTAATGACCTGGAATGTTTGACCGTTCTTCTTAAAATTTTTTTGTCATAAGTTTTCCAAAGCCAACGCACTTCATTATCCCGACCCAAATCAAGCACACGCTCAATAATATATTGCGCGTTTTTTTTTATATCTATTTTTCGCGGATTAGTATCCCAAAAAAGCGCTTGTCTAAACTTCATATAAGCATATTTTATCAAAAATATCGCAATTTACAAATAATCAAACATTGATTTTTTAATAGAGATTTCCAGCTGGAGAGTTTCGCCTCAAGGGTAATAAAATTATGGTAAATTTATTTCGCGTACTCCACCACTCTCATTTCTCTTATCACGTGCACTTTTATTTCTCCCGGGAATTTTGTTTCTTTTTCTATTCTATCCGCTATTTCTCTTGCCAATTTTTTCGCTTCCAAATCCGAAATTTCTTCCGGAGAAACGAATATTCTCACTTCCCTTCCGGCTTGAATCGCGAAAGATCTTTCAACGCCTTTAAAAGAATTGGCTATATTTTCAAGAGTTTCAAGACGTTTTAAATAATTTTCAAGAGTATCGCGCCGCGCTCCGGGGCGAGATCCGGAAATAGAATCCGTTGTCTGAACAATCACCGACTCAACCGTTTCATAAGGATACTCTTCGTGATGCGCCTGCATCGCTTTAATTATATTTTCGTCAACGGCAAACTTTTTCAGAATTCTTCTTCCTATTTCAACATGGCTTCCCTGTATTTCGTGGTCAACCGCTTTGCCTATATCGTGAAGTAAAGCTCCTCTCTTGCAGATTTCAACATTCGCTCCCAATTCGCTCGCCAAAATTCCGGCAAGATGCGACATTTCAACTGAATGCTGAAGCACATTTTGGCCATAACTCGTTCTAAAATGAAGCCTGCCCAAAAGAATTAAAAGAGAAGGATTCAAATCAAGCACCCCGACCTCATAAGCCGCTTCTTCGCCTTTTTGTTTTACTATTTTTTCTATTTCAGATTTTGATTTCGCGACCGCTTCTTCAATTTTCGCCGGCTGTATTCTGCCATCAAGTATCAAATTTTCCAAAGCCATTTTGGCAATTTGCCTTCTTATTGGATCAAAACTTGAAATAATAACGGACCCCGGCGTATCGTCCACCACAATTTCAACGCCGGCCGCCCTTTCAAAACATCTTATGTTTCTTCCCTCTTTTCCGATTATTTTTCCTTTTATTTCTTCGGAAAAAATAGGCACGGCGGTAGTTGTGATTTCAGACGCAGTGGAAGACGCCAAGCGCTGAATAGACGCCACTAAAATCTCCTGCGCCTTCTTTTCCAATTTTTCCCTTCCAAAAGCTTCCACCTTTTGAAGCCTTTCTAAAATGTCTTTTTCATATTGTTTTTCAATAGATTTAAACAGCTCTTCTTTGGCCTCTTCTTTAGATAAAGAAGATATTTTTTCAAGCTCCCTTCTTTTAGTTTCTTCGGCTTGCTCAATTAACTCGCGTTTTTTCTGCAATTCCTGAACTTTTAATTTTATGGACTTAACTTCGTTTTCCAATTCAGCGCGCTGTTTTTCAAGCAACTCTTCTTTTCTGAAGAGTTTTTCTTCAATTTTTCTTATCTGGTTTTCTTTTTCTTTTTCCTCTTTTCTTATTTCACCGAGCAATTGCTCGGATTTCTTTTTAGCGTCTTCTATTGTTTGCTGCGCCTTGGCTTTGGCGTCCAAAAACATCTGCTTTATTTTAAGCTCGGCGGAGTTTGTTTGCTGTTGCGATAAAAGCTGCCGTATCACATACCCTATCGCAAAACCAAGAATAAAAGTCAAAAGAGCGATAACTCTTGTTGGAGTAATGTAAGGATTCATGTTGTGAAATAAACGCACTTACTGACATATGTTAAATAAATATAATTCTTTTAATGGCATTCGCGCGTCTTTAATTAATTTCTAAAATAAAATGACTTATATTTATAGTAGCAAAAAAAAATATAAATGGAAGAGCGGAATACCCAACCGCGAAGCAGAGGTCTATTTTAGGATGATAAAATTTACGGAAACAAACTTATCCACAAATGTCTATTGACTTTTTTTGCGAGCTTGATAATATAATAATGTATTTGGCATTCGCCACGACCCCGCCCGCAAGGCGGGGGTCTATGTTTTATGAAGCGCGATAAACGCTTCTTTTAATCTTTTGTAATCAGCGCTATCTATTTTTCCCATACGCTCTTTCAACCTCTTATAACTTATTACTCTGCCCTGCGCTAACTGCGCTGTTTGCAATTTGCCGGCATGCGTAAAAGAACAATACCAAGTACCAATCTTATTTTTTGTAGTAAGCGGAACGGCAAAAAATGAAAATCTGTCATATTTTCTAAAAACTAGAACTGGCCTCGTAAATTGTTCGCCTTTGCCATTTGCTTCCGTGCCAATATTCTCGCCAAAATAACACCACCAAATCTCCCCATCTTTAAATAATGGCGGACGATACTCTTGATTGTGAAGTTTCTCTTTAAGTCCGAACCACTCCAAAAATCGTTTAACTATGAGATTCATAATTGAAAAATAAAAGTGTTAAAATGTTGTTTTCCAACCATTTTTCTCTACATTTTTGCCCGCTCGTTGGAAAATGGTTGCGGAAAATAAAAGGAATTTTTAAGGTTTTTGCTTTTTAGGTACAACCCTTCCCCTTTTTGTCAAATTTTTCTACGCAAACTCTAATCTGAACTGCACCACCCTTTAAAAAACATAACTCTGTGGGGT
>CAZCIQ010000034.1:0-12273 GCA_964499175.1 uncultured Candidatus Saccharibacteria bacterium | reverse complement strand
CATGAAGTTTTTGTTTTAGGAAAGATGACTGGTGCGGTTCAGGTTAGAATGTAGGCAAGACATAATGAAGTTGATAATTTTTTAGCAAAGAAAATTTGCCGAGATTTAGGAATTAACGGTCCCAATAAAAAATAAATGTACAAAAATAACTTTACTAAATTTTCTTAATTAACCGCAAGTTCACTCTCCTTTGCTCGTCAATGCTTATAACTTCCACCTCAACAGAATCGCCGATTTGCACGACATCGGTAACTCTGTTCACTCTTGTTTTTGAAAGTTTTGAAATGTGTATTAACCCTTCAATTTTCGGAGAAAGCTCCACCATCGCGCCAAATTCAAAAATTCTTGAAACTCTGCCTTCCGCAATTTCACCAACTTGAAATTCGCGCGTTAAAGCTTTTATGATATTAACCGCTTCTTCCACTGCGCTTTTTATGATCCCTGAAACATACACCGTGCCATCTTCTTCAATGTCAATTTTTACGCCGGTTTTATCAATAATTCCGTTTATTGTCCTTCCGCCTCCGCCGATTACCTCGCCGATTTTTTCTTTAGGAATCGTGAGCATCGTGATTTTTGGAGCGTAAGGAGAAAGCTCCGCCGGCGCGTTTATTTCTTTTGCCATTACGTCAAGAATTTGCATTCTGGCTTCTTTTGCCTGCTCTAAAGTTTTTTCCAAAATCTCAACGGTAACTCCTTCAACCTTCACATCCATTTGAAGAGCGGTCACCCCGTCTCTTGTGCCGGCCGCCTTAAAATCCATATCGCCGTGATGATCTTCTGGACCCTGCAAATCCGTTAAAACTTTAAAATTTTTTTCATCCTTCATCATAAGCCCCATCGCTATGCCGGCGACAGGAGCTTTCATAGGCACGCCGGCCGAGAGCATCGCGAGAGTTGAAGCGCACACGGAACCCATTGAGCTTGAGCCATTTGAAGACAAAGTTTCAGAAACAACTCTTATTGTGTAAGGAAAATCTTTTTTATCGGGAATCGCGTAGCGCAAAGCTTTTTCAGCCAAAGCGCCGTGGCCTATTTCACGCCTTCCAGGGCCGCGAAGCATTCCTGTTTCTCCAACGGAAAACGGCGGAAAATTATAATGATGCATAAAACGTTTTTTCATCCGCGTTTCCATTCCTTCTATTAATAGCTCGGCTTCGGGAGAGGCGAGCGTGGCAACCGATAAAATATGGGTGTCTCCGCGATAAAAAATTCCTGAACCGTGCGTGCGCGGCAAAAAAGAAGATTTAACGAATAACTCTCTTACTTCATCAAGTTTTCTTCCGTCCGGCCTTTTATCGTTTTTTAAAATATTTATGTGAACCAATTCGTCTATTTTGCTTTCATATAAATCATCGGCTTCCCTTAAAAATTTTTCATCAAGCTCCAGCTTTACCGCTTCCATCCATTCTTTTTTTAAATCGCCTAAAGCGTGAGTTCTTTCGGTTTTGTTTTGAAGATATAAAGATTCTTCCAAACGCTTTAAAAAATCTTTTTTAAAAAGAGACAAAACTTCACCTGAAATTTCTTTTTTAACAACTTTAATTTTTTCCTTACCGACTGCCTTAATCACATCTCTTTGAAAATCGTTTATTTTTTCAATTTCAGGAATCGCTTTTTTAAACGCTTCTATTAATTGAGCTTCGCTCGCTTCTTTCGCGCCGGCTTCAATCATATTTATTTTTTCACTTTTACCGCACACAACAACATCCATTTCAGAATTTTCCCGTTCTTTATACGTGGGATTAATTACAAAATTTCCGTTTAAGAAACCAACTCTCACTCCTGAAACAGGTCCATCCCATGGAATATCCGAGGCGGATAAAGCAAGAGACGCGGCAAGCGCGGCAATTACATCGGGGTCATTGTCATCGTCAATTGAAAAAGCCGTGACTATCACCTGAACGTCATTTTTCATTCCTTGATCAATAAAAAGAGGGCGGATTGTTCTGTCTATAAGGCGATTAACAAGAATCGCGTCTTCAGACGGGCGAGATTCGCGCCTCACAAATCTGCTTCCTAAAATTTGGCCGGCGGCGTAAAACTTTTCTTCGTAATCAACGGATAACGGGAAAAAATTTATTCCCGCTCTTTCGGTTTTCGCCATAACGGCCGTGGCTAGCACAACCGTTTCACCGTAACTTAAAAGAACCGAACCATTCGCTTGTTCGGCTAAATTGGAAAATTCGGCGGTTAAAGTCCTGCCGGCAATTTCACAAGAAAATTTTTTGCTTTTCATATATAATACTTTCCGTTAATCTAAAGCAATGTTCAAATTTTAGATTATGATGTTTAATCATAGTCTACCTATTTAAACACTGCTATTTTAGTTTTACGGAAATTAAAAATTATTAATGTTTAATCCAAATTTTTAAAGATTTTTTTTGGCCGATCTCGCGCCAAAAAGAAATTTTTGAGCATTTTCTTCAAGGTCAATAAAATCGTCCGCCGCTTCTTTTAATTTGCTGGAAGTTGAGCGGCCAAAAGCCATTACTTCCGCCTGCCTTCCTCTTCCCTTTAAAAATTCAATGAGCGGCACGAAATCCCCATCGCCTGTCACAAGCACCACCGCGTCCGTGATTTCAGCGAGCCGCACGGCGTCAACCGAAATTCCGACATCCCAATCTCCCTTTTTCATTCCTCCGGCAAAAATCTGCAGGTCTTTCATTTTAAGCTCAATTCCGGCCTTGCCTAAAGCTTCAAAAAACGGCTGTTCTTCTCCGCCCTCAGTTTTCACGACATAGGCTATGGCTCTAATCAACCGCCTTCCCGCTGTCGCCGTTTTTATCACTTCCTTAAAGTTCACCCGCGCTTTATACAAACTTTTAGCGGAGTGATACATATTCTGCACATCTATTAAAACCGCCACTCGCTGATCTTTATATTTTATTGTAGCCATACTAAAAATTTTATTTAAAAAAAACAGTTTATTTTTTCTTCTTGCTTTTTAAACCCGTCTTTTTAACAACTTCTTCGTAACGTTCCGCGTCCTTTCTTTTTAAATAATCCAAAAAAGATTTTCTTTGCGAAACCATTTTAAGCAATCCTCTTCGCGAGTGATTATCCTTGGGATTATCTTTCAAGTGCTCGGCAAGCCTGCTTATCTGCTCGCTTAAAAGAGCGATTTGAACATCGGGAGAACCCGTGTCTTTATCATGAGTTTTAAATTTGCTTATTATCTTCTGTTTTGCGTCTGTTTTTAACATTATTTATATAATACATAATTCTAAAAATTTTGCAATAATAATTAAGAAACAATATTTTTTTTACAAATATTACAAATATTTAAAAAACTCTTCGGGAGTCATTTCTATTTCTTTTAAAATCTGCCTTACAAGTCCTCTTCCAATATCTTCTCTGTTGTGAAAAGGAACTAATGTAAATCTTCCGTCAGAATGTTTAAAACAAATATGCGCCCCTTTTTGGCGCGCTTTAGAAAATCCCAGTTTTAACAAAACACGAATAATGTCTTTCGCCTTAAGAGCGGGCAATTTGCTCATACATTTATTAAATCTAATCCGATAAAAATCGGTTCATAAGAAAAATTTCTAACTTTTTCGCGATACTCTTTATCTTCTTTATAAATTTCAAGACAAAGCAAAATTGCTTCCTTTATTCTTTTTTTAAGCTCAGTAAAATTTTTAGCTTGCGTATGGCAACCAGGTAAAGCGGGAACAGACGCTACAAAATAACCGTCTTCATCTTGCTCAATTAAAACTTTAAACTGTTTTTTAGAAATAAAATTTTCCATATATATTATTTTTAATAATAATATCTTAAAAAATAAAAGCAAATCAAAATTATAAAAACTATTGCGTCATATAAAATGAACGAAAGACTCACTTAACAAAACGGTTTTAAAATGTTAAATTATAATATGATTAATTTGGAAGAGATAAAATTAAAAATAAAAGAACTTGCGCCAAAGTACAACCTTTCTTTTTTAGTTCTTTTTGGTTCGCAGGCAAAAGGAAAAACGCATCCAAAAAGCGATGTTGATTTCGCCTTTTTACCGGAAAATCAAATGGGGCTAATCGATATAGCGAAAATGGCTTTTGATTTTTCAGAAAATCTCAAAATTAAAAATTTGGAAATGACATCGCTTAAAAATGTTTCCTCGCTTCTTTTAAAACAAGTGGCGCGAAACTCAATAATTTTGTATGAAAAAGAAACTGGATTATTCGCAAAATTTAAAATTTACGCGATAAAACGTTATATGGAAGAAAAAAAATTATTAGATTTAAGAGAAATGTCTCTTCAAAAATTTTTACAAAAAATATGATTGACAAAGAACTTGTAAAAAATAAAATGTCTGATATTCAAGGCTACTACAAAGAGCTTGAGTTAATCCTTGCGGAAGACGCCAGAAAAATTATTGACGATAATTTAAAACTGCGCAGCGCGGAAAGATTATTTCAGCTTATTGTGGACGCGGCTATTGATATAAACACTCATATAATTTTAGAATCCGACTTTTCAGTGCCAAATGATTATCAAAGCACTTTTATCAATCTAGCTGAAAATAAAATTTTTCCGATGGAGTTTGCTTTAAAAATAGCTCCATCGGTCGGACTAAGAAATTTAATAGTGCATAAATACGGCAAAGTTGATTTAAAAAGAATGGTTAACGACATTAAAAACGAAATAGGCGAGTATCTTGAATACTTAAAATATATAAATAATTTTTTGACTAATTCATAATTTTGCAATAAATATTTATTTTTCCTTTTCTGAATTTTCCAATGAAATAAAAAACTCGGAAAAAGAGAGGAGCTCAAGTTTAAATTTCAAAACCCAAGCTCCTCATTAATTTAATCTGCCGAATTTTTTAGACGCATCTTTTCAGTGCGCCTGAAAAGACGATGTGCCAGCATCTTGGAACTACGTCGTCCATTCGGACCGACATAGTCCGGCCAATCGCCGGCTTTCGTGCTGGCGTAAAATTTTACGCCACCCCATGTTCTGGTAAAAATTTTTGACATCTTTCTTTTTTTTGCCATTTTTCCTCCTTTTCTTATTTATTATTTTTTGTTATTATTTTTTCAACGAACACCCCAACAAAATTTGCAATTAGATTAAGCTTGCTGAATAAATCTTTTGCTACCGCAAAATCACCCAGCGAGCGATTTTGCTGGCGTTGCTCTCTCGCTCTCTCGCTTCGCTCGAACCTTGCCCGCTCAGTCGCAAAGCCGCGCAAAAGCTTTATTCAGCTTACTTATATTACAAACTTTGTTGGAGCGGCGAGTCTGTTACGAAAATCAGACTCGCCGGAAAAATTGTTTAAATTTAACCTTCAAGGCTCACGAGATTGAACTCGCGAACCTCAAAGAAAAAAGTTTCCAGTTGTAGATATTCGTCCTTGACCACGGGGTCTCGGCCGATATATTCCACTTTTGCGTGAACTTCTACCGACCCATACGGCAATCCGTATTGGTCTTCATCGGTAGAAGCAACCAAAGTTAACTTATATCCCGTCGGAACGACCTTGAGGTCGTTCCGATTCAAAATCCCAGGCAGGACTTCCTGCTCCAAAGCCTTTTTCAAGGACTCTAAAGCAAGTCCGCCCTCCACAACCGACTTTATGACAACAGAATCGGTGTGGGTCTCAGAATGATAAAAACTTTGCGTGATTACCACGCATTTTTTTACTCCCATGATTTTTTTCCTCCTATTCTCTGCTATGATTCATAATTTGCCGCAAAGCCTCCGGAACATTATACTTCGGAAACTCTGCCGACAAATCGTGAACGATTTGTGAAGATGTTTTCTCGGTACGAATATACCGAGAACAATATTCATTCTTTATCCGCGAAGCTATCTTCGCGGACGGATTTTTCCGCCCTTCCTGTTTCTGTTTTTCTGAAAGAGCATTAAACTTATCAAAATACATAACTTCCTCCTCTGCCTTGCCCTATCCGCAAGGACTTTTTGGTTATGATAAATCCTGTAAGAGATAGGCTTACAGGGCTATTTTTCAATTGCTTATTCTAGAAAAGATTATAGCAAATTATTATGGTTTGTCAACCCCGTTAGAAGTTTTAATAACAAACATAATATTATATATATTATATAGAAGAAAGCCGAAGGCAAATTCACTTACACAACATAACATCATCGAGAAACTTGGTTGAACTTCTAACGGGGTCAAGTTTGATTGACAATAAAATATGAGAGGCAAGCAAAAACCATTGCAAAATAAAGGCTAACGCAAAATAAAATTTAGTTAAAAATTTTTAACATTTTATTACTAAAATTTTATTGTTGGGCTGATGAATAAAGGCATTTGCTACCACAAAGTCACCCAGCGAGTGATTTTGCTAGCGTTGCTCCCTCGCTCTTTCGCTTCGCTCAAACCGTGCCCGCTCGGTCGCAAAGCCGCGCAAAAACCTTTATTCATCAAAATAATTATTCGCGTTTTAAAAAAAACTAAGCCACCTCTCCTTCGGTCTGAAGATTCCAAAGAAGTTTGTATATGCCGCGTTTTTTTGAAATCAACTCGCTATGTATTCCGATTTCTTTTATCCTCCCTTTTTCAAGAACCACTATTTTGTTGGCTTTCATAATGGTTGACAAGCGATGAGCCACGATTAAAAGAGTCTTGCGCTCCGCCAAACGGTCAATTGATTTTTGAATTAAATGTTCGGATTCAGAATCTAAATGGCTTGTGGCTTCGTCAAAAATGATTATTCCCGGATTCAAAAGAAACACGCGGCTTATCGCCAAGCGCTGTTTTTCTCCGCCTGAAAGTTTTACGCCCCGTTCTCCAACAATAGTATCGTATCCTTTCGGTAAACCAGCTATAAAATCGTGAAGGTTAGCCAACTTTGCCGCGTTAATTATTTCCTCTTTGCTTATGTTATCCAACGGATAAGCGATATTATAAGCTATGGTGTTATTAAAAAGTATCGGCTCCTGAGGCACCACTCCTATCATTTTTCTTAAATTTTCCTTTTTTAAATTTCTTAAATCGTGACCGTTAATTAAAACCTCTCCTTCTTGAGGGTCATACACGCGAAGCAAAAGTTTTGTGAGAGTCGTCTTGCCGGAACCAGACCGGCCGACAAGCGCGGTCGCGGAATCCGCCTGTATTTTTAAATTGATGTTATGAAGCGCGTCCTGTCCCGAATAATAAGCGAAAAAAACATTTTTAAATTCAATCTCGGCCGCCTCCGAAATATTTTTAATAATTTCCGGATCTTCCGGGTCGGGCATCACAAGAGTGTAGTCCAAAATCTCAAAATAATCCTTGAGGTCGGAATAATGCTTAACAACATTTCTCACTCTGCCGACTATTGATTCAAATTTTGGAAAAAACTGCAGGATAAAAGTTATGGTCAAAACAAGATCGCCGGAAGTAAGAGTTTTATCTATAACTCCCATAGAGGCTATGTATAAAACAACCATCATGGCGAGAGTGGTTATAAAAACAACGATAATATTTATTTTTCTAAAAGTATTTACATAATCAAACAAATTATTTTCCCATTTTTTAAAAGCCTGCGTTAAATTTTTTATCTCTCTTTTTTCTTTGGCAAAATATTTTACCGTTTCGTAATTTATGAGATTATCAATTATAAGATGCGAAATATTATCTTCCTCTTTATTGAAAGAAACGCGGGCTGAAAGATTTTTTTTAAGCAGATATATTGAAGAAAATATGATTATAAGAAGCGCTCCTAATAGCACGAATATGATATTCACGCTTATGTAAGAAAGCGAGAAAGCCACCACCAAAAAATTAAAAACATAAGTAAGCACCTCTCTGTTTACGGCGTTAAATATGTCAAAAAAGGCGCTATCGCCCCTCTTTATTTTAGAAATGAATTCTCCCGATCTTTTGTTTATGTGAAAAGCAAAATCCAAATTTTGAAGATGGGAAAAAACAGCCAGCCTAGCGTCGCGCGCGCTGCGCACCACAGTTTGATCGCCAGAGTAAATAGACAAATTATCCGTTAAAACAGACCCGATTCTTACGCCAAAAAAAATCGCGATTACAAATAAAATCATTTTTAAGTCAAGCGAGGCGAGATTATTGGTAAGATAACGAAAAATAAAAGGTATGGCGCTTGTGAATAAAATCGCTATTAAAGAAAAAATGACGGATATAAAATACCATTTTTTATACCGCAGTAAAAATTTATAAAAAATTATAAATGTTTTCATAAACCTATACTACAAAAATTTGCGCGAGTTGTAAAAAATGGTATAATGCGGATGTGAATTCAATTCTTGAATCAAAACTTGAAAGTATCGGCCTTGGAGAAAAAGAAGCAAAAGTGTATTTGGCGGCAATGGATTTGGGGCCAGCAACGGCGAAACAAATTGCCCAAAAAGCAAACGTGAACCGCGCCACGACTTACGTCCAAATAGAATCTCTTATGGAAAAAGGGCTGATGAGCTCGTTTGATAAAGGCAAAAAAACTTTCTTTAACGCCGAATCTCCGGAGCATTTATTCAGATTTATTGAAAAACAAAAAAATGAAACTCTCCAAAAAGAAAATATTTTAAAAGAAGCCTTTGTGGAGCTAAAAGGTGTTTTTGAATACAGCGGCGAACGTCCGAAGGTGAGATTTTTTGAAGGAAAAGAAGGAATAGAAGCCATTCAAGAAGAATTTTTAAAAAACAAGCCGAAGAGCGCGTTCACATTCGCGCCGCTTGATGAGGCATATAAAGTCTTTCCGCCAGAGCCAACGGATTACAGAAATAAATTTTCAAAAAAACTGCCTGATATTTTAATGAAAATAATCTATACAACAAAAGAAAAAAATGAACCCGCTCAATCTTTTAAAAATATGGAAAAAAGATTTATTCCGCCCGATAAATTTCCGTTTACGACGGAAATAACTATATATAACGATAAGATAATTTTAATTTCATGGGCGGCTAAACTGATCGGGATAATCGTTGAAAATAAAGATATGGCAAACAGTCTACGTTCTATATTTAATTTAACTTGGGAAGCTGCTGAAAAATACAATAAATAAAAAAATGCCCCAGCGATTAAGACCGCGGGGGCGTTGTTTCTTTAAAGAAAAATTATTATTCTTTAAAGGCTTCTTCCACTATTTCTTGCATAAGACCTTTAAAGAATTCTTTTAACTCTCCTTCCGGGATGCCGGTTGCGCGGCTCCCTTCTTTTATATTTTCTTCCGGAAATTCCGGGAGTTTTTCCTCCCTGCTTTCCGGCAAATCATTTTCTTTCGCCATAATATCTTTTAAAATAATATACGCGATTTCTCCTTTTCTTTTTTCGTCCAAAATTATTCCTCCTAATAAAATGTTTTCTTTTTAGGTTTCAAAAACACAAACGCGTTATTGAAACCAGGCCATAAAAATTCAATTTTAAATATTTTGCAATTTTTTTAAATTTTTTAATTTTTAAAAAATATAAGTCAAAAAAATATTTTATTTGTCGTTCACCCGCCGGCGGGGCAATGCGCAACGGCTCTTAAAAACCATTTTTTTACTTTTCTTTTTTCTCCTCTAGTCATTGTGAACTCACCTCCTTTCTAAAAGAACAAGAATTTTCCGCCATTTTAACGACTTTAACTGCATTTAAGGCACTGCTTTTGAATGGCGGAATCTAAAATCTGTTTATATTCTAATCAAATTTAATTTTTTGTCAAATTTTTCTAACAAATTTTTTAAGATTGACCGAATATTAATTTGATTTTCATCTTTGCTTTTTGTCATTTTTAAATGACTTTATATATAAGTATAATATTCTTTATTTTTAAGCATATTATAATGATTTTTAAAGAATTTTGTTAAAAATACTTGACAAACTTTTATTTATGAATATAATGATACTAGAGTTAAAAATTGATCCCATTAGAAATATTGATTTTACAAATTGATTAAAAATATATTTCGCTAAACTATTTTACAGGGAATTTCTAACGGGACAAGCAACTTACATAAAAAGAATGTTCAGGAGGGGGGTTAGCTAAAAGCACCGCATGGTCCCGTATTTACGGGAAAAAGCTACCCTCATCCCGAGTGTTCTTTTAATTAATATAATATAAATGGGCGCGGAGCGGATAGTGCGCCCACGGGAGGCAAAGAAGAGAGTAAAAGAGCTGCAGATCTTTTACTCCACTCCCATTTTTTAGACCCAACAGATCCCTAAGGTTTTTTTGACAGGGAATTTGTTGACTATCCGCGTCTAAAGATATGCGGGCGACTAGGCATATCTGGCTGACCTTGGGCGATGTGAACACATCGGAAGGCAGCTCGCGAAGCGCGTGCTTGAAAGAGCGTTGAGCAAAACCTGCTCACCTCGTTTACAAGCACCGCGCCGCTCCGAATTTTTCCTGCATTGCAGGACATTCGGACTAGCCGCACATACATTTGGCGAACCAACGGATATTTTATAATACATTATTTCATATCCCGCGGTTCGCCTCCCTATCAAAGAAATTTAATTTACTTGCTAAACCCGATTTAGCAAGTTGCTAAATAGATTTTTTTGACGGGGAAACGGAGCGAGCGGCGTTTCCAAGAAATGGCGGCAACCGGCATAAGCCAGCGATGCCGGTACGCGAATGCCATTTCTATCAAAAACCGGGAGACAGTGTGCGCGCGCACTGCAGTACCGGTCCGCTCGCAATTTCTTTAAAACAAAAAATAAAAGAAAGGAGGTGATAGGTATGAGCAAGTGTTTCGCTTGCAAGTGGGCGGGCAGCAATCGCTGCAAGTTCGGTTGCCCACCGAACGCGCCCGCCTCCTCCAAAAAGGAGGACTAGCGCCTTTAGGGCCTCCCGCTCTGTAGCGGGATGAAAAAAATCAACGAGGGGGAGCGTCATAATAATTAAAACACAAATTTCAACGCTCCTCTCTTCTTCCAAATCTGTTAATTCTGAGCAATTAATATTTTATAAATTTTAGAACATTAAAATTCGGGGTTAGCAGGTTTAGAAGAGGAAAAAGTAATTTGAAAAAAATAATATATCCAGTTCCCTTTTAGAATCTAGAGAAAACAATTTAGATGTGAGGCTTAGCCGCTTCAAAAAGCGCTGCGGAGGCCAAGCGGGCATGGTTTTCTGCTAAAAGCAGAAAGAGCGAGGCCGAGCAACGAGGAGCAATTTTCTCGCTGGGAAAATTGACTCCGTATTTTTGAAACGGCTAAGCCGAACATATGCTAGAAATACGTTTAGGATTTTAAAAGGGGACTGGATGAAAAATCCAAATCTAATTCCCGCTTCTAGCCTTACCGATAGCGAAAGGGGCGCTGTCATAAAGGTGAAAAGCCGGAATACCCTTAAAGAGAGGAGAGCCAATTGGAGAATGGCGTGAAGACGACTGTCTTCATAAGCTATAATCCGGTTGACGGCTTCTGCTCAGGCTGGCACGCCGACGACAAAGTTTTTGTCTGCGCTAATGATTCGGGCCCTGGCGCGGCTGTTGGTGAAGGCAAAAACGATGAAGCTCGGGCGGGTAGCGTGATGCACAAACTCTCCGGACAGTACAACGGTGTTGTACCGGTGGAACGCGTGAAACGCTACTATGTCTATGCGGGCTTGTATGCATTCAGGCAAGCGATAGGCATGGCCAAAAGCCTGGCGGCCAGGTCCTCTGCGCCGGTCACAGTCGTATCATGCGATTGTGAACCGAAAGAGAAGTGCGAGCTTCTCTACGGCACTAGCATAGACCTCGTCTCATGTGAGTGCGGTGGCAGAGAGACTATGGGCCGATTAGCGGCAGAAGCGACTACCAGCTCTCCGTAGCTCTCGCTCACCGAGAACGGTGGCTTCTGGCAGTGGAGGCAGACAAGGAATATCGGAGCTTTAAATTACATAGGTTCAACCTATGTAATAAAAACTCCTCGGTTTCCTTGTCTAAAGGAGGGCAAATCAAACTCCTAAACTGCTTGGGAGAGACAGATGCTCAATTTGCCAAAATATTTAATCTTTCAGCTTAATAGAGCTGAAAAAATAATTTGGCAAAAAGTTTCGGCTTACGAAGCTGCGGTAAAATCCGTAGGCAGACGCAAGCCGAAAATTGCGTCTGTTAGAAAGCCAAAAGCCGAAATCCCCTTACTGTCATTTTTTTATTTTAGTTTTTTTAAAATTCCGAAAAAAATAGGAGGACAAAATATGTCATTTAGGTGCGCCGGCAGGGGCGGGCATCCAGTGGCGGAAAAAATCTATCCGGTTCGGGTCGTAGAAAAGACCAGGCGGGTAGAATATAAAATAATTCCGCAAAAGGCAAAGGGAGTCTCGCAAACTCTAATCTGAACTGCACCACCCTTTAAAAAACATAACTCTGTGGGGT
>CAZCIQ010000033.1:0-13372 GCA_964499175.1 uncultured Candidatus Saccharibacteria bacterium | reverse complement strand
CCCCACAGAGTTATGTTTTTTAAAGGGTGGTGCAGTTCAGATTAGAGTTTGCGAACGTGAAATTGGCGAAGTTGTTAATTTAAACGAGCTTATCGCGGGCGACATTGTGTTTGTTTCCGGCCGAATTGATTATTATTATGACAACCCCGCAAATGGTGTTGGCCATGTCGGCATCGCAACCGGCAACGGAACAATAATTCACGCCACTTATAAAGCGCATGTCATAGAAACTCCGCTAAACAAATTCATCGACAAAACCAAATTTCGCGGCGCAAGACGCTACATTCCGAAAAATACGGAAGTGCTCACATTTGAAACTCCGGCTGACAAAGAAATCGAAATTTCTGACGATATCAGATGGATCGTGTTGCAATCACTTTAAATAAATTCCTTAATGTCTAATCGCAAGGGCAATTATTTTATTGCCCTATTTATTTTTATGTTTATATTCTTTCTAAAACTTTTATGCCTAATAATTTCATACCATTTTTTATAACTTGAGCCGCGGCTTTTATAAGAGCTAAACGAAATTTGCGACAATCCCCTTCGCTTGATAAAACCGGAACCTGCTCATAAAATCTGTTAAATTCTTTGACCAAATCATTCAGGTAGTTAGCTATTTTATCTGGCCTTCCCAATTCTCTTGCTTCAGAAATAGCTTCTGCAAATTCAGACAAAGAAAAACCAAGACGCTCTTCTTCTTTTTTCATATCTGTCGGCAAATATGATTTATCAAACTCTTGAATTCCGGCTTTTCTTAAAATACCCTGAATTCTGGCATGCGTGTATTGCAAATATGGCGCGCTATCGCCTTTTAAATTCATCATTTTTTCCCAAGTAAAAACTATATTTTTTTCCCTAAACTGCGACAGGTCGGCGTATATAACCGCTCCTCCTCCCACCGCTTCTTTTATTTTTTTTATTTCCTCAAAATTTAATTCTTGATTTTTTTCTTTAATCATTTCAGCGGCTTTTTTAAAAGACGCGTTAAGCAAACCTGCGAGAGATATCGTCCTGCCCGCGCGCGTTGACATCTTGCCTTCAGGAAGAGAAACCAAACCAAAACTTAAATGGCTGAAATTTTCCGCCTTTCCAATTTTAAGTTTTTCAAGGGTTTTAAATAACTGCTTAAAATGCAATGTTTGTTCGTTTCCCACCACATATATTACTTTATTTTCATCTCCGATTTCAAAACCGGAATTAATCCCAAGTTCTCGGGGTTCACTTGTCTGCAGAATCGGAGACGCGAATTTCTTTTTATTGGAAAGCAAACAAAAAATTAAATCATATCTAAAAACAGCGGCGGCAAGATCTCGCGCCATATAAACACTCGCCTCATCGCTTTTTTGAAGAATAAAACTTGGCAATCCTGCTTCACCGCTAGGCGAACCCGCTTCGCCATAAGACGAATCCCCGTCTTCAAAATTAATCACAACTAATCCTTCTTCTTTTATTTCCGCTATCCCGTCTTTTACGCATTTATCAATTATTTTTTTCGCGGGATTTTTATAAAAACTTTCTCCAAGAGTTAAATCAAAATCCACTCCTAAAACTTTATAAATTTTTCTAAACTCTTTAACGCTCAGATCACAAATTTTAAGCCAATCTTTTAAAAGCTCTGAATCCTCTAAAACTTCAAGGGCTTTAAAAATTTCCTTCGCTTTTTCGTTCAATTCAGGATTTTTTTCAGCTTCCTTGTGGAATTCAACATAAAGATCTAAAAAATTTTGAAAAACATTTTTCTTATTTATCTCGTCCCGAATACTCGGGACTAAATTTATTTCTTCCCCCGCCTTTGGCAGAGCTAAATTTTTTAAAGCGTAAAGCAATTTTCCAAACTGCGTTCCCCAATCCCCCAAGTGATTTACGGAAATAACTGTAAACCCTGAAAATTCATAAATAAATTTCAGCGAGTTTCCGATAACCGTTGACCTTAAATGCCCGACGCTCATTGGCTTTGCTATGTTTGGGCCGGAATAATCAATTATCACAATTTTTCCTAAACCAACATCAGAACCTCCGTATAAATCGCCTAGCCTTTCTATTTCTTTTAAAGTTTTTTGTATAAGCCTGTCTTTTTTTAACGCGATATTTACGTATCCGTGAACGACCGCGCTTTTTAACACCAGCTCTCCCTCAACATTAAATCTTTTATTTATAAAATCAGAAACTCCTCTGGCTAAATTTACCTCGTCTGTGTTAAGTTCTCTCGCGGCGACAAAACACGGAATGCTTAAATCAAATTCCGTCCCTATTTGAGGATCGCCAAAGCTAAAAGAGTAATCGTATTTTTTCAATAATTCATTTAAAATATTTCTCTTAATTCTTGGCAAAGCGTATTCTTCAAATTTGGGCAAATTCGCCGCTGTTTTATTTGCCATTTCCTCTCTTTTCAATTTCATAATTTTCTTAACGTCCTTCATTCCCGCTTCTTCAATTAATTTAAAAACGTTAGCATCCTCTTCTTTTAAAACAGTTTCCAAAACTCTTTTATAAATTGTCTTTTTTGTTGTTTTCATTTATAATTAGTATAGCATTTTGAAGCCGACTTTGCTAATTTTGCGGGGTCGTCTAATGGTAGGACATATGCCTCTGGAGCATAGTATTTAGGTTCGAGTCCTAACCCCGCAGTTAATTTAAGATAAGTTATTATACTCAAGAGCATGTAAACATAAAATGATGTCAGAAAAAAACAAATTAATGTTACTGGCGACTATATTGCAGGCGATAAGATTCATGGAGATAAAATCGGTAGAGACAAAAATACAAACACAGAAGCCAATCATAATAAATATTGGTGGTTTTTAATTATTCCAATTCTCGTAATTGTTCTTGCAAATATCATCATTGAAGGAAAACCGCCAAAGTTATTTAATAAATCAAACGATTCTATTAAAAATAATAACGGTATGGCTACAAGTACAATAAATATTTCAGATATATTTTCAAAGGCGCTTTCCTATAATACGGTTTTTGAAAGACAAGATTTTTTAAATAAATACATCGGTAGCTCAATTTATGGAGATGGAGTTATTAAAGAGATTAGTCATTATGGCAATAAATTTTTAATTGATATTAAAATTAATAAACAACTGATAACTTGTCCTCAAGAAAAAGATGAAAAGTTAGAGAGAAAATATCCTTTTTTAAAAGACAAACCAATTAGATTTTTTGGTGTTTTTACATATACCACCTATTTCGGACACGATAATGGATTAGTCATAGATAATTGTATAATTAATCTTTAAATTTCAGTTGTTGTAAAATTTGCAACATGTATATTTTTTTTCACAAATTAAAATAATCAGTGCGTTCCAAAATAGAACATACAGCAATAATTGTTTTTTAAATTTGCAAAAATTTTAAAAAAACATAAGCGGAAAAATTAAAAAGTATGTTTCGCTATTGACTTTTTTTTCCCATTTGCTATCTTTAAATCATAAAGGGCTTCGGCCTCGCCTCCGTAATTTATTACGGAGGCAAACTATTTTAATCGTCAAAAAGCGCTTTTTTCAAAGCATTTTTTATTTTTTCAAACAAATTTTTATCAACCGTCGCTGTTTTTCTTACAAGCCGCTTTGTATCAATTAACCGAGCTTGAGAAAGAATAACTGACGCTTCTCTTCCTTCAATTTTTCCAATAGGAAAATAATATTTCCCCTTTCTTTTATTACTAGTAAGCGCAGCCCCAAAAAATATATTTTCATTAAAACCGCGAATAACAAGAACAGGTCTGTCAAAATTTTTGCCTGTTCCATCTTGTTCAAAACCAACATTTGTTCCTAAAGAACACCACCATATTTCTCTTTGATGACAAAATACTGACGGTTTCTGGTTATGAATTTCTTTTTTCTTTATGTTCCACTTGTCAAAATCTTTTCGCATATTCATTTTTATCATATCAAACTTACATTTGCAAATTTATTTTTTTACCACATTATATTATTTATGAACACATATTTTAGACTTGATTTTGGCACGACTAATTCCGCGCTGTCCATAAACGAAAACGGAAACGCGCGGTTAATTGATATTGACGAATTTAATCTTTCGGAAAAACAATGTGTTTTATTTTATTATCCCTGAAGCGAAATCCGCCTTGCTCCCTTAAAAAATTTTAGGAGACGATTTTTCGTACAGCGAAATACGGCTTGCAAGATTATTCTTGCAATAAATATTTTTTATATTATTATAAAAAAATGGAAAACGAAATTAAAAAAAATAGCGCGAGTATTTATTTGTTATTCGGTATTTTAATTATCGTTGGAATTGGAATTATAATCGGCACTTATTTTTTTATGTCCCAAAAACAAGAATTTATGGTAATATCGCCGGAAAATTTAGAAGCAGATAAAAATAATCAGAAAAAAAATCAAAATGTGGTTCAAAATAATGAAACTATGAAACAAGAAACGGAAAATAAAAATAACAGCGCGGAAATAAATAAAACAGAATCAGAAAATACTACCGCGCTTATAAAAACAAATTTTGGAGATATAAAATTAAAGCTGTTTACGGAAGACGCGCCAAACACCGTTAAAAATTTCATAAAACTGTCAGAATCAAAATTTTATGACGGAGTGAAGTTTCACAGAGTTATAAAAGGATTTATGATTCAAACCGGCGATCCAAAAAGCAAAGACAATAATTGGCTTGATGATGGAACAGGCGGTCCCGGTTATACTTTTCCCGACGAAATAAATTCTCATAAAATAGTAAAAGGAACTCTTGCTATGGCGAACGCGGGACCAAACACAAACGGCAGCCAATTTTTTATAGTGACAGCCGAAGAAACCCCTTGGCTTAACGGAAAACATACTGTTTTTGGAGAAGTTGAAGAAGGAATGAATACAATAACCAAAATAGAAAATGTTGAAACAGACAAGTCAAGAAACGATCATCCAATTCAAGACATAATAATAAAAAGCGTTGAAATATTAAAATGACATTTTTCAATTCCAATCAATAAATAAGTTATAAAACCCACCCCGAAATTAATCGGGATGGGTTTTATATAAACCGGTCAATCTTCTTCCATTAATTCTCCGGAAAGAATCGTGGTTGTGCCATTCATCACAGAAACCATATCGCCAACATTACACATTGGCACCATATCGCCATTTTTTTCGCGAAGATCAATGTCGCCCTGCATTCCGTTAATCTCAATCATTCCAATATTAAATATTCCGCAAGCGTCAACAGAAAGCATAGTGCCGTCAGCAAGATTTACGTCATCTACTTCAACTTTCATTCTTTTCATTCCATCGCTTTCAATGCGCCAATTCGCCTCTCCTTCAGGCATCACGCCCATAATTTCTTCTCCCATTAAATCAGCCTCAAGACTGCTGGAATGAGCAAAAACAAAAGGAATAAAAAGCATTAAAGAAATTCCGGAAACAACCAAAAAACCGGCAAAAACATTAGATTTACCCATAAATTAAATATAAATATTCTCCTTTTCAAACAAAGGACCTAAATATTTATTTAGAGATCTAATAAAATCGACCTTTGAAATGCCAAAATTAAATGATAAGATTAAACTTTGAAATAAAGGTTGATTTAACTATTAATTAATACTTAAATATATCTTAAGTATAAGGATTTAATTTAAAAAATCAAGTATTGATTTTAAAAAAAAATTTTGTTATAGTTATTATTAATTATGTTTTTATTAAATGCCGAAAAGAGAAATACTCTAGGGAAAAAATTAAAGTCTTCCAGACTTCAAGGGCTTTTGCCTGCGGTTTATTACGGACGAAAAAGCGAAAATCAGGCTATTTTTGTTTCACAAAAAGAATTTCAAAAATTATTCAAAGAGGCCGGAGAAACATCTATCATAGAACTTATGATTGACGGCGCCAAAAAAAACGTATTAATACATAATGTTGATTTTGATCCCCTTAGCGGCTCGGTAAGACATGCCGATTTTTTAGTGGTAGAAATGAACAAACCAATAGAAGCCGCAGTCCCCTTGTCTTTTATCGGAGAATCAAAAGCCGTAAAAAGTTCAGGAGGAATATTAATAAAAGTAATGCATGAATTACGAGTAAAGGCGCTCCCCGCGAATCTTCCCAGAGAATTAGAAATTGATATTTCTAATTTAAAAACAACTGATGACAAAATACTCGTATCCGACGTTAAAATTCCAAAAGAAATAGAAATATTGGAAGAACCGAATGAAGTAATCGCCTTAATAGAAATTCCGACTGAAGAAAAAACAGAAGAAGACAAAATTGACTTTGAAAAAATAGAGGCGACAAAAGAAAAGAAGGAAGAAAAGACAGAAGAAAAAAAAGATTAAGATTAAATGCCCAAACATCGTAAAAATAATCCTTTTATCATTTTTAGCTCATACTTTCTTGTCTTAACGCTTACGGTTTTTTTAATTTGGTCGCCTAGCAGGGCTGAAATTAAACCTGAAATAGTAGCAAAAAAAAGAGCTAAACTGGAAGCCGAACTTTCTACGCTAGAAAAACAAATAGAAGAATATCGCTCAGTTATAAAAGAAAAACAAAAATACGCGACCACTTTTGAACGCGATATTGCTATTTTAAACGCCAAAATACAAAAGTCTCTTTTGGCTATAAAGGCAAGAAAATTAGCTATAGGACAATTATCCGAAGACATTTCGGAACATTCAACAATAATAAGCACTCTCATATCAAAAATTGATTCAAAAAAATTATCTTTAGGAGAATTTGTAAGACGGATTAATGAACTGGATGAAACTTCTCTTGTAGAATTGGTTTTAAAATACGACAACTTGTCTGATTTTTTTGTTGAACTTGACACATATGACACTATTCAGAAAACAATGAGCAATTCGCTTAAAGAAATAAAGAAAGATAAAATAACAACGGAAGAAGAAAAGGAGAAACTTGAAAAGAGAAAAATCCAAGAAACGGATCTAAAAATAATTCAAGAACTTGAACAAAAGCGCATTGAAGAAAATAAAAATGAAAAAAATAATATTCTAAAAGTTACAAAAGGAGAAGAACAAAAATATCAAAAATTAGTTTCAGAAAGGCAACGACAAGCGGCTCAAATAAGGGCGCAGCTTTTTCTTTTGCGCGGATCAACGGCTATTCCCTTTGAAAAAGCCTTAAGATACGCGAATATCGCTTCTATTGCGACAGGAGTCCGTCCAGCGCTTCTCTTGGGCGCCCTGGCCGAAGAATCAGAGCTGGGCGCTAATTTAGGATCTGGAAACTGGCGCGAAGATTTATATGAATGTTATAAAAAAATTGGTTATACAAAGGCAGCCGAAAAACAAAAAGAGGCCTTTATGCAAATTACCAGTAATTTAGGACTTGATCCTGATAACATGCCAGTATCAAAGGCTCCGGGGTATGGATGCGGAGGAGCTATGGGTCCAGCGCAATTTATGCCAACCACATGGCAATTATATGAAAATATGATAAGCAATGCTACCGGCCATAAACCGCCAAATCCATGGGACGCGCTTGACGCTTTTATGGCGGCCGCTTTGCTTCTTAAAGATAACGGCGCAACCGGAAAAGACGCTAACGCTGAATGGAGAGCAACTTTAAAATATTTTGCCGGTTCAAATTGGAATAATCCTTCGTATAAATTTTATGGCGATGATGTTATCTATCTCGCAAACAAGTATCAAGGTCAAATTGATATTTTAAACGAAGGATAAAATATTCAAATAGTCCTCTCGGAGGGAATCGCCGACTACATCGGCAGGTGATTTCCGATCCCGCTTGGCGGGATAACGAAAATCCATTCGATTCCCTCACGCGAGTGAAGCAGTTCACTCGCTCTCGATGAAACTCCGTTTCCTCTCGGAGGGAATCGAACCCCCATCCGCTCCTTAGAAGGGAGCTGTTCTATCCATTGAACTACGAGAGGAATAATTATTTTCTTCCAATCAATCAAGGCTCGTTAATAAAGAGCTTTTTTTCCATTAATTCTGATAATTTCATTTCTCTTTTTTTCAACTCTTCTGAAATTTTTATAATCTTGCTTTTATTTAATGTGTTTCTTTCATCTCCATTCAAATATTGTTGCTCGTTCTGGCCAAAAGAATATCTATCAAAATATAAAAATAAATAAATATTTAACGATGCTATAAATATTAAGCCAAATATAAAAACAAAAATCAAGCATTTCCAATAAAAAACTGGTTTTATTGCGCGATAACCTCCTCCGTTTAAACTATCGCTTAACCTAATAAAAAATTTTCTTAAAATCTTTAAATAATTTTCCATTTTATTTTAATTTATCAAAAGCCAATATTTTTAAATTCATTCTAGCTTCCCATTCACTTTGATAATTTTTATCTTCTTCTGTCAATTTACCTTTTTTTACCAAAATTAAATTATCTACAGATATAAGATACGGAATATTTTCAAGCAGATTAATAAAATGATATATATCATTAAAAGATCCGTCTGCTTTAACATTTAAAATAAAATTATAATTTTCTTTGGCTTGAGATTCTTGAATTGATTCAAAAGAAGCATTAACGGAAGAACTAGAAGCCAATAACTCCAAATATTCTATAAATGCCGCGAAGTTTTCTTGATTTACAATAATTATTTTTCCTATTTCTTCTTTTTCCTCTTTAAGATTATAAAACATTTTTTCATTGTCTTTGCTGTTTGCTATTTTCCTCTCAACACCACCAAGTGTTTTCATGTTATTTATAATCTCGTTTCTTTCAATTCTCAATTTATTAAAAACAAAAAAAGAAAAAACAATAGATAAAAAAACTGCGCAATAAATCAATATAACTAAAAATAATATTTTTTTTCTTTCTTTCATTTAATAAAAATTTCTAGCGAATAACTAATTTTTTTTTCTTTTAAGAAATTATTCGGATTAAGCTGAACTTCAAATAGATCGCTTTCTTTTTCTAAATTTTTGATAAACCTAAGAAAAGATATCCGCGTTTCTGCCTCGCCTTTTAAAATAAGTGTATTTTTAGGAGAAATCGAGCCTTCAATTTCTCTATTAAAAGAAATTGAATCAATAGAAATAGGATCTTGACCGCGAGTAATCAATATCTTTTCTAAAATTAAGGATATATTTTTTCCGCCTTTTAATTTTTTATCTAAAAAATCAGCTTTAGAATTTAATTCTTTAAGCTGTTTAGACTCATTAAAAGATTTCTTAAAAACATTACTGTTGTTTAAAGCATTTATTTGCGTTGAGATGTCGCCGCTTTTTATTTTTAAAAACAAATAATAAGACAGGGCTAAAATTAAATTTGTAAGCAGTAAAAACGTTATCACACATCCTAAAATTATTAAAAATTTTTGTTTATATTTTTTTTTAAAAATTATTTGATTTTCTATCGGCAAAAAATTCATTTTATTGCATTTCCTTTATTTTTAACGCGAGTCCGACAGCAGTCGCGAATTTTAAAGATTTGTTAAATTTTATTTCAGGAATATAATCATCAAAAGAACAAACATTAGTCCATATATTTCCTAATTTAACCGGCATTTTAAGAGTTAAACCCAAATATTCCGTAAGACCAGGAAACACACTATCTCCTCCGCATAAAATTATTTCTTGAATAGAATTTTTACCTCCCTTTAAAAAACTTCCGTAATGACTTTCAAAATAAGATAAATATTTTTCTATCTCCTGACAAAGAGCTGAAAAAACAGGCATTAAAATCAATTGAATCTCTTTTTCTTCCATGAGATTTAAAGCCGATTTTGCTCCTGAAAAAATTTTGCCTTTTTCTTTTTTTATTCTTTCGGCTTCATCGAATGAAACTGAAAAACTTCTTTGTATTATTTTATTTAAATCTTCTCCGCAAATATTAACCGTGGAAGTAAACAAAACATTACTTTGAGCAGCAATTATAAAGCTGGTTCTTGTCCTGCCAAAGTCAATTATCATTTTTGGAAAGTCATCTTCTTGAATCAAGCATTCTTTAATGGCATTAGCCTCCAATTCAAAAACAACAGGATTAAAACCTGATTTTAAAAATACGTTAATGTAAGCATCAATTAAAGTTCTTGGAAAAACCGCCGCTAAAATCTGTATTTTATCTTCCATTTTGGAATTAAGAATTTCATAATCAAAAACCGCTTCATCTGGTTTTATTGGAAAATAATTTTCTAATTGCATACGTAAATTATTTCTAATTGAATTTAAATCCATTTTAGGAAATTCAATTATTTCAAGAAAAACTTTTTCTTCCGGCAGAGAAACTGCCAAATTTCTAATTTCAAAATTTTTGAAATTGGAAATTAAAAAAGAAATGAATTCATTTTCTTTTTTAATTTCCCCGCCCTCAATAATACCTAATGGCATTTCTATTTCACCAAAATTTTTTACAATGTATTCTTTTGATAAAACCTTTTCCAGCTGAACATATTTTATTGATCTATCAGAAATATCAAAACCCACAAGTGGTATCTGTAAACATTTAGGCACTGGAAATAAATCAACAAATTTCATACCTAAATTATATCAAATAACAGCAACAATCCAAGAAAAGCAAACTGCTTTGTTTTTCTTCTGATTCCCGAAGGGAAATTTTCGTTGCTGAGCGAAGCGAAGCAGAAAATAGGCGAGAAAAACAAACCGCTTTTCTTTAATACGTCATACCCTCTTTACTTCGGGACCGGCTTCATCTCTGCCCTTAAAAGGGTGGAATTTCGCCTTAAAGATAATAAATTTTCTTTGCCAAAAGGGCGGGATGAAGTCTTCGCTTCAAAGATAATGAAGCTAAAAACAATGAAAAACTAAACTTTATTATATATTCATAAACATTACTAAATATTAATAATATATAGCATACTTAAAATAAAAAAACATAACTTTTAATAAAGATTCCCATTTATATACGTCTCAAATCTTTGTTATCCCCCTTCGCTTGCGTTAGGGCTTAGTTTCATCCCCACCCTTAAAAGGGTATAGTCTTCACCTCAAGGATAATAAATATTAGCCTTATTTCAACAATTTATTTATTTTATTCTATTAGTCCATTTCTTACTTTAATTCATTTAACTAAATTAATTTTAATTAAAAAACATAAAATCAACTATCAAAAAAATTTTCATTAAGTTATCCACAACTTTTATCTCCCATTTAATACTCTAAAAATATATAATATAAATATTCCTATCCGATACAAACCGATATCGGAAATATAATGAAAAAACAAGAAAATTTCAATATAAAAAATAAAAAATTAATATCTCTAACTGAAGCTAGTTTTGAGTGTGATTATTCTCAAGAATACTTGAGTTTAAGAGCGAGGCAAGGAAAATTAAAATCAAAAAAAATAGGCAGAAATTGGTTTACAACAACTGAATGGTTAGAAGAATATATTAAATTTCCTGAAAACGGAAAACACAACAACGAAAAAGAAGAAGGAATTAATTCATTTGATTATAAATTTAAACCAAAATTCACCAATAGAATTAAATTGTTTATAAATTTTTCCTCCAATGTCTTTTCATTTCCAATAGTTTTTTTATTTACAACTTTTTCTATAGTTAAAAAAGAGATTAAAAAAACCTTTAAACAAATATTGGTTTTAGCCGCCGAAATTTGCGGATTCTTTATATCTAATACAAAAAGAGTTTATAATTATTTTTATCAAATAATAAAAAAAGGGGTAGCCCCAAATTATGATTCATGGGATAGAATTTTGCTAGAAAACAAAGATGCTGGAATAATAGACAACTTATTGACAAGATTTAAACCATCGCAAACTAAATTTAAATTAGCGTTTTATCTTTTTTTTATTCTTTTAACTTTATCTCTTATTCAAAATCCTAATATTTTATCGGCAATAACGCAAAAAATCACTCAGGAAGCAAAACAAATACAAAACAAAGCTTTTGTCTTGCTAGATTCCATAGAAACGTTTAAAAACGAGGGTTTTAAACAAAAACAATTTACTAACCTTTCTAAAGATATTAAAAAATCAACTTCAACCTTAAAGTCGGTTACTTTTAAAACAATAGCGTCTAGCGCTAATATTGTTTCTTCTTTGACCAATGAATCTAATAAAGTGTTTAACTATATATTTTCCGGCATAAAAAAAGTTGGCAGTAGACTTGTTGAATTACGAGATAAATTTACCGGTATTGCCGAAATTGAAAAAAGGCTATCAGAGCAATCAAATCAAAGTAATATTAAAGAAATAAAAACAATTATTTTATCAAATAACGATAAAACGGCTAATCCATCTAAGACAGTGGTTATGAAAGAAAAAATCGCTGATCTTTCTAAAATTTATTCAGAGCTTTCCAGTATAAAATCTAAAAACACTAAAAACATTAAAATAGAAAGCGCGTTAAGTTCCGCTCCAAACAAATATTTAAATGATTTATCGCAAAAAATTGACCTTTTGGCATCTGAAAATTTAACTTCAAAAGAATTAGATAAACGCCTTGATGAACTTAATAAACAACTCCAAAATCAAATAAGCGATATAAAACAACAGCTGGTTGAAAAAACACAAGCTAATTTTAATAGCATTGCCTTAACAAATAAAATAGATAATCTATACAAACCGTCAATTTCAACACCTACAATTTCTTCCCCAAATATATCAGGAAACGCCTCTTTTCAAACAATATCAACGACCGGAAACATTGATATAGGAGGAAATTTAGGTGTTTCAGGTAATTTAACTATTTCCGGAACACAAACTTTTACCGGAAATCAATCAATAACCGGTATTTTAACGGTAAATTCAACTTCAACCTTGAATTCCGATTTAAGAGTTGATGCAAATACTTTAGTTGTAGACAGCGTAAATAATAGAGTTGGCATCGGCACTACATCGCCACAATACACTTTAGATATTGATGGAGTATTAAGAGCCAATTCTATTGTTTCTAACGGTCAAACTATTGGCGGCGATTTTTCAATTACAGGAAATACAACATTAGGCAATGCTACTTCTTCTGATGTTATCTTTATAAATTCAAGGTTCTCTGGACATTTAATTCCAACATCCGATAACCTATCCGATATCGGTTCTAGTTCTGATTGGCTTCGTTGGCGTACTGGCTACTTTGGAACATCAATTGGAATAGGAGGGACCGCAACCTCAACTGGAAGTCAACTTACAATATCAGGCGCTTATATTTTAGATGCAAACGGTACTCTATCCTTAAATACAACAAATAATCAGCCAATAACATTTGGCAATGGCTTAATTACAATTCCCGCTATAGTAAATATTGATAATGGTACTTTTTATGTAGCAAGTTCTACTCATAGAGTAGGAATTGGCACCACCTCGCCATACGCTAATTTGTCTGTGGCCGGTCGAGGCGTTTTTAACAGCGATATCCGCGCTGACTACTTTACTGCCACTTCTACAACAGCAACTTCCACTTTCTCCACTGGCGGTTTAACCATAGGA
>CAZCIQ010000032.1:0-13380 GCA_964499175.1 uncultured Candidatus Saccharibacteria bacterium | reverse complement strand
CCCCACAGAGTTATGTTTTTTAAAGGGTGGTGCAGTTCAGATTAGAGTTTGCGGTGCTGATATTGACTTTGATTGATTATAGTACCTGGCATTCCGCTAAATGGCGCGGCTTCGTTAGAAAAAAACTCACGATGTAATCTAGCTATAAGTCCGCCGAGTTTTGTTCGGTAGTCGATAGTATCTACGCATGGTTTTATACTATGCGCCCATTTTCTTGGCTGAACACAATAACCATCATAATTCTTTCCAGAAACCTCATTAAGTTCTATGATAGTTTTATTGTATCTATCCCAAACAGCGGCAGAGAAAATTTCTTTATCTTTATCTGGCGCTTGCGCAAGATATCCTTGTAATTCTGAATAGATTGGAGCCACTTTTTCTCTCATTCCTTTCTTATGGCATATTGTTAAAAACTTTTCCAGAGCGCGTAAGCATTATGCCATCCTCTCTAATACCACAGTTTTATATTTACAATCAATCGAGGCTTTATAACCAAATTTTGACAAAAAACTAATACCCGCTAACGGCATACTTTCAGATATTAAGACTTGAATGTAATTTTCCACTCCTTCCATTGCCGCAATCGCGAGAGCTACCGGGACTTCAATAATCTGGCCATTGGCAATTTGCGTTTTTGTGACACCAACAACCTGAAGTCCAAGCTCTCTTGCTATTTTTTGAGTTACTTGCAAATCGCCCGTAAAACCGGTGTCTAAAACAACAAAAGGAGCTTGCACGGATTGCCCCCAACCAACAACAATTTTTATAAATGGTATGTTTTCTACAAAGACGCCGCTTATCATATTTCTATTTATTTTCAGTAAATAACCTTGCCATTGTTTCGGCCACATCAAATCCTATTTTTACAACATAAAAAATTTTATCCGGATGATTTCGTCTAGCTAATTCAAGAGCTTCAGCGCTTGTGTTACCAAGGTATGCTTTTTCACTTTCAATATCAATCGCCAAAAATTTACCTTTTTCTTTAGGGTCATAATTAATTTTAATTTGATCATAAATTTTCGCTCCTTCTTCGGCTATCTTTTGAATATTAGCTTTTTTAATTAGTTCTTCATTAGTATTCATAAGTTTGTAAGAATAAATATTAATAATTTTATTATAGCAATAATTTAAAATAATACAACAGGAAATTTTAAAAAAAGAAAAGATAGCGTAATTCGGATTAAATTTCGCATTAAAAATTTGACTTTTTAAAATAAAGTTGTATTATCTAAAACGAAATTAGTTAATTGAAAAATAAAACAATCCAAAATGGAAAGGAGGCAAAACAATGCGTTGGCTGGAAAAAGAGGCTTGCGGAAAAAATCTTTGTTTTTACGTAATTATCTGTTTAATAATTGATTTTATGTATTGTTTTAGCATTTTAGAATTATTCAATCTCTTAAAAATTAATCCGCCAACAAGTAAAGAGAAAATCCCAATCAATTTAATCTTTCCTTTAATTCTTTTCGGGTCGGCATTTTTTGAAGAGTTAATTTTCCGCGCCCCACTAATTGGAGTGATTAAAATGGGTTGGCCAAAATACAAAATAATAATAAGCGCCACTATCTTCTCAGCGGCATTCGGAATGTGCCATGGCAGTATTTATAATATTTTTATCCAAGGAGTAAGCGGATTTATGTATTGCGTTCTATTCTTAAAATGCGGAGGTATTCAAAAAAAGTACAACAAGGCACTGATAACAACGACAACCGCCCATTTTTCATTTAATGGAATATTGGCTATCATCACGCTCGCAAAAGGAGTAACAACTTTCTAATTTTCCAAAGGAGAAAAATTAATGAAAAAATTTTACTTAAAGATTTGCGCGGTTATGGCTGTTTTTGTTTTTTTATGAGGAAAAACTGAGGCAAGCAATGACGGCAAAGAATCGTTTGTGAAAGGAGTTCAAATCTCAATCAACTCCCCGTCAAAATATTTATGTTCCAACGGCACAATGTGCCTTGATAAAAGAACGGTGCAAACGGATATTTTATTTACTTTGCCGAATAATTTCTATTTTGAATTTTGGCATTCGGCGGGAACAAACGATTCGGATTTATCATCCGATTTCGGCGATGAGATAGACTGGATATTGGGAAAAAGTTTTAAGCTAAAAAATTTTAACATTGACTTAGGCATCGCGTATTACGACTACGTGGATCTTTTGAAAATGCCTAAAGGCGATGTTGTGCATCCGCATTTTGAAATCAATAAAACTTTTTCTCTCTTGCAAAATCTTACTATAACTCCTTACAGCCGAATAAAATTTCCACTGCTTATTAAAAATCATAAAATTGAAAAAGGAACGCTTTTGCACACCGGAGTAAAACAAGAATTTAATTTCACTCCAAAATTAAAATTAAATAACGGAATCCAAATTCTTTATGACGACGGAACTACCGGAGCAAAAAAATCAGCGGTGTTTTTATACGATTTGGCGCTAAATTATAAAATAACAAAAAAATTTAATTTAAACTTTTTTTCTTTGACTCTGGCAACGCCGCTTGTAAAAACCATTGATCGCGAAACCGAAACAATTTTCAATTTCGGAATCGCCGTCAATTTCTAAACAATATAAATAAATGCCCGCGAACTTAAATGTTCGCGGGCTATCTTTTTACGGCGCAAAATTACATATTAGGAAACCAATGATATTTGATTTCCTGAACTAATTCCACGAATTCTTTTGTCCTGCAGACAGAAGCATCCTGCCACGCAAGACCTCTCTCTGCTAAATCAAATGGCTTAAAAACAGTGCTTCCCGGCTTATCTATTTTAGTTTCCGGATCTTTTTCAACGCCTAAAGGGAGCAATGTGTCGCTAACCCACACGGCGCATTCTATGTCATGCGTGATAATAAGCAAAGTTTCAAGCTCATTAATTTGCCCAACTTTAATTATTGTTTCACAAGCCTTTTGCTTCATTTCCGGATCTTGCCCGGAAAACGGCTCGTCAAGCACTATAAACTGGCTTGAACAAAGCGCTTGCATAAGAATCGCAAGCCTCTGTTTCTGTCCGCCTGAAAGCTGGCAGGGATACTTATCTAAATGCTCTTTTAATTTGAATATCTCCAGATACTGGTCAACTTTTTCTTTAAGAATTTTTTTATTAAAAAACCAAGCGTTGAATCGGCGCGCAAGATTTTTTATCCCGCCTTTTTCGGCATGTTCGCGAAATATCCCCTGATATGCCGCGAGCAATAAATTATTAAGAACGGTAAGATGGTCAAAAGAAATATAATCTTGAAACACAAATCCGACCTCTCCTTTCTTAATTGGCCTTTTCTCATCATTTATAAGAATTTCTCCCGTGGTAGGCTGAAGTAGTCCGGCGATTATTTTCGCCATTGTCGTTTTTCCAGCGCCGGATTTCCCAAGAATAGACCAAATCTGACCTTGAGTGATATCTGGCCGTTTAATATTTTTAACTTCAAAATTAACATCTCTTAATATCACTTTGCCGTCAAACTCCTTACTTACATTTATCACGCTAAGAATTGTTTCATCCGCAATATATTCTTTTTTTTCCAACGATCCATTTTCAAGCTCCATTAATATATCCTTTCATGAATGAACAGATATTTGCGTCGCGTATTTAAATGTCTTTCTTATAAACTGCTTTAAAAGAGCCCACATTCCAAATCCGAAAATAATGGAAATAATAGCCAAGGCTAAAATTCCTTCATAGCTTGAAATCTTGTCAACTTGCAACATTAAATCTCCCAAACCTCCTTGATCGCGAGCCAGTCCTTCCACGAAAGAAAGAGTGGCCCAACCCATTCCAAGGCAAGGAATAAAATCGTAACACACCAAATGCAATCTTCCGCGAATTACCCTGTGCCAAAGAATTTGCCAAGATGACATCCGCATTGAAACGGCATGATCAATTTCTTTTTTAGAAATGCTGTCATAATGCTGAATCACGCTTGAAACAAAATAAACCGTAATAACGAAAGCCATTGTCACGACCTTAAGCGTGTCTCCTCCCAAAGACATCATAATAAAAGCGGCGACAAGAGCGTTCATACTTGTGTTTCGCAAAATAGCAAAAGCCACTATAGCCGGCCGGAAAAACCGAATGGTGTATAAATAACTTAACAAACATCCCAAAGGAAAAGCAATTAAAAAACCTGATCGTATTATAACCCAAGAACTTACCCAAACATCAACGGACAACCCATTATCGTAAAGACGGATTAATTGGCGCAATGTTCCTAGCGGTCTTGGAATCAAATAACCGGGAAAATATTGCCACGCAATAAAAAATACGGCAGTCCAAAATATTACAATCGCTTTTTTCTCTTTCTTAGACGCCTCGCCAAAAGGCTGAAATAAATTTACCATTCTTTTTCTCCTTATCCTTTCATTTTTTGTGAATTAAATTATAAAAGTACTTTTCCCAAAAGCTTTTCAAAATTTGAAAAGCGGGTTTAAAAAAATCTTGAATCTTTTTTCTAAACTTGATTTTCAAATTTAATTTTGTCCGGCAGAAAGTTTACGAAACTCCCTGCCGGACACTTTTTTATGTTTGCCTACATATTATTTGTGGATAACAATTTCCACTCTTCGACAAACATCACATTTTCCTTTATATCCAGAATCAACTCCCTTAGGCGGTTCTTGCGAACCCTTGCCCTCGGTCGTAATTCTGTTTCCGCCAAAATCTCCGGCGTTTTTGTTAACCAGAAAATTTTTAACGGCATTGGCGCGCTCTTCCGAAAGCGGCTGATTTACGGAATCAAGACCGGTCCTATCCGTATGTCCAATGACAGTAATCGGATACTCGGAAGCGGCATAATTATCCTGAATCTCCTCTAAAGTCTTTAAAGCGGATTTATCAAATTCCGCGCTATTCACTTTAAAGGTAATCTGAAAACTAGCGCTTCCAATTGCCTGACCGGCTTTTTCCGAAGAATACTCGCGCTTTGCGACGAGTTCTGTTTGCCCGTATCCTTCGCTCTTGGCTCTGTTGTAAGCGGCGCGAAGCACGCGAGAATCAAAAAATTGATCAAACGGCATAAAATCTTTAATGTTCTTTTCAGGGAATTTGCGCACTGTCAAATTTCCAAAAGTCCTATAGACGCTCGCGTAAGTGGAATTCGCAAGGTCATCGCCCTTGTCGCTCATTCCCACCATATTCATAACATCCTTAAAACTAAACACGGAAGATCCGCCGATATGTAAATTTTTATTTAACGGAGAAACATATCCCTTAAACGCCTTAAATCTTTTTTCCGCCGTATCCTTGGCGCTTCCGTTTTCATCCCATATGCCCATTATTTGAGTATTGATTTCAGAAACTCTCATAAGAGCGTCGGGATAAGCGTCAAGCTGAATCGCGGCTTTGTGAACGGCGTAAGAAAGTTTAGCGAGTTTAATAGTCTTATCAACCCATTTATTCAAAGCAATCAAAACGCACGGCATAACCTTGCGCTCGTCGCCATTGCCGGTTGAGGTAATCGTCGCAAGAGACTTAAACCTTTCCGGGTCGGACTTTGCGAGCAATCTTTCCAGATTATAATCAACCGGCGTCCAAGAAGCCAAAGCGTCGGGCCGCAAAACAATTCCCAAAAATCTTGAGTTGTTTTGCCCGTGCGTCTGCCATCATCATCCACAACAGGACGGCTATCAAGCGCCCTGCCACTTAAAAAAACTTTGCCGGCGGTTATAAAATCGCTAACATTTGCTATGTTCAGCGAATTTTTATTGTAAGTGTGATAATCAAAATTTACAGGAATTCCCACTTTATTCGCGAACATAAAACCAAGCTGAGCATCGCCGTCATCATATACGCCAACCATAATCTTGCCGCGCATTAATTCAGGATTATTAATCCACTCATAGGGACCGATAACCTGATCTTCTCCGCCTGATGCTCCAATGAGGTCTATCCCAACCGCCCGATACGACGGATCAATTTTTTTTAACGCTTCCTGAAGAGGCTCAATAAGCGGCACGCTGGCATTACCCATAATAGTGAACATAAAATTTCCGCTCTCGCTTTCGCCCGACTTTTTATACTCGGCGGCTTTTTCAATAAAAGATTTAATGGAAACATTAGTGTCGTCCTGATGAACGATCTTCACGATCAGATTTTCCGCCCCAAGCAAAGATTTTTCCAAAGTTCGCTCTCCGCCGTTCGCGTAAGTCAAAGCGGAATTCGCGTGCCAATCATAAATATTTATGGTCGCAAACATCTTCCCGCCAAGCTCATCGCCTTGAGGCAAAGGAACTTTAGGCGCGTTTGCAACAACCTCTTTCTTATATTCTCCGGAAATCGCGCCAATCTGAGGAACCTCTGTTTTATTTGTCGGTCTTCCTTTAATCCATCCTTCATGATACGCGTAGAAAACAACCACGGCCGCAAAAATCACGGCAACAGGCATAAGTTTTTTTAAAAAACTTCCTGCCGGCTTCATCACATATTGAGACATTTTACATCCTCCTTTGATTTGTTTGATTTTTAGTGATACGGAACTCGGAGTTCCGTAAAATTACTTATCCCGCTTAAGCAAATCGTCAAATGACGATTTTTTGCCTGTGCTCACCGGAGCTTTCTCTTGTTTTGCTGAAGAAAATGAAGAATCGGATCCAAGCATCTGCTCAATTTCCAAAACTTCCGGCTTTGCGGGAAGAGCAAGCAATCTTTGCTGAATTTCAGGTTTTACTATTTTGGTGTCGCTCATCCACTCGCGATAAAAATCTTCATCGGCTATAGCGGCCGCCGCCTTATCCATTCTATAAGCTTGCACGGTCGGATCAAGTCTATCCATTAACATCTGAACGCGGCCGTCAAAAAATTGAGCTTCATTACAAATACCCTCAAGCGCCTCTTCATAAGTTTGCTTTTCCGGACCGTGAATCAAATCATCTGAGGCTTGCATTGCCTCCATAGATTGCAAAGCAAGTTCCCAATCTTCCTGCGCCCTTTGAAGCCTAAACCTCATTTCTTCAAGTTTTTCACCTGTCGCGTTCCCAACCTCTTCAAGTATTTGAGAACGTTTGTAAAGCACAATTCGCTTTTCAGCCTGGCTTTTAAAAAATTCATAGTTTACTCTAAGCCGACTTTTTGCCGTGCTAAACGAATGCAAAAGTTCATTTTCGCTTATGGCGGCAATTTCTCGGCTTATTGGTTTTTCTTCGCCTCCGGCGCTGCGCCTATTAATTTCGCGCTCAAATCCTTGCGCTTTTTTAGCCGCTTCTCTTGAAGCTTTTTCAGCTTCTCCGGCCGCTCTATCAACCATTTGATAAACCGCGTAAACTTTTGCTTTTGCTTCCTCAGCCTCTATCTTTCTTTTTTCAAGCCGGCTTATGGCAAGCCTTGCCGCGCCGAATTTGTCGCGCGCGACAACCGCGTGATGCAACTTGTCAATCAAAATATCCAGCCATAAAGTTACGGCATAATGAAATTGTTTACTGCTTAAAACGCGCCACGCAAACCACAAGAGAAAAGCTAATCCTCCGAAATAAAGAAGCTTAATCTGCATATCAACCACTCCATCAAGAAAGTGGTTTATACCATCTAAATTTTTCCAAAACAACAAACCGCAAGCGCCAAAAATCAGCCACTTCAAACCATTTCCAATACCTTCTTGTTTGCCTTTCAAGTATTCAAGCCTTCGTTTCGCGCCCTTGCTCATTTTATCAAGAAAGGACGATCCGTCGCCTTTAATAGGCGCTAAAGATTCATCAGACATTTTCTTTCTCCTTTCACTTTTTGACTTCTTTTGTTTCCAAATAGTTGAACAACTGTTGCGCTATACCATGTTTCGCGTTATCGGCAAGCGCGATTGACCGCGTAAAAATTTCTTCGGCTTCTTTTAAATCAGTTTCCGCTTCTGAAATAGATTTCCGCGCGGGTTCTATCGCTGAATTTAATTCTCTGATTTCAGACTCAAGTCCCGCAATCTTTTTTTTCAAACCTTCAATTTGCGCGAGCGTTTGCTGAATGTCTTGATTGGGTTTATCAACCAACCTTTCTTTTGTGCTTTTTTGCCAAACGACAAATTCACTTTTTAAATCTTCTATTTTTTTATTGCATTCGCTTACCATGCCTTCCACATCTAAACAAGTTAATTTGGTAATTCTCAAGGCCGCTTTATTAGCGCTTCTTTCAAGTTTTTCGCCGGAAAGCTCTTCGCCCAGCGAAATCATTAGCTGTTCTTTTTGCTCGGTGAACTGTTGAAATTTTTCCGGAGCCGCTTTCAAAATATCCGCAAGATACCTCTCAAAACTTATTTTAATTTTTTCTTCCAACGCTAATCCGGCACTAGGTTCCGGCTGTGTTTGATTTTGCAAACAAATAAACGGTTGTTCTTCTTTTTTAGGCAATTTCGGTGTTCTGCCCTGCTGAGCTAGAATAGCTTCGTTTGCATCTGAGATAGAAAACGCCTCGTCAGACACTTGTTCCGCAAGACCAATTTCCGTTAAAGTTTTTCCCAGTATGTTCCCAAATTTAGAATCCCAAAAACCCGCTTCTTTTTTCTCTTTCTTTTGCTCTTCTGCCATTGTTTTTTCTCCCGATTTTCCGTTAATTTAGCTATTTAAATTGTCAAAAATCTAAACAGACTATAGGCTAATTTTTTAATTTGTCAAGATTTAATATGCTTGACTTTTTAAAATAAGATTGCGTTATTTTAGACAAAAGCGGTTGCAAGCCGCGCTGGCAAAAAACGGCGCGTATGTCATTTCAAAAACCATATATTATGGTAATATATGGTTTATGGACCCCGTTAAAAATAATCATTCAAATTTTTCTAAAAATTCATTTTCTAGCAATAATAATGGAGAGATTTCTAACGGGGTAAAAAAAATCAGATATTTAAGTTTAAAACCGCTTATATTTTTTGGAGTCGTTTTATTATTCTTGCATTTTATCGCGATTGTTCTTGTTTCCCCTTATTACAAAATCTGGTGGGCTGACATCGCGCTTCACACGAGCGGCGGATTTTTAGTCGGCTCATTCGCCTTATGGTATATTTTTAACTCAAACAAATCGCCGATTTCATTTTCGCTTGCTAAACCCAATTTAGCAAGTAAAATCGTTTTAATTATTATAATAGTAAGCTTCGCGGCTTTAACGGGAGTGTTTTGGGAAATTTTTGAGTTTATAATAGATAAAATAACCGGATACAAAAACTACTCGCTAAAAGTCGCGATGCAAAATTACGAAGACACTGTGAGCGATTTAATTTTTGACCTAGTCGGCGCGCTTTTAAGCGGCATCTTTTTAAAATTTAAAAAAGGAGGTTAAAACTATATAACTTACTTTAAATTACGAAATGCCTTTTCGCGACCGTACGCGGAAAAATTGGCTTGGTATTTTGCGATAAAATATTTCTCTATCGCAAAATCAATTTTTCTGCGTAAGAACGAGCTTGTCGCTGGAAACCTAGCGAGTGTGTCGCGAAAACGGTCATTTCGTAATTCACAGAATTTAACAAATATTTTTTATATTTAAGTCTTTTTTAATTTTTTTAGAAAGAAAAAACCATCTCTAAAAAAATCAATAGAGATGGTTTATAATTGATATCTAAATCGCCTACTTTTTACTACAATAATCTCCCATTACCACGATGCTAATCAAAAGAGATAAAGGAGCGCAAAGAACTAAAATAAGGATAGACAAATACATATAGTTGTGGCCTTTAATCCAATATGGTCCTTTATAGTTATAGTCTCTACTATCGTCTACCATTCGCATCAAGAATGCGACAAACAATCCTGAAAGCAACCAAATCATTATCAAAGCTATCGTATTTACATTCATTAAGGCTATTATATTCATCTTTCCTCCTCCTTTAATTTGTTTTTCAATTTTCAATATATACCAACAATTTTTATTCTAAACTCTATTTTATCATTAAAAATATTTTTGTCAATGGATTTTTAATAAATTCCTAATCTAAATTTTTTCGTAAAAAAATACATTTGTATTTTCTACTTTTGATTGTTTTAACAAACAAAATTCCGGATGAGATTTTAGGTCAATCGGAAATGTGGGAGACAAAACTTTTACGCCTCGCGCGGCTTCTTTCGCTATTTTTGAAGCCAGCCTGTCAACTAATTTCGGAAAAAGATAAATATAAATAAATGTAGCGTCGCTTATATCGGCTTTAAAAAAATTTTTACGGTAAATCTTAACACTGTCTTTCAACGCTAACTTTTTAACCAAAAATTTGGCTGTAAAATACGGCCAAAAAGACGCTTCATATCCAACGGCTTTTTTCACTTTAAAATTTAAAGCGGCTTCTATTAAGACTCGTCCGTCGCCGCAGCCTAAATCGTAAAAATTATCATCTTCAGAAACTTCTCCAAAGGCAAGCAAATCCCGAATTATTTTTTTTCTGATAGGAATATATGGCGCCCCGTAAATATTGGAAATGTTTATGGAAATAAAAAACAAAAAAACGGCAACAGTTATTAAAAGTAAAAGAATAAGCAAAAAAAATAAAATTAATTGCATAAATATTAAAAAACATAAAAATGCTATACTTTTTACTTATTTTATTCGTAAACCCCTTGACGATGTCCTATATGAACAATAAGAATTATCAGTTCTTGTTTTTTAATTTCATAAATAATTCTGTAAGGCCACGCTCTAAAAGTCCATTTTCCTTTATAAATTCCTTGCATTTTTTTACCTAAATAAGGATTTTTTTCTATTGCGACAAGAGAAGCAAAAATACGTATTTTATTTTTTTTGTTTATTTTATTTATTTCTTTTTGAACTTTTCCTGGCACGACTACGCGATATTTCATATTTTTCTTTAGCTTTGTCTTTTAAAATATATCCTTCTTTAGCGAGAAGATTGTTTAAGGTGATATAATCGCCGTTTTCATAATCCCGTTTCGCTTGTCTAATGTCTTTTTTAAGATCAGGAAAATCGCGCATTGCTTCTAAAGTTTCTTGCCACAGCTCAAATTCTTCAGCAGACATAATAACAGCTTTTGGACGGCCTTTTTCAGTTAAAATATAATGAATTGACGGCTTTTGCACTTCTGCTGCGATATTAAATATTTTCTTTCTTGCTTCAGAAATTGAAATAGTTGTTTTTGTGTTCATTTTTATTATATGTTTATATGTACATAATAGCGTACGCTAAAAAATTATCAAGCGATTATCTTTTTTCAACTCTTTCAACATATCCTCCGCTTTCAGTATTTATTCTTACCGTGTCGCCTTCTTCTATAAAAAACGGCGCTTGGACAGAAAGTCCGTTTTCAAGAATAATCGTTTTTCCTCCTCCGGAAGAAGTGTTGCCCCGTATTATAGGCGGCGCTTCCGCCACTTTATAATCAATTTTAACAGGCAAAGAAACTCCTATTATCTTGTCGCCAAATTTTTCCGCGACAACTAAAATATTCGGCTTTAAAAATTTCGTCTTATCTCCTATTATTTCTTCATTCACCATAAATCTTTGCTTTGGATCGTCTTTTTTATTAAACCAATATTCGCCGCGATTAGAATAGATAAAATTAATTTCTTCTTTATCAATTTCCGCTTCCTTAAATGTTTCATTCTGATGAAAATTACGGGAAGTCATTTTTCCGCTTATAATATTTTTTATTTTTGTCTGCACGACAGGCTTTCGTTGCTGCATTCTTAAAAACTGGTATTCTAATACCTCATAAGGTTCGTTGTCTAATAAAAAAATAACGCCTTTTGTTAAATCCGTGTAAGAAAGCATAAAATTGCCAATTAAAAATTATTTTGTATTATATAGATATAATGGAAAAAATCAAATATATCCCAGTTATCGGTCTTGAAATTCACGTGGAGCTCGCGACCAAAACCAAAATGTTCTGCGATTGCCCCAACGACCCTCATGAAAAACATCCAAACATTAATATATGTCCAATATGCATGGGGCATCCCGGCACTCTGCCTACTATAAATAAAGAGGCGGTTAAAAAAGTAATAACATTAGGACTGGCTTTGAACGGCGAAATATCCGAATTTTCCCGATTTGACAGAAAACATTATTTTTATCCCGACTTGCCAAAAGGATACCAGATCTCTCAATATCAATATCCATTAGTTATGGGGGGGTATTTGGAAATTCCGACTTTAGAAGAAAATAATAACATTCAAAAATCCCAAATCCAAAATCCCAAATCCCAAACAAATTCAATCCCGCCTTGGCGGGACAAAACACAAAATTATAAAAAAATCAACATTACAAGAATACATCTTGAAGAAGACACGGGAGCGTTAGAGCATAAAGACGATTCAAGTTTGGTTGATTTTAACCGCGCGGGCGTGCCGCTTATGGAACTCGTTACGGAGCCGGATATTTCTTCCGCCTACGAAGCGAAAAAATTTGCTGAAGAATTACAATTAATTTTGCGTTATTTAAACATCTCGGAAGCGTCAATGGAAAAAGGATATATGCGAATTGAAGCTAATATTTCATTGAAACGCGAAGAAGATAAAAAACTTGGAACAAAAGTTGAAGTAAAAAACTTGAATTCTTTTAAAGCGGTTTATAAAGCAATTAAATATGAAACAGGCAGGCAAGCGGAAATTTTGGAAAAAGGAGAAAAAGTGAAACAAGAAACGCGCGGATGGCACGATACAAAAGAAATCACATTCTCCCAAAGATCAAAGGAAGAAGCAGAAGATTACCGATATTTTCCAGAGCCGGATTTACCGCCTTTAAAAATAAAAGAGGTTGAAGAATTTAATTTGGAACGGTTAAAAAACGAAGTAATAGAGCTTCCAAAAGAAAAACGCGAACGTTTCAAAAAAGAATTTAAAATTAAAGACGAACAAATAGAAATATTAGTTAGCGACAAAAAATTAGCCGATTATTTTGAAAGCGTCATTTCAGAAATTATCGCCTGGAGCGAAACGGAAAAAAACGCCAACCGCGAAATTCAACCGCTTGAAAATTTAATAAATCTTGTTGCTAATTATTTTACCTCGGACTTAACGGGAATAATGAAAGAAAAAATGCTTCCCATAAGCGATCTGCTTATAACTCCGGAAAAATTCGCCGAGCTTATTAAAATGCTGGGCGAAAATAAAATTTCTTCGCGCGGCGCGAAAGATATTCTTTTTAAAATGGTGGAAACGGGTGAAAACCCGCATATTCTTGCCGAAAAAATGAACTTAACGCAAGAAAGCGGCGAATCCGCGCTTTATGAAATCGCGCAAAAAATCGTCGCGGAAAATCCTAAGGCAAAATTAGACTTCAAAAACGGAAATCAAAACTCCATGCAATTTTTAATGGGTCAAATGATGCGCGAAACGCGCGGAAAAGCCAACCCCCAAATCGCACAAGAGATAATCAAGAAAATTTTAGAAAGTTAAAACTGCTTTAAATGAATCTCCGCGCAGCAAGCTGCGCGGTATCAAAGGTTAGAAATTGAAGAG
>CAZCIQ010000031.1:0-13880 GCA_964499175.1 uncultured Candidatus Saccharibacteria bacterium | reverse complement strand
AGAAAAAGCACCGCAGTGCTTTGATGCCGCCAAGGCACTGTCGGATAGAAAAAATGAGGTAAGGTCAGTTTTTTCGGCGAGTCTTGAGGTTTCAAGACTCGTCGCCCCAACTTAAGTAGCGCGACAACCAAAAGCCCGGATCAAGATAAATCTTGCCGGGCTTTAATTTTTTTTCGCAGTCATAATGTAATAATTTTACGGAATAAATGTTTTTAGCCAGCGGCTTAGAAATTTTTTTGTTTTATTAATCATTTCAATTCCGGAATACATAGGCGTTTCGTCAAGTCCGTAGTAGGCAAGACCGAGCGCGACAGACCATTTTCCGTCAAAGAATTTTTTTTCTTTTGTTTCAAGCCCTAGTACCACTCCCAAGTCCGTAGGCATTTTTAGATAATTTTTTGCCAAATAAACCACATTGGTTAAATTTGAACTTCCTCCGGTTAAAACTACGCCGCCGGGTAAAAGACGTTCCCTGTTAATTTTTTTTAGATGGTTGGTTGTAAGCTCAAATATATCATTTAATCTGGCTTCAATTATATCATTTAATTTTTTATTAGTTTGGCGGTCAATTTCCGTGTTTTCAACGTTTAGTATGTGTTTTAATTTTTCCGCCTCGCTTAAAGAAATTTGAAGAACCAAGGCTATGTCGTTTGTTATGTTATCTCCTCCGAAAGGAAAAACCCCCACGGATATCGGCATTCCTTCTTCAAACACGGTTAAACTTGCCGTGCCACCTCCCACGTCAAGCAAGAGAGAGCCAACTTCTTTTTGTTTTCTTTCCAAAATAATTCTTGATGCGGCAATAGGCGCGGCTATAATATCTTCTATTTTCAAGCCGGCCATTTCAACGCTTTTTATCAAATGATTTAAATTTTGCGAAAGAGTCGTAACAAACATTGTTTCCGCTTCAAGTTTTCCTCCCTTCATTCCGACGGGATTTTTTTCGGTTATTTCATTATCAATTTTATAAGAAAGAGGAAATGTGTGTATGATGCTTTTGTTTGCCATTCTGGGGATGTTTGATTCGCATACCGCTATTGATCTTTTAACGTCTGATTCTGTAATTTCTCCGTCCGTGCGTGAAACAGCCACGATTCCTTTTGAAACGGATGAGGATAAATTGCTTCCGTTTATTGAAACATACACACTGCGAATAGATATTCCAGCTGATTTTTCAGCTTGTTTTATTGAGTTTTTTATTGATTTCGCGGCTTCTTTTACGTCAACGATATCGCCTTTTCTAACACCAAAAGAAGGCGCGGAACTTAGACTAAGTATTTTAGTCGCGCCTTCTTTTTTCATCATTTCTAAAACAGCCGTATTCGTGGAGTATGTTCCTATGTCTATGCCGACTGTTATGTTTCTTGATGGCATGCTTTCTTTAATTTAAAAAAAAATTAAAAATTCGCTTTTAATAATTTATTTTCTTCGTTTTCCATTTTAGCGCCGTGCTCAAAACCTTTTAAATGCAATAAGCTGTGAATAAATATTGCGCGTAAATGTTTTCTAAAATCTATTTTGTATTTTATTGCTTCTTTCTGAACGCTGTGAACAGAAATAAATATTTCTCCCTGATTTTCTAACAATGAAAATGAAAGAGTCGTCGTGGCTTTATCTTTTTTGCGGTAAACGGCATTTAGTTTTTTTATCAAAGCATCACTCGTAAATACCAGGCTTAAATCATAATTTTTTCCGATAACCTTGTTTTTTATTTTGAGCCAAGAAAGAGAGGGGACATAGCCTCTTGTTTTATTGGTTATATCAAAGCCCATGTCAAATCTTTAAAAATTATTTTATTCCCCAGCGTTTTTGGTTTTCAAATTGTTTTATTCTTTCAATTTTTTTAAGCGTCATTTTCTTTTTTGTCGTTCTGGAGACAGCTCTTTTTTTGAATTGTCTTGATTTTGCTTTGTTTACTATATTTGCTTGTTTGACTTTATTTTTGAAACGGCGAAGAAGATTGATTGTAGATTCATTTGGATTTTTTTTGACTTCAAGCATATTTTTATTTTTTAATAATTTTTGTCCCGAGTACTCGGGACGGGATTAATTTTTAATTATACCTCTATTTTTTGGGATTTGCCAGCGTCGCCTCCTAAAAGATGCAGGTGAAGATGATCTATTATTTGCCCTCCTTCTTTTCCCACGTTAAAAACAAGTTTGTAGCCGTTTAACGATTTTTGTTTGGCGATGTTTGTCGCTATGTTTATCATTTCTCCCGGCAAAGCTTTTTGTTCGTTTGTTATGTCTTTTACCGATTCAATATGGATTTTCGGTATTATAAGTATATGTATTGGCGCTTTGGGATGGATATCGTTTATAGCGAGCGATTCACTGTCTTCATATATTATTTCAGCGGGCAATTTTTTCTGAATTATATCGCAAAATATGCACATTTTTCTAAATTTTTTCTTTTAAATAATCAACGATTTTAGTAAGCGGTATTATTTCTTGGGATCCTGTTTCCATATTGCGCACAATAACTTTTTTTTCAAGCGCCTCTTTTTGACCAAGGATAATTACTAATTCTGATTTTAAATTGGAAGCTGTTTTAAGCTGGTTTCTGATATTATCTTTACTAAGGGAATGTCTTATTGGGATATGCGATTTTCTTAGCTCTTCAAGCAAGGTAATGCTTTTTCTTTTGGCTAAATCTCCAAGCTGAATCAAAAATATTTTTGGAGGTTTCCCGGGTCTTAATTTAATATCTTTTTCTTTTAGCGCTTTAATTATTCTTTCTACTCCTATTGCCGCGCCAACTGCCGGGACATATTTTCCTATAAGCGTGTTTCCCAAATAATCATATCTTCCGCCGCTGGCAAGCGCTATTTTGGCGAAATTTTCATTTTTTTCGTTTTTCTTTTCGTTCGTTGCAACGGATTCTTTTTTTTCGTCTTCGTTTTCAAAAAATTCAAAAACAGTCCTTGAATAATAATCAAAGCCTCTTACCAAAAAACGGTCTAAATTATAAGTTATTTCAAAGGAATCCATATATTCCAAAAGACCCTTAAAGTGTTTTTTGCATTCTTCGCAAAGATAATCAAACATTTGAGGCGCTTGCTGTTTTGTTTCCACGCATTTTTCTTCTTTGCAATCTAAAATTCTTAAAGGGTTTGTTTTTAGCCGCCTTCTGCAGTCAGGACATAAATTGTTTACTTTTTTTCTGAAGTATGCGATAAGGGCTTTTCTATATTCAGGAGCGCATTCTTTATCGCCAATGCTGTTTACGTTTACTGTAAACGATTTAATGCCGACCTCCGTAAGTATTAGGCTTATTAGTTTTATGATTAAGGCGTCAGCCGACGCGCTTTCGTCTCCTAAAATTTCCAGTCCGAACTGATAAAACTCTCTTTGTCTTCCTCGCTGAGGTTTTTCATATCTAAAAAAAGAGCCGCCGTAATACAGCATTACCGGTTGAGGAAGCGTGTGCATGCCGTGTTCAAAATAGGCCCTCATAATTCCGGCCGTGCCTTCAGGCCTTAAAACCAGCTTGTCGTCTCCTTTGGATTTTATTTCAAACATCTGTTTTTCTATGACATCCGATGTTTCTCCAAGCGTCGCTGTAAAAATTTCCTGCTTTTCTATATGAGGCGTGATAATGGGAGAGAACCCGTAATAAGAAGCTATTTTTTCAGCTTTAGATAAAATTTCAGTGAGGTAATAATAGTCTTCTCCCCAAATGTCCTTTGTGCCTTTTGGTGTTTTAAGATTGTCTTTGTTTATTTTATTGTTTTTCATACCCGTTTGCCGTTAACAATCCTATGGATTGAATCGGCCAAAGTCTTATAAAAGCTCTTCCTATAATATTGCTTTTTGGAATTGATCCCAACATTCGCGAATCAAGGCTTTTTTCTCGGTTGTCGCCAAGAAAAAAATATTCATTGTTTTTAAGAGTTATTTTGGCGTCAGGGTAAGTAATTGGAGTTTCATTAATAAATTTTTCTTTTAAAATAAATCCATCGTTGTTTTTTTCATTAAACACGCGAATTTTTCCTTCTTTTATTTCAATCTTTTCATTCGGCAATCCTATAATTCTTTTTATAAGAAAAGAAGAGTTATTAGGAAGTTTTAAAACCACAACTTCATTTCTTTCAGGATTTCGCAGAAGAAGGCTTAATTCGTCCACAATAAGATAATCGCCGTTTAAAAAGTTTGGCTCCATTGACGCTCCGCTTACTATAAAAGGCTGCGCGACCCACATTCTTATGGGCACGACGATTATAAGAGAGATTATCACGAATTTTACAATCTCTTTTATATTCGCGTATGTTCTTTCCATAAATGACGGTTGATTTTCCCCCTCTGTTTTTTCTTGTTCTTTTTCTTCGTTCATCAAATTTATTCTACCTTAAAACAAACGGTTTGCAAGTTGTTGTTGTTTTAATCTTTTTAAATTTTTCCAAAAAGCTTCCAAGGGTTTGCGGAGGTTATTTTTACTTTTTTAAAAACTCCGATTTTAAAGATTGAATCCCGATTTAATAATTCCACGACTTTGTTTCCGGCAGTGCGGCCAAAAAATCGGCCGTTTTTTTCTTCGTCTATTAAAACTTCAAGAGTTTTTCCGATTAGCTGTTTATTATTTTTTAAAGAAGATTCGGCAAGTATTTCCGTAAGATATTTTTTTCGGCGGGTTTTTTCCGATTTTGAAATGTTGTCTTTAAAAATTTTCGCGGCAAGAGTGCTCGGGCGCTCCGAGTATTCTGAAATGTAAGCCATATCAAATTCAATGTCTTTATAAAGTTTAACGGTATTCATAAATTGTTTTTCCGTTTCTCCGGGAAAGCCGACTATCGTGTCCGTTGAAAGAGAAATATCGGGAATAGCTTTTTTTATTTTTTGGACGAGTTCAATGTAATAATCCCGGTCGTAATTTCTGTTCATTTTTTTTAAAATTTCATTGTCGCCGGATTGGACCGGTAAATTTAGATAATGGCCGAACTTTTCGCATTCAGTCATAGTTTTAATTAAGTCATCGGAAAAGTCTTTTGGATGCGGAGAAGTGAAACGGAGCCAGAAATTTCCAGGAACATTATTTGTTATTTTTAACAATTCCGCAAAATTTATTATTTTTGGTTTTGAGTTTTGTTCGCTAATTTGACTGATTGACTTTGTTTGAAAATTAGAAATTGAAAATTGGAAATTACAGCGATAGCTGTTTACATTTTGTCCCAAAAGCCAAATTTCTTTGTAGTTTTTCGCGAGATTTTTTGCTTCGGAAATAATTTCTTTTGCCGGGCGCGACACTTCTCTGCCTCTTGCGTAAGGCACTACGCAATAGGAGCAGAAATTATTACAGCCGTATGATATTGGAATATAGCCTTTGAATTTTGATTCGTATTTTGGAGTAAAAGATAAATATTCTTGTATTATCGGCGGCTGATTTTTGAGTGCGAGGTTTAGTATTTCCGGCAATTTTGCCAGTTCCTTAATCCTAAAAATCACATCAATATAAGGAAGGCGAGTTTTGAGCAAATTCGCGTCGTAATGCGTCATGCATCCCGTAAGCGCTATTTTTAATTTTGGGTTTTTGGTTTTTAATTCTTTTATTTTTTTATTTAAACCGAAAATTCTGTCTTCGGCGGATTGCCTTACCGAGCAAGAATTAAAAATTAGAATGTCGCTTTGCTCTTCATTTTTAGCGTGCTTCACGCCAAAACTTTCCAGCGCGCCCGCGATTCTTTCCGAATCGGAAATATTGGCTTGGCATCCGAAAGTCGTAATGTAATATGTTTTTGTTTGCATAATGCTATACATTAATATATTGAGTGTTATTATACAATAATGAAAGGTTGGGGAAAAGAACAAAAAATTAGTTTTTGGAAGTAAAAATATGACATCAAAGCGTTACAGATTATACATAGATGAATCGGGCGATCATACTTATTCTGAAATAGATAAATCTGAGAAAAGATATTTAGGAATTACTGGTATAATTTTTGAGTCAGAATATTATCGCAATGCTTTTTATCAACAGTTTGAGAGTTTTAAACAAAAACATTTTCCTCACGGTCCTGATGAACCAGTGATTCTTCACCGTAAAGAATTAATTGGTCACCATGGGCCATTTTGGAGACTTAATGATATAAATAACGAGAAAGCGTTCAACGAAGATTTTTTGAAATTTTTACGAGAGAAGGATTATTTAGTAATCTCTGTTGTTATAGACAAAAAAGCGCATATTGATCGCTACGAAGTTGCGTCTCTTCACCCGTATCACTATTGTCTTGTAGCGATGCTCGAACGTTATTGTGGATTTCTTAATTTTCTCAATGCACAAGGCGATGTGATGGCAGAAAGTCGCGGCGGCAAAGAGGATATGCAATTAAAAGAAGCGTATCAGAGAGTTTATGAAAGCGGCACTCAGTTTAGAGGGCCAATGTTTTTCCAAAAGACTCTTACGAGTAAAGAAATTAAGGTTAAATTAAAGTTAGCTAATATTGCAGGGTTGCAACTTGCTGATTCACTTGCGCATTCTTGTAAGAATGAAATTTTGTTTGAGCAAAAAAGAATTGATAAATGGGATGAGGTTTTTGGAACAAAAGTGTGTCAATGCGTGAGCGGGAAATATAATCGACAAGTTTCTAAAAATCGTGTGCAAGGATATGGGAAAGTATTTCTTGGGTAAAATGAAAAAGCCCCCTAAGGGACTTTCTCACGCTAGCTCTACCCGAGCTATCCACCTCTAGTTTCCTAGATTATTTACATAATAACATATTAATAATAAAAAAACAACATTCCTGTGGACAACTTTTAAAAAAGAAAAAATAACAATTTTATGTCTTACGAAGAGTTTGTTAATATAAAACAAGATTTATTAATTGATCTAAATATCATTGAAATAGACGCTAAAGAAGCGCTTTATTCAGAGAAATTTTCTTGGGGAACTAAACAGTTGTTTACCCTATGGTTATTTATTATGATTGATAAATATTCAGGGTATTGGGCCGGATGGAGTCATGGGAAATCTAAAAATAATAAAATGTCGCAAACTCAAAGAATGATAGATTTTTTAAAACAATATTTAGGATACGGAGAAAAAGAAAGCGAAATGGCGATTAAAATATTTAGACATAATTTAGCGCATTCATTTAAATCACTTGGTTATAAAAAAGAAAATAATGATTATGGTTGGGTATGGGGTTATGAGTGTGATGAATCTCTTCATTGGACTTTTGAGAAAATAAATGGACAGAAAAATAGTTATAGATTTTATTTCGGATTTTTTAATTTGTTAAATGATTTAAAATTAGGGGTAGAGAAGTATTGTGATGAGCTTGTTTGTTCTGAACAACTTCAAAAAAATTATAACAAATATCTTAAAGAGATTTTAAAATAAAAACATTAATAATATAAAGATTAAAGATTTATTAGAAGTTTAATTTTTGTAGATAAAACATGAATTTAGAAGAAGAGGCAAAATTCGGGCATAGTTTTAATTTAATCAATAATATGAATGTTGTCCGGTTAAAACGGATTTTTGAGGCGTTTTCCGGTTCATTTAAAAAAGCGTGGGAAGCGGGCGAACGCGAGATTCGCGATAAATTTTTTAATGAAGATTTGACGCGATTAATTTTGGAAAATCGCGATAAGATTAATCCGGAAAAAGAATGGCAAAATATTTTTAAGCAAAATGACGCTTTGGCGATTATCACTCCTTCGCACGAATCATATCCGCCCTTGCTTCGCGAGACTCCTTTTGCCCCGCTTGTTTTATATGTTTTAGGGAGCTTGGAAGGTTTGTTTGCAAATTATTCCGTGGCGCTTGTCGGCACAAGAAAAGCGACTTATTACGGGCGCGAAATGAGTTTTAAATTAGGCAGAGAGCTCGCGGAAAAAGGAATAAATGTGGTAAGCGGATTGGCTCTTGGAATAGACACGGAGGCGCATAGAGGATGCGTTCTCGCGGGCGGAAAGACTTTCGCGGTTTTAGGTTCCGGGATTTTCAATATTCATCCCAAGACAAATATAAGTCTTGCTAAAAAAATAATTGAGAGTGGAGGCGCGATAATTTCGGAATATCCTCCGAATCTTTGCGCCGACAAATGGACTTTTCCTCAAAGAAACAGAATTATCGCAGGACTTTCCAATCTCACATTAGTAATAGAGGCTCCTGAAAGAAGCGGAGCGCTTATCACCGCTAATTTTGCCTTGGATTATAATAGAGATGTTTGTGTCACGCCTGGCGAAATATCGTCTTTAAATTCTAAAGGATCAAATCGTCTTTTAAAATCCGGCGCCTGCCCGATTTTAGGCGTGGAAGATATTTTAGAAGTTTTAGGAGTGAAAGATTCGCAAGCCGCAAGCCAAGAAAAATTTTTTGACGAAACGGAACAAGAAATTCTTGGGATTTTGGAACATCCTATTTCTTCTCACGAACTTTTAGAACGATGCGCTCTAGACGCTCAACTATTTAATCAGAAATTGAGTATGCTGGAAATTAAAGGCGCGATAAAAAACATAAACGGAAAGTTTGAAAGGATTTAATAGTGGAAATTAAAATTTTTCAAGTGGCCATTTGAATATCGCCTCGCCAAAAAATTTATAATAAAATCAAAGGTGTACTAAATTTATCTATTTAACTTATCCACACCCCCTCTTCTCCAAATTAATCTTTTAAATTATAATTAAAACATTAACCATTAATCAATAATATTCGGATATGCGATATCCAACCAATTAACATTTATGCATGACCCTACACACACACACACAATGCTTTAACTAAAAGTTTAAAATGCAAAGCATGCCCTGTACTGAAACGAAGTTTCTGGTTCAGGGTTCAAAGTTTAGGAAAAAAACAAAATAACTTTAAAGTTATTTTGTTTTCCATTCTTACCTCTTTCTTACTGGTCTCTCTAATAACCCAAGCCGCGACCACAATCTCAACCAATATAAACACGCAAGGAACTCTTACAGTTTCTGGAACAAGCAATCTAAATGGAGCGCTCTACGCTTCTTCCACTCTACAATCCACAGGAGCAACAAGATTTTACTCTACAGCCAGAATAGACGGAGCAACAACCTTAAACGGAGTATCCTACACATGGCCATCTTCTGACGGCTCATCATCTCAATACCTTCAAACAAACGGAGCTGGAACTCTTGCTTGGGCAACTATTTCCTCTGGTTCATCACCAGACTGGGTTAAGCAAACAAACTATGGAGTTCTAAATCTCACAGCTTCAACAACCATACCTTACTGGGCAAAAGACGCAATCTACGCCTCTTCCACTTTAATCGTTCAAGGACTTACAACATTAGGCAATGCTTCAACTACTCAACTCACAAACTCCGGACTTTCTTGGTTTAACAATCTTGCCACATTTACAACCGCTTCAACAACAGGAAGCGTAACCATAGGAGATGCTCAAGCAGACATACTTACGATAAACGCTGGAACAATAAATTACATAAACAACTCCACTTCAACAATCGCTCAAAATGTTAATTCTTGGAGCTTGGCTACTTCTACTACTGCTAGGCCTATTTTCACAATCAATGGAAGTGCGGGTAATGTCGGGATAGCCACAACCTCTCCTTCATCCGGATTGCTTTCAATAGAAAATACTGGAACTGGCTACACTTTCTACGCAACCGATAGCGCTAATGATTCTACTCCTTTTGTGATTGATGCGAGCGGGAATGTGGGGGTGGGTAAAAAACCAAATGCCCCTTTTCAAATAGAAAGTAGTGACACTGAAAAAATAAGATTAAGTGGAACAAGTCAAAGTGAATCATTAAATCAATACGCCTCAATTAGTTTTAGTGAAATCGGAGAAAATTCTTTAACATTAGCCACATATTATAATGGTAATACTAATGCTATAATTTTTAGTCCCAAAAATGTAGAAGCAATGAGATTATTGGGAAGTGGACGAGTCGGTATCGGCACCACCACCCCCACCACAATGTTTCAAGTCGCCACTTCAACAACCAACGCCACCACAACAATAGAAGTAGGAAAAGCCAATCAAAATAAGGGAAGCTGTTTGAAGATGTATGATGATGCAGGCGCCGTAAAATATGTATCTATTAATGGGACATCATTTGTAATAAGCGCGACGAGTTGCGAATAGGAGAGATTCCACTGATTAAAATATAGATTTAGTTGTTGATGATAAAATTATTCTTGAAATTAAAGCCACTGACAATATGCATCCACTTTTCGAAAAACAAACAATGGCGTATCTTAAATCCTCAAATTATAGATTGGCTTTATTGGTGAATTTTGGCGGAAATAAAATAATTATAAAAAGATACATAAATGAAAATCAGCGACATCACAAATAAAAATCAGTGTAATCAGTATTCTGAAAATCAGTGTAATCAGTATTTTAATCAGCGTAATTGGTCTTTTAAAAATCAAAAAGTCCTGAACAATGCTCAAGACTTTCTGACACGGAGGCCGGTGGAGTCGAACCACATCCCCATAAAAGAGGACCAACTGGTTCTTAAACAGTGGCTCATACCGATGAGCTTCAACCTCCAAGACCTCCGAAATTTTATTATAACAGCGTGAAAACTAAAAACAACCCTAAATATTCAGGATTGTTTTTATCCTCTATTTGAGAATGCGGCACTGCTTAAGAACCAGATAACTATAGTATAGTTAATCAAAAAAGTATGTCAAGAGAAAAACTGTGGAAAAGCATAATCAGTTCAAAGTTAAAAAATCAAAGTGAAAAATGACATTTTAAAATTAAAAAATTATCAAAACAAAAAATGGAAAACAAAGAGTTTAAAAATGAGTTTAAGAAAAGAAAGTAAAAAATAATTTTATCATTTTATATTGTCATTTTGATTTTTGAGATTTACATTTTACATTAAAACAATGAAAAAACTATTCATCATCACACTACCGCTCATCATCATAGCTTTTTTACTCACAGCTTCACCAACAGAGGCTCAAACCCCCACCCAACCCCAAATAGACCAAATGGCTGGGGTCTTGCAATCTCTGCAAAACATCTTTAACCAGTTGAAACAGAAAATCGCAAATCTTTTTTCTCAAACTCCAGAAGCTCAAGCCGCTGCCTCTTTTTATTGGGACGGTCAATCTTCAACTGCCGGAACAGCCGCAGGCAACGCAACAATAACCGCAAACAATGCGACTTTAGGAGATTCTGTCGGCAAGGTAGGAAGCGGTACTAATTTTCCATCGGACTGGTCTTATGTTTCATTTTCATCCGCAAATAACATTTCTCCGGCAAAAGGATATATTGATTTTTGGTTTCAACCAAGCAGTTCGCATTTAGACAATGTGCAAAAATTTTTTTTCATAACTGGCGTTTTTGAAACAGCAAATAGCATTTATTTTTATCATTCCTCCAATTATTTATTTTTCTATATCTATGACGCTTCAGGAGCGTATCATAGATCTTATGTGGCATCAACAAATTATTCATGGAACGCGGGAGATTGGGTTAATTTGAAAGCTGAATGGGATGATGTTCAAGGATTTACAAGAATTTATGTAAATGGCGTAATGCCAACACAAGAATATTCTGCACAAACTAATTGGTCAGCAAACAGAGTTGTTTTAAATGCAACTTCATATATTTCAGGAGGAATTTCGATGCCAGGAAGTCCAGCAAAAGGCGTAATTGATGAATTTTACATTGACAACGGTATTATATCAGACATCACTCCCTCAATCCTTTCCTCCGGCGCTCCTTCGGGACAACTTCCTTCAGGCACCACTCAAACAACTTTATCTCTTACAACAAATGAAAACTCAACCTGCAAATATGGAACAACCGCGAACACTGCTTATCCTTCAATCGCAAACACATTTACAACTACCGGAGGAACATCTCATTCTCAAACCATCACAGGACTTACCAATGGAACTTCATATAATTATTATGTCCGTTGTTCTGACGCGTCAGGCAACGCTAACACAACAGATTACACAATTTCATTTTCAGTTTCAGCTCCAGCTGGAGACATCACTCCTCCCACAGTTTCTATTACTTCTCCAACAAACGGAACTACAGTTTCTGGAACAATCACTGTTTCCGCAAACGCTACGGATAATGTAGCCATAGCCGGAGTTCAATTCAAATTAGACACCAACACATTATTAGGAACAGAAGATATCACTTCTCCTTATTCTTATTCTTTAAACACTGCAACTATAACAGACGGTTCTCATACTTTAATTGCAGTAGCCAGAGATATGTCAAACAATTATGCGACATCAAGCGTAATAACAATCACAATAAATAACGCCTCTCCGCCACCTCCCGACGCTACTTTACCGTCAATTCCCACAGGTCTTATCGCAATAGCCGTCTCTTCTTCCCAAATCAACCTCTCCTGGACTGCTTCAACCGATGACGTGGGAGTTACTGGCTACAAAATATACCGTTGCGCTGGTCCAGCTTGCGCTCCAATCACCCAAATCGCAACTTCGCCAATTAACTCTTACTCAAACACTGGATTAACAGCCTCAACAGCCTATACCTATGTTGTCTCGGCTTATGATGCGGCGGGGAATGAAAGTGGAAAATCAACAAACGTAAGCGCCACAACCCAAACAGCAACCATTAACACCGGAATAATCTTTGAAGATAGTTTTGATAATTCACCAGATTGGAGTTCGGGCACTATGCGTCAACCTCTTGATCAGTATACCTCCTGGCCCGATACCAGAGAAGGAGGTTCAATAGGTAATCCTCCTAATTGGACAAGTTTTAGATCCACGAATGATTATGGTGAACCAACTTATAAAATTAGCGCGCAAAATGCAAGAGGTAGTACTGGCAAGGCTTTAACTGTGAATTATGAAAATAATTCTTATATAGAAGGGGGTGGAATTGATAAATGGATAGGTAATCCTGACGGGAACGGTGGTGGTTATGATGATATCTACATGCGCTGGTATCAAAAATTCCAACCGGGATTTAAATGGCAATCTGAAAGCAGTAATTTATTGAAAATTTTTCGCGCAATGATTGGCGCAAACTTAAATACTATGAATCCACAGGATATGAATTCATACACTAATGACGGAGGACTATCAACAGGTGGATATATCATCCCTACTTGGCATGGTGGTCAAGGAGATTTTTGGTCAACTAATGCGGGAACACTTGGATGGGGGACGAGAGAAGAAAACACTCCTCTAAATATTGCTACTCCAAATTTTTTCGCGAATCCTTACTGGCATTTATTAACAGGTAGAAAACCCTCTGGAGGAGAAAGTGCTTTTGACGATTGGCAATGGCATAGTATGGAATTTCACATCAAATTAAATGATATCGGTCAAAAAAATATTTTATTTGAATTCTGGTTTGATGGAAAATTAATAGCAACAAAAAGGGATGATTTAGAATTTCGCAAAACCCCTGGGAAAAAAATAAACTTTATAATACTTGCTGACAATACTTTTAATGTTGGTCCTACTCTTCCAGCGGAACAATGGCTGGCTATAGATGATTTTGTAATCAGCACCTCTTATATTGGGCCATATTATGTGATTGGTGGCCCTCCCCCAGTTGATACCACTGCCCCTTCAATCCCTACTGGTCTCGCCGCCACCCCCATCTCCCTCTCCCAAATCAACCTCTCCTGGACTGCGTCAACTGACCCCGCCGTAGCGGGGCAAGTAAGCTCAGGAGTAGCAGGCTACAAAATCTACAGGTGCACCGGCTCAACCTGCGCGCCAACCACCCAAATCGCAACCTCGCCAACTAACTCATATTCAGACACAGGGCTTACTGCTTCAACCGCCTACACTTATGCTGTGAGCGCTTACGACGCCGCAGGCAATGAGTCAACAAAATCCTCTCCAGTTTCAGCAACCACTCAATCTCCGACTCCTCAATGCTCCGACTTAATTGACAACGACAACGACACAAAGATTGATATGTTAGACC
>CAZCIQ010000030.1:0-13956 GCA_964499175.1 uncultured Candidatus Saccharibacteria bacterium | reverse complement strand
TTATACATTTCTTCAATTTGAGGATTAGAAATTCCTTTTGATAATTCTTTTTTCATCAGCCAATTTTGATGCATAAGTTCGCCCAATTTTTTAAAGTCGCCTTTTTCTAAATTTGTTTTAAAAACCGGCACTAAGTCGGAAATTTTTTTTAAAAAATTAAATTTTTCATTAATGTTTTCTTTTTGTTCGGCTAAAATCGGATTAGATGATCTTGAGATTCCCGTATAAAACAGAAGCAGATGATTTTGAAAATCCTCTTTTACTTTTGGCGATAAATAAACCGGCTCCACGTCTATTTTGCCGTCGCGGTTGAAAGTTATCACGTTAAGACCTCCAAAGGCGGCAATATATTGGTCTTGTTTTCCTATGGGGGATTTCACTTTATTTATTTCAATGTGGCACGCTTTTTCCGCCAGCAGATTTGGCTCAATGTGTTTTCCTAAAAAGGAGTGAAGCCCGTTTAACAATCCTACCGTGAAACTGCTTGAAGAGCCTAATCCTGTTCCACCGCCGGGAATATCGCCAACCGAAGTAATTTCAATTCCTTTTTTGATGCCCATTTCCTCTAATGAGGCTTTGATTATTGGATGCTCTATTTTTTTGTAATGCGGGACATTTTCGGTTTTCGCGTAACTTAATCTTATTTGATTATCAAATTTTGGGTTTAAGCCCAAATAAATGTATTTGTTGATAGTAGTGCTTAAAACACGTCCGGGGTATTGACGGTAAAAATCTTCAAAATCCGTTCCTCCTCCGACAAAACTTATTCTAAATGGCGTGCAAGTTATTATCATAAATTAAGATAAATAGCCTTTTAAATATAGTGGAATCTTACCAATTTTGCAAGTTTTTGCCGGAATTTATTTTGAAACGATAAAGTTAACGGCCGAATATAAATTATTCGCTTTTTTCGTTTTGTGGCGGCAGTTTTCAAATTTTTCTTGGTTTCTTTTAACTAAAATTGTTTTCATTCCAGCGTTAATCCCCGCGAGCACATCTCTTTCCGAGTCTCCTATTATCCAAGAATTTTTTAAATCAATATTAAAATCTTTTTTGGCTTTTTTTATCATTCCCGTTCGCGGTTTGCGGCAATCGCATTTGGTTTTATATTTTATGTTTTCTCCGGCAAATCCTTTGTCTGGATGGTGTGGACAATAATAAATGCCGTCTAATTTTGCCTTGTTTAATCCCAAAACTGTTTCCATTTTTTTATGGATTTCTTCAACATCTTTAATGTCCATAAAACCCTTCGCCACCATAGGCTGATTTGAAACCACTATAGCAAGATACTCGGATGAATTTATTAAATTTATAGCCTCCGTTATTTTTGGCAGAAGTTGAAAGTCTTCTATTTTTGAAAGATTATCCGGATCATAGTTTATCGTGCCATCACGATCTAAAAAAATTGCCTTCCTTTTGTTTTTTGAATTTAATTTTTCTATTTTTCCGGAAATAAAATCTTTTGTTATTTGCTTCAATCTTTCCGGCGTGCCCATGTCTTTTAGATATTCCGCGGTTATGTATCCATACATTTTTTCTTTTTTAAAGATTTCGGGGAAAATATCTTTTCCAAAATCCGCGTTTCGGCCTTTTTTAATATATTTTAAAATTTTTGGCGACAGCGCATATAAACCGGCGTTTACCAGATTTTGGAAGTATTTATTTTCCGGATGCGGTTTGGAATGAAAATTGGTAATCATCAGAGCTTCATTTATTTCCACTAAATCACTGTCATAAGGATGGTTGTTTGGATGAAGCGTTAAAGTGCAAATACTTTTTTTGTTTTTATGAAAAGCGATTAACTTTTTGAGATTCATATCAAACATAACATCGCCGTAAATTACAAGAAAATCTTTGTCTAATTTATTTTCTATTTCTTTTAATCCGCCCGCGGTGCCAAGAGGAATCGCTTCGTTAAAATAGGTTATTTTTACTCCGAAATTTTTTCCGTTTCCGAAATATTTTTGAATAATATCAGAAAAATGATGAGTTAAAATAAATATATCTTTTATGTTGTTTTGTCTCAAACAATTGATTTGATGCTCAAGTATTGTTAAATTGCCGATTTTTATCATCGGTTTGGGAATGTTTTTAGTTATTTTTCCGAGGCGCGTTCCTTTGCCTCCCGCAAGTATCACGGCTTTCATAAGATAAAGCTAATAGTAATTTTTTAACTTAATAAATCAAGGCGATTATAGTTAACATTTACAACTTCGGGAGTCGGACTCCCGAAGTTGCGTTTTTGACATTTAACAATTTTGAAAGAAGAAATTTGACTTTTTTAATAAATTATGTAATATAAAAATAGTTTTTTGACATCTTGTTATATATGGAGGTTTTTGATAAAAAAAACAGAGGAGAAAAATAATGGATTACATAGCGTTTACAGCAGAACTTAAGAAACTTTTTTTTAAGCTTTTGCCTCTTTATATTGGTAAAGCCGGCGAAGATATCGGAACGAAAATCAAACCAAAAGACGGAACTCCGGTTACAAGTTTGGATCATTACACTCTTGCGAAACTTCGCGATATTATCGGAAATTATTTTCCGAATGATTATACGATTGGCGAAGAGGATGAAAAAAATCCTGAAGAAATTCGCAACATTCTAGCGCGTCAAAATGAACATCAATGGACCATTGACGGGCTTGACGGAACCGGGAATCTTATAGCAGGAATAAATTCTTATGGGGCTATGATTTCAAGAAGATATGGGAACCGGATTGTTTACGCGGCCGGTTTTAAGCCAATTGACGCGCAACTTCGCGGAAACGGATTTTTCGTTGTTTCAGCTGACTGTGGGGCGTGGGAATGGTTTAAGGCCGATCAATGCTATCATAGATTACATACAGTTTTTTTCGGTCAATTAGAAAGGATGCTGATTTTGCTTGAAGGTTCTTCTAAAAAGTTTTTTAAGCCGCCAATCACTTATCTTGGCGCGGCTGAAACAACAAGGTCAAGCCTTTCTAGTTTTGTCGCCGCCACAACTGTTTCCCGCGGTAAGGCGAGCGCGCTTGTTACAATAGATAGTAAGCCTTGGGATAATTGGCCAAGCTGGCTTTTTATTGAAGAGGCCGGCGGGATTGTGACGAAGTATAATGGGGATCCGTGTTCTGTTTATGACTGCGGCAATATTGTGGCCGCGGGAAATAAACAGGATCACGAACGTATCGTTAAACTTTTAAATCAAAATAAAGCTTGATAAGGAGGAAGAAATGAGCAAAGTAAAAATTATTGCTTTTGCGGGTTTGCCTTTTACGGGTAAGTCAACTCTGGCAAAATTGCTGGAGGAGAAATTGGAAATTACGCGATTGGATGTTGATGAAGTTCGGCGTCTGCTTTTCAAATATAATGAAGTAGACACCGAAAAGGAACGAGAACTGGACGAATTGCAGATGAGAGCCTCATGGAAATCTCTGCAAAGTTTGACGGATAATGTTGTTGAAGCTAAACAGTCGGTGATTGTCGCCGGGACATTTAGCCGAAAAATTCAGCATCAGTGGTTGATTGAAATTTCGGAAAACAGAAATGCCGCTCTTATGGTCGTTTTTTGCCACGTGGCAGATGAGGTAATTGAGAAGAGAGTAAATTTAAGAGAGGAAGAAAACTCTTCTCATTTAAGAAAAATAGAGGGTTATTACAGAGTAAAAGCGCGTTATGAAAAAATATTAACGCCGAATAATATTCTTGAAATAGACACCTCTCGCGCTATAGAGGAGTGTCTTGAGGAAATAATACAATTTATTAATAATTAATAATTATTAATTTGTAGAATGCCAATCCTAAATATTCGGGATTGGCATTTTTTTTAAGTTATTCTAAGTTAAGTTTTGAAGCACTATCTACTTTAAAATCTTCTTTATTATTTTGAAAGTTTACATTACTAAGCGTTGCCTTTCCTCCGCCGAACGCCTCCTTTTTTTTATAAAGCGTTATTCCAATCCTGTTATTTTTCAGAACGCCGCCGTTCACTACGGCATTTGAGAGATCTTTTACTGCTATTCCGATATCACTATTTTCTATTATATTATTTTTAATGACGACATCTGAATTTTCGCCTACTGAAATGCCTTTGTCCGTCATACCTCTTATATGATTATTTTGAATAATAACATTGCTCCAGCTTAAGTCTATTCCGTCTCCTCCTTCTTTGTATCCATTATCATAAAATTCATTATTTTCTATAATTGATCCGGAAGTAATCGCGTCTGCGTCTATTCCATCCGTGGAATTATTTTTAAAAATGGAGTTGCGAAGTATGATTTTTCCGGATTTTGTATTTAAACTGTCGTCGCTTAATGAATCTTCAAAAATAGAATTTTCAATAACAACATCGGTATTATGGAAAGCGACCATGCCTGTTATCGTGATGCCGTTTATAATGTCGCCGCCTTTTACGCGACCGGCATTAGTTTTGAATTTTTCGCCTACTCCTCCTCCTTTAAATTCCGCGAATTTAATAATATTTTTTTCCTTGACGTTAACTGTGGCAAAAACCCCCCATGAAAAAGACGGGTTTTGCGGCAGAATTTTAATGGTATTTTCAGCAGTGCCCTCGGCAATTATGGGGCTGTAAGATAAAAATGAAATCTTTTCTGCCATATATAAAGTTGCGCCTGGTTTTATGATTACTTTTAATCCTTCTGGCACGATGACAGCTTTGCTGAAACGATGAACGCCGGGAAAAATAATAATCTCATTGTTTTTTCCCGAGCTAAATTGATAATTTTCAGCAAGAAATTCCTCTTTAGTCAAAAATTCTTTGTTTAGATTTGCAAATGTTCCATAAAGGGCGATTTTATTATTTTTGTCTTTGTCTTTGTAATATGAGGGATAAATGTTATTTAAAACATCTTTGGCGTTTTTGTACGCGTCGATGAAATCTCGGCGTTGATTTCTTACTTTTTTTAAAAAAGAAAAATTATTGTAAGTTTTGGATAAGTCTCTAAAAAAATCATTCCGTGTTTTTGAATAAAGATTATCATAAAAATCCATATCATCTTTGAAATTTTTTTCATTTTTCAAATATTCCGCGAGAAGCCTGTTTCTTTCATTTCTAAATTTTTCAATGGATAATATTTTTTTTGATAAGGTGTCAAATTTATAATAATCTTGATCGCTCTGAGGTTTTATGCCCGTTAAGACGAGAGGTTGAAATTTACCCAATTCGGGATCATACGCCATTATGAAGTTTTGCGGAAAATTGCTTTGATATTTTTTTTCCGCCAAAATGTAAAAAATGTTCCAGTTATAAAATTTATTCATATCAATAATGCCGGGGATTAGTTTTTCAAATTCTTTGTCGTCGGCGTCTTTTAAAATACTTAAAAGAGTTTTAAGCTCGTCAAAATTTTCAATATCTTCTTCACTTTTTTTATTAGTTGTGTAATTTTTCCAAGAATTAATATCGGTATCTGTTATTTCGTTTTTGTTTTCTTCATTCTTAAAAAGATTCTCTTTGTTTTGATTAACGCCGAAAATCTGGGTTTCGTCTGAAATTTTATCGGCATCAGTAAGTTCGGTTGTCCAACCTTCAAAAACCAAATAGACGCCGATGTTTTTATTATTCAAATTAACGCTTGCAAGATACATATGAGGCGTCAAAATTCCTAATTTTTTAGCGCGATATTGATTTAAAAAATCTGAGTAATATTCTGTTGCGGACGAGTCTATAAGCTGTATTGATTTAATGTCATGAAAGCGGTTTTTTTTAGGAAAAATGATTTCGTACGACTTTTTATAATTGCCGCCGTTGTCGGCCGTCCTAATGTATCTTATATCTACTTTTGCTTCGTAATCGTTTCCGCTTTTAAAATTTACTTTGCGATATATATTTTTTTCAGAAGAGTTTGAATTAATGGCGGATGATGTTTGGGATAAGTTTTCGTTTAAAAAATTAATATCATTTTTTGACATCTCAATTTTTATTTCCGTTAAATTATTTTTTGTCAAAAGGTAAGGCAGAAAGATTATGTCCGGCAGTTTTGATAGAGAATAAAATGGAAGTAACAAATTTCCATCTGAGTTTTTTTTGATTGCTTCATTTTTTAGTCCGCGGAAACTAAAAATAAGGATATAAATTATACCTAATGTTAAAAAAAATAAAATTATAAATAATACCCATTTTTTTTTCATTTGTTAAATTGTATTTGAGGATTTATTTTAGAACCGCTTATCTCATTAATAAAGTTAAAAGAAATCGACGATAAATTAATCGTTAAAGGAATGTTTGATACTAAGAAAAATTTTTTTGAAGCCAATTTTAAAGCAATTTGTTTTTTTTTGCCGGCGTATGTTCTGTCCGGATAAAATAATTTATTAGATTTATCCAGTAACAATAAATCATTGTTTTTATAAGTTAAATCGGCAACCATTGTGTCATTGCGGTCAAAAACGTCATTTAAATTACTGTCTTCATAAAGCCTCAAGTTGCCAGTTGTCTTTAGAGAGTCAAAATCAGCCAAAAATCCCTTAAAATTTATAGGACTCGCGCTTATATATTTAAAATCAAACGTTAAAGGAGTATAAGAATTAACATCTGAAGAAATCATAACAAATATTTCTGCTTTATCAAGTTGATTTCGCAAAAAATAATAATTAGTTTCCAGATTTTGTCTCATATATTTTATCGTCGCGTCGGCTGCCGCGTTTCTGTTGAATTTTAAAACATCATTATAAAGAGCGGATTTTATATTTTCTAAAGTTTCGTCATAAAATTTTAAGTCTTCTTTTAGATTGTCTTCTTGCTTTACGTAATTCCAAAGCCGTCTGTTGCGTTCTAAATAAAATTCATCTATTTTTAACATTCTTGTTACTAATGGATTATACTCGACGTCCAGATTGTAAAAATCCGTATCCGCAAAGCGCGGTTTATTAAAGGCGTCATTATAGTTTTCTATTCCCACATCCCATGGAATTAAAAAAAATTTCCCCTTTTCTTTATTAAAAAAAAGGCGCATATTATGCATATCATCTTGATGCGCGCTTCCTGAAAGCATTGAATGTATTTGCCAATTATAAAAATTATTCATATCAACAAGGTTCACGATCTCGGTTTTAAACTTTTTATCATCCGCTTCTTTTATCAGATTAATAAGATGATTTATATTTCCGTAATTATTTTTTTCTTCAGCCGTGCTTACATATTTTTTCCAAAACACGATGGAATCAAAAATTTCATCCTCAAGATTTTTCTCGCCGTATAAGTCGCCTTCAGCCGTGTTGAAATATTTTTCTAGAAAATATTCGTTCCAGTCTTCTATTTGATAATAAATCATTGAGGGACCGTTGTTGACTTTAAGAATAACAAATTTATCACTTGGCGCGGCAAGATTTAACTTTTCGGCGCGATAATTGTTAAAGTATTCCCCAATATAACCTCTGTCGTCTGGAATAATCAATTTTATTTCTGACGTTCCGTCAAATAAATCATTTTCATTGAATTTAAGGCCCCACGATTTTTTTTTAAACGCCCAATGCGTGTATTTATCTCCTCTATATTTAACTTTAATATCTTTGGCGGTATTATTATAAACAAATTTTGCGGGGACGCTTATTTTATTTTCAGCGGATAAAGTAACGTTAAAAGCATTAGGTAACGTTTTATTTAATTTTTCATAATTCTTTGAATCTATATAAAGATTGTAAACCGGCAAGTTTGAAGATTTAAAAATATAAATTAGATAAGGCGCGTTTCTTATCGCGTCAATAACTAAACGAAGAGGGTTGGGTATGTATTCAATTATTTTCCACCTCGGAATTTCATAAAAGTATGCGTAAGACAAGACGGTAGTCAGGATAAAAGAAATTAATAATAAACCAAATAAAAAAAACGTTAGCAGTGTTTTTATTTTATTTTTGTATTTGTTTATTTTTGTAATAATTTTATTCATATTTCATTTTTTCTAATTTCTCGCAAGAGCGCGCGCAAACTTAATTTTCCGGATTCTTGCGGGCCGCAAAAAACAAGTTTGAATTGTTTTGAAACGAGTCTAGTCCTAGAGCGAAAAGAATAATATAAAAAGGATATATTGGAATAGCGTAGCGAGACAAGCCAAACACGGCGCTATAAGCTAAATTAAAGTACAAAATAATTAAAATAATCCAACCGAATTTTTGCCAATTTCTAACTGTTTTTAACAAACCATAGATTATAAATCCGAAAAATAGCCAATAAATTATTCTTAAACAAAGCAAAATCGTAATCTTAAAAAATATCGGTACTTTTGGATAAGAATTTTTTATAAATAAATTTTGCATTGGCGCCGATTGCAGGTTTGTTGGATTAAATAACATAGGCCCATTAAATTGAAGAAAATCTAAAATGCTTATGGCAAAATATTGAGGCATATCATTAAAAACAGCGTTTATGTTATCTTTCATTAAAACATTATCTATTTTTTCAAAATTATAACCTTTTTCGATCATTTCCCTTATTTTTTTATCAGTTTTTCTCGCTCCTAAAAATTCAGAAGGTTCAAATCCGTTTTTTTCAAAAAAGTAATATCCAAATAGCTGACCTCCTAAATGCCTAAGATATTTTTCGTCTTTAATGTTTTCCATCATTTCAACTTTTCTGCTTAACGTGCCGCCGCTTTTAAAATTAAGAGATTTAGCGCCGTCTCCATTTAATAAGCTTCTTAAGGACCAACTGCCCGTAATAGCGAAAAAAAATAAAGTTAGCAGAATTAATTTAAATATGAGGCTTTTCCAAATAATATTTCTTTTTTTTAAAAAAGCAATAATAAAGTAAAAAGGTATAAAAATAATAAAAAATTGCAAAATAGCGTTTGTTAAAACGGCTAGCCCGAGATTTATTCCGGAAATAATAAACCATTTATTTTTTAAAGTTTCCTGCGCCTGATATAGAAAATAAATTAATGTTATAATTAAAAAAGTAAATAAAGTTTCTCTAAGCAAGTATCCGGCGGCGCCCGCTAAAGGAAAAAATAAAATAGTAAATAAGCCGCTTATTTTTGCGATTTTGTCATTTGCCATTTTTTTTGCCAATTGATAAGCAATTAAAATTATGAAGGCAAAAATAAAAATCTGTATTATTTTTACCGCTTTAAAGTTTTCCGCTCCGAAAAGAAAATAAACGCCGCTTAAGAAAACAGAGTAAAAAGGTTCTATGGCGGAAAGAGATTTTTCATTGTAATTTATACTATAATTTTGCGATTTTAAATTACCAAGCCCTTCAACGTTAATTGTTGGTTTGATATATTTTAACATCCTGATTGCTACTGCGTTATATTGGATTTCATCACTTGAGATTGACTGTGTTAGAACTTTGTGATTCCAAAATAGGCCGCTTAAAACGGATAGGCAAAATAAAATAACCGCAAAGTTTTTAGAAATAAAAAAATTCATATTTCTTGATATTTTAATAAAACTTTATTTTTTTTTAATTCGTGATATATTAAGTTGTAATTATTTATCTTAATTTTAACACTCTATGAGGGTTAAGGCAAGAAAAGTATTTTGCGATTTAAGGCAGATATTATTTAATTTAATAAGTTTATTTTATATTTTTTCCCGAATTTAAAATATTTAAACGTAAAAAATTATGAAAAAATTAGTTGAAAGATATGAATTAAAATATTTAATGTCGCAACGACAGGCAGGCAGAGTCGAAGACTATTTAAACAAAATCTGTTTGAAAAAAGATAAAGTACAAAAAGGGGAATATCACGTGACAAGCTTATATTTTGACACGCCGACATTAGAGGATTATCATGATAAAAATGGCGGTTATCTCCAAAGGCAAAAATTAAGAGCAAGAGTATATTGTGAAAATTTCAATAATGGAAACGAACAAGGAGGAGTGCGGTTTGAAATAAAGAAAAAAAACAATATGCGCGTTTACAAAACAAAATTTATTTTAAGCGATGAAGAATTTTTGGAATTTTTGAAAAAAGGACCGGTAGATTTTTATTATCGTCATAAAAAGCGAATTAATGAGGAAAATTTGGAAGATTTAGAATATTTTTTTGATTTGTTTATTAAAAAATGCTATAAGCCTCATATAGTCGTTAGTTATAAAAGAAAGGCGTATATATGCAATTTTGTTTCCAATCTAAGGCTTACAATTGATAGCGACATTAAGGCTTTTAAGTGGCGCAGAAACAATCGCTTTTTACTAGCGGTGCCAGTATTTAAAAAAATGGCGGTGCTGGAAATCAAGTTTTCAAAGGTAATGCCATGGTGGTTTAAAGACATGGTTTATCGTTTTAATCTTTCTCACCAGTCATTTTCAAAATACAATCATTCAGTCGACGCAATTAATAGATTTAATCCCTTTTTTAAATAAAATATGAATTTCAATAATCCTATAGGCGCCGAACTCGGCATAACCGTCATTATTATAAATTTGTTTTTTTCTTTGTTTTTGCAATTGCTAATTATTTGGATTTATAAGAAAACACATAAACAACTTGGTTATTCGCAAGGCTTCGTGTTTACTTTGATGATAATTGGTTTGATATCAACGATAGTAATGATGATTGTTCAAAATAATATTGGTGGCGCTTTTGCGTTGCTCGGCATGTTTTCTTTAATTCGTTTTAGAACCATTGTGAAAGAAACGCGCGACATAGCGTTTGTCTTCTTTGCTTTGGCGGCGGGAGTCGCGGTCGGCACCAGTAATTATGCAGTAGCTTTAATTGCCACTATTTTTGTTTCTACAGTTATATTAATAGCAAATCGGTTAGATATCGCGAGTAAATTAAACAAATCTGGATATTTATTGACCGTCATAGTGAAAAGCGAAAACAAATTAAATCTTGAAAGAATAAAAGAAATTTTTGACAAATATGTTATTTCTTATGATTTATTACAGTCAAATGCTTATGAAAATAACGATTTAGAGTATGTTTTTTTGGTCAATTTTAAAAATAATTTAGAATCGGACAAAATGATTCAAGAAATTAAAGATAGTCCGAATATCTCCGGAGTAGAATTGATAACAACTAAGCATAACGTTGAATATTAAAATTTTTTTTAATTTTCGCCTTTGCGAAACGAAGGAGGAAGTAATTTATGTGCGGCATAGCAGGTAAAATAAATTTAAATGGATTTCCTGCAACAAAAGAGGAAATTAATAGAATGCTTGACGTAATGCAATATAGAGGACCAAATAGTCAAGGATTATTTTTAAAAAACAACGTTGGGCTGGGACATTTGCGTTTAAGTATTATTGGATTAGACGCGAAAGGCAATCAGCCTTTTTTTAATAATGATAAATCAATTGTTCTCATTTATAACGGAGAGATATACAACTATTTAGAGTTAAGGAAAGAACTAATTTCTTTAGGCCGTAAATTTGACTCGGATACAGATACCGAGGTGCTTTTGCGGGCATACGAAGAATGGGGAGAAAATTGCTTGACAAAATTTAATGGAATGTGGTCATTCTTTTTGTGGGATATGAATAAAAGCCGTTTTTTTGCCGCCAGGGATAGATTTGGAATTAAACCTTTTTATTATTTATTAAGAAAAGATTATTTTATTTTTGCTTCAGAAATAAAAAGCATTCTTAAGGGCATTTCCGAAAAATCTTCAATTAACCAGCCTTATTTTTACGATTTTTTTAATAGGCAGACGAAAATCAACTCAGATGAAACCGTTTTTAAAGAAATAAAGATAATTTTGCCGGGTCATTATCTTATTTTGGAAAATGGGAAAATAAATATTAAAAAATACTGGGAATTTAATGAAAAATTATTTCAAGAGAAATACGATTACTCGAATCCTCTGACTACTTTCCGCGAACTTTTAATAGACTCTGTTAAATTAAGACTTAGAAGCGATGTGCCGATCGGCGTTTGTTTATCCGGAGGGGTTGATTCTTCTATAATTGTTTCTATCATTTCAAAAATTTTTAAAATAAAATCTCAAACTTTCTCCGTTGTATACAAAGAAAAAGAATTTTTTGAAGGTGATTTTATTGACGCGGTAAATAAAGATTGCGGTTGTGCCCCGCATATAATCTATCCTGACTCTAATGATTTTTTTGATGTTTTAGATAGAATTATTTTTCATAGCGATGAACCGGTAAGAATGCCCGGTATTTATTCTCAATGGCATGTGATGAAATGCGCGCGCGAAAAAGTTGTTGTAACTCTTGATGGGCAAGGCGCCGATGAATTATTAGGTGGTTATTTAGATTATTTTTCTTCTTATATCGTTTCTTTGATTCACGATGTTTTGCGTCTTAAAAAACCCATGGATGCCATTTTAAAGATAATTCAAAATCTTGATGGCATTAAAAACATTCACAATCAAGAGATAAAGCATTATATAAAAGGCGCGATAAAATTATCGTTGCTTCAAAAACTTTCGATTTATAGAGATAAAAAAAAGTGGAAAGATCAATTTTTTACGAAGGATTTTTTATGTTTTGAAAACGCGAAAGCAGACTCTTATCAAGAAGAGAAAATTTTTCGTTCCTTTTTTGATCAAGAATTATATAAAAGCTTTACGGAAACAAATTTGCCAATGTTATTAAAATATGAAGATAGAATGAGCATGGCTTTTTCTCTTGAAGCAAGAGTTCCGTATCTTGATTATCGCTTAGTGGAGTTCTGTTTTGGATTAGACTATCGCCAAAAAATTAATGGCTCTACAACAAAATATATTTTAAAAGAGGCGTTTAAAGATATTTTGCCGAAAATTATTTCGGAACGCAAAGACAAGAAGGGCTTTCCAACGCCCACTGAATACTGGTTTAGAGAAAATGAGATGAAACGAAAACTTCAAGAAATTTTATTAGGTAAAAATATTGTCAGGCATAGTATTTTTGACAAATCACGCGTTGAAATTATGTTAAATGAACATTTTAGCGGAAAACAAAATAATGAAAGATTTATTTGGCGAATTTTAACCACGGAACTTTGGCAAACAAAATATTTTGATTAAAAAAATGTTGTCAATTAAAAATATATATAAAAGTCATAATGATCGGATTTTCAGTAAAAGATATAATTCTTCTTTTCCATTGCGCCAATATACGCATAGAACTAAATATCAATCTATTATTAATAAAATTAATCAGGGAGAGAATGTATTAGATGTGGGATGCGGAGATGGCGTATTGCCCATCTTGTTAACTGAAAAAGGATTTGATGTTACGGCATGCGATATCTCAGAGCCGAATATAGTTAATGCCAAAAAAATGGCGGAAGAAAAAGGATTTTCAGATAAAATTAAATTTTTGGTTGCCGACGCGGAACATTTGCCGTTTAAAGATAAGAGTTTTGATGTTGTCATAAGTTCTCATGTGTTGGAGCATTTGCCTGATTTTGATAAAGGATTGTTTGAAATAAAAAGAGTAATGAAAAAACGGGCTTTGATCGCCATGCCAACCTGTTTAAATTTATGCAGTTTTGCTCAGCTGGGCGGAGATAATTTTTGGCAACTTTCAAAGAGATCCTTTTTCGCTTTGCCGCTTGGTTTTTTTCAAGTTGTTAAAAATATTCTTCACGAAGGAGTTGACGAGCATTATGCGGGGATGCGTGAGTTGTCTCACATTAGCCGTTATCCTTGGGTGATTAAAAATAAATTAAGAAAAGCTGGTTTTAAAATTATTTATTTTGAAGCTGAATCGCTTTGTTTGCCTTATTTTAATTTTTCGCTTCCTTTCATAAGACTTTTAGATAAATTTAAATCAGCTCCGATTTTGAGAAACTTTGGTTATGGAATCCTGTTTGTTTTGGAAAATTTAAATTTTCCTGATAAGCCAAATTGAAGCGGCGAGGTTTAAAAAACGGCTAAGCGCTTTGGCTAAAATTATTCCCCAAAGTCCGTAAAAATAAAAAAATAAAGAAAGGAAAGCAATTTCAATTATGGAACTCAAAATATTGTAAATATATAATTTTTTTTGCGCTTTGCTTGCTTGAAGAATAGATATTGGAAATGTGCCGACGGTGCCTAAAAGCGAAATGGCGAAAATTTGCGAGTA
>CAZCIQ010000029.1:0-14260 GCA_964499175.1 uncultured Candidatus Saccharibacteria bacterium | reverse complement strand
GTCATAAGAGAGACAAAAAGGAAAGAGAAAAGAATAGAAAACAAAATAACTTTAAAGTTATTTTGTTTTTTTCCTAAATTTTTCACCCTTCTCACGACCACCCGTAGGGTGGGAATTTTTAACTTCAGGGCATGCTTTAAACTTTTAGTTAAAGCATTGTGTGTGTGTGTGTGTGTAGGGTCATGCATAAATCTCATTTTTTATTTTTTTAATTTCTTTTTCCATAGAATTCTCTTTTGTATTTATTGATTTTACTTCAAGTTTTATTTCTTTGATGTCTTCCGCCATTGAATCTTGTTTCTTTTCTATTATATCTATTTTTTTATCCATTGAGTTTTGTTTTTTCTCCATTGAATCCATCTTTCCTTCCATTGAATCCATTCTCGTTTCCATAGAATCTTGCCTGATATTCATTTCAGATAACTCTATTTTAATTCTCCCGACTTCTTCAAAAGTTGTGTCAACTTTATTCTCAACTCTATTTAAATCTTTTTTAACCTCGGATAATCCAGTTCTAAATTCTTGCTTAGCCATATCTAAACTTTCTCCGAAAACTCGAAAATTGCTTTGCACATCTTCCATTAGAGCGCCAACATAACGATAACCTTTTTCATCCCAATATTTTGGAGGTTTTGTTAGTTCTTTAATTTTTTTAGATTTTTCCTTTTTCATTGTCTTTATCAATGTTTATAAATATTAAAATCGCTAATGTTTTTATTATAATTGCGTATAAATAATATGGAATGGGTAGAATGTGGATAAGTTCCGCGCCTCTGTTTAAGCGTGGATAAACCACAACACCTATGCATAGGCGCGGGGGTAAAGTTAAAATTATTTAAGGTAAGACGCTTTGCAACAACGGTGACAAATCGGCAAAGAATTTTGCGAAAGATATTTTCTGAATTTTTGATATTCATCGGAAAGCCAAATTTCGTCGGGAGTTTTCTCTAAAAGACTGCCGAACGATTTCTCAATAATATCACACCAAACCACTTCCCCTTTCTGGTTTATTCTTAATTCCGGATTCAAAAGTTTCAGACAAAAAACTTTGGACGGTTTTTCGTTTAAATATTTGTCTAAATTAAGATAATAATTAAACGGCGTGAAATTTACAAAACAACCGCGCTTTAACCCATAAAATCTTAATTCAAACAATTTGCGCTTTAAAACAGAGGGAATTAAATCTTGAGAAAACAAATTTTCCCGAGTTTGAGTGTTTAGCCTATAATCATTTTCTCCCCAGCCAAAAACTTGTTGAAATATCTTTCTGGTTTGCTCAACGTCTTCCGGACGGTAAACCTGCTCAAACAATACATTGATTGAACCGATCTTTAATTTCTTGCAAGTATCAATAAGCTTATAAAAATGGTCAATGTTGTCGTTTAAAAGCAAGGTGGAAAAAATTGTTATTGGAATATCGGGCCTAAAGTCGCGCAAAAGCTCTATCGCGTTTTCAAGCCGCGAAAAAGCGTAGGGGACACCGCGAACAACGTTGTGAATCTCCGGCGGCCCGTCTAAAGAAGTGGCGATATCAGAAATATTTTTAAGATTTTTAAGCTTTAAAACATTTTCCTTGTCAATTAAAGTGCAATTTGTCTGCAAAAAAACCCTCTTACCCGCTCTATTCCAAAAATCAATAAGGCTGAAAATATCGGAACGCAAAAGAGGCTCGCCTCCCACCAGTTTAATGTCTTTTGTTTTCTCTTTTAATTTGTCGCAAACAATCAAGGCTTCGTCCGGCGTTAATTCTTCCTTGCGCTCCAAACGAGTCTCTTTTTGATAACACATTTTACATTTTAAATTGCATCGGATTGTCGGCTCATAGCCGACGCTGTAGAATTTCGGCGCTTCTTTTGTATAAGGCAGAGATTTATTTTGCAAAAATTTTTTTATGCTCCGCTCAAGACTTTTTTCTTTTTGCAAATCGTAAAAAAACTTCGCTGTTTGCGACACAAAGGGCAATTTTCTAACTATCTTTTTTAATTTCTTCATAATTAATGCGTCTATATTTTAATTGCGAAATAGCGTGAACTGCCGGCAGAAAAAATAAATAATAAATCGGCATACGATATCTCGCAACGGCGATTGTGCCGAATATAAGAGCGTAATAAATAATTATGCTGATAAAAAACATAATGTAAATCGCGATATCCCGTTCACGCAAAAGACTTCGTAAAAAGGTTTTGAAAAAAAGCAAATTTACCGCGAACCAGAAAATAAAACCCGCGATAAAAGACACCAAAGGAAAATCAACATTAAATAAAAAATCTCGAGCCTTATTAAGATTTCCTTGCAAAAATAAATAAGTAAAATCAGGCCTGTCGGGCTTATAAGGAAAACCGTAGACGGAAAGCATTGTTTCGTAACCGGGCTGAAGGAAAAATGGAATAGTTTTCACTAAATGAATCTTAGCATACAAAAAAGGATCCGACAGAATAATTTTCCATGCTTCTCTGTAATAATACTGAATGATATCTTCCCCGCTTTTTTCCACGTCGTCTCGCGCTTTTTTTTCTAATTTTACTTGCTCTTCTTTAAAAGGCAGGTTTTCTTTTACGCCCAAAAGAACGCCGGCGTTATAGTATAAGTTGGTACGAGTAATTCTTGCGAAAACAAAATCGTCATATATAATTTTATTCCTTGCCATCCAAGGAATAATAAATAAAAGAAAAACGGCGGTAAAAATGAAGGCGTGTTTCAAAAAAATAAAAAAAGAATATCTTTTAACGAGAAAAAGGGCGAAAAGAAACAAAACTATAAAAACAGGCAGATAAAGAGTGGTGGGCCGCGCCAAAGTATTTATTCCCAAAAAAACAGAAGATAAAATAAGATTTCGTTCCCTAAACTTTGTTTCTTCGGAAGTTATCGCTTTTAAATATTTTACGAAATAAAAAATGAAAAACGCGAATAAAAACACGGATAAAATATCCGCTGAAAACGAATTTGATTCAAAGGATAAATAAGGTTCAACTCCGAAAATAATCGCCGCGCCAAAAGCGGTTCTCTGGCTAAAAACCAATTTGCCTATTTTATAAACAAGAATAACTATGAATGAAAATATAACGTCTTGTATTAAAAACACCGCTGAATCGCTGGGTAAAAAACTAAGAATTGACGAAGCGAAAAAATAATATAAAGGAGGATGCCAATCTCCGGGTTCGTGAAAATTTAAAGAAGAGCCGTTAAAAATGCTGTCTGCCGGCGGAGTCGCGAAACCGCGCAACCAATTCCAGTTGCCGTATTCTAAATGTAAAAATAAAACGATAAAAAAAGAAATGAGTTTGGCAATAAGACAAATGCCGAACAATATGCTTTCTTTTTTATATTTTACGAAAAAATTATTCATTTTCTAAATTACTTCATTCCTTATTAAGGATAATAATCTAAAAAATCATTAAATACAAGAAATAACCTCCGATAATTTCGGAGGTTAAAAATTTAAAAAATATTCCTGTTTAAAATTTTAAAGCGTCGGCGATGCCGACAAAATAACTCCGCTCGAAATCCGAACAATTTTCAACAAAAATTTTTTCTCCATTGAAACGACCTATGCAAAAATGAAAACCTTTTTGAGAAACGGAAGAAGTTCGGACATAGATTTGTTCAAAAAGACAAATACCTCTAATTTCATAAAAAGTCGCGATAAACCATATTACTTCCGCAATATTTGGAACTCTTTTGTTTTCTAAAAGAATCTGCTGTTCTTTCCAATTTTTATCCACAGAAGCAGTCGTGAAGTGCTTGCGGATAATAAACCATTTAGTCATCGCTTTATTGTTATTGCTAAAAACCGAGCTATCGCTCCACGCGCTCGTCTTCAAAGATTTTATTGAAACAATTTCTGAAAAATTAATCCGCTTCGGCGGTCCGGGCATAACAACATAACCCATATCTTTGCAAAAACGAACCGTATCTTTTCGCGGCATAGTATCCGCGAAATGTTTTAACTGAGCGTCCGTATAAAGTATTCCGCGTTCTTCCGCGATTTCATCCGCAAAAATAATATCGTCTTGAAGAATTTCGCGAACTTCTTGCTCATTTTTAAATATTTCGCTTCGTAAAAAAATCTGTAATTTTTGCTTGGTAATGCGGCCGTTTGCAATTCTATTAAACAATTCCTTAAGTTGATTAGAAGTCGGCTGATTTGCCGGTCTGCCGACAATAGAAAATTTCTTCATAACTCACCCTCTCTCTTTTTAAAGAACTAGTTGCGTATTAAATATTTTCGGTTTATTATAAGTTCAATAATGAAAATCGCGGCGCGAATTTTATTTATCCAAACACAACCATTCGCCTATCCCGGCTTATACTACATTTGCGGAACATTAAAATCCGCGGGTTTTGAATATGATGTTTTGACAGGGAACTATTATAAAATAATAGCAAAACGGATTAACATTTTCAAGCCGGATATTATCGGATTTCCCTGCATGACAGGAATGCACAAAAATGTCCTTCAAATCGCCGAATTGATAAAAAAAGATTTTCCGCGCAGCAAAATACTGTTAGGAGGCATTCATCCCACTCTTTTTCCTCAAATCATAAATAATGAAAATGTTGATTTTATTTGCAGAGGCGAGGGAGAATGGCCTGTTTTAGAGCTTCTTCAGGCTGTTCAAGCTAATTCCAGTTCATTTAATATACCAAACATTTCATGGAAAAAAGAGGGCAACGTTCATCACAATAAAATGCGTCCGCTAATTAATCCGCTAGACGACATTCCTTTTCCCGATTATTCAATTTACTCAAAAGTGCCTTCAATTATAAACGACACCTACCCAGCTGTTTTTATGACTCGCGGATGTCCGTTTTCCTGCACTTATTGTCACAACAGCAAACAAATAGAAATATACAAAGATATGGGCAAGTATGTCCGTTCTTTCAGCATCCCGAGAATACTTAATGAAGTGGAAAGCGCGATTTTGCATTATCCGCGCGCGAGAGCCGTGTTCCTTGGCGCGGACACTCTGGGATACGACATAAATTGGCTATCGGAACTTCTTACAAAATATCATTATAAATTCAATATTCCTTATACCTGTTTAATACGCCCAGAACTTATTAACAAAGAGCTTATTAAGCTGCTTAAAAAAACTAATTGCCATATGATCGCGTTTGGCGTTGAATCCGGATCAGAAAGAATAAAAAAAGAAATACTTAAAAGAAATTATACAAACGAACATGTAATTCAAGCCGCGAACATCCTAAGAGAAAACGGGATAAATTTCAGGACTTATAACATAGTGGGTTATCCAACTGAAACGCGCGAAGAAATGTTTTCAACCTTAAAACTTAATATGGAAATCAAGGCTCCCTTTCCGTGGTGTTCAATTTACACGCCTTATCCAGAAACAAAATTGGCTGAATTTTGCGTTGAACGCGGATTTCTTGATAAAAATTTCACGTATGACGACGTTCCTTTTTCTTTTTTCAACGATACTATATTAAAAAACGTTGACAGAAATTTCATACTCAATATCCATTCATTTTTTCAAATCGCGGTTTTGTTTCCGCGTCTTTTCCCTTTTATAAAAAAACTGATCGGATTCAAGCATAATATTTTTTTTAAATTTATTTTTAAAGCGGCTTATTCTTATGTTTGCATAAAATCGGAAAAAAGATCAATTTACTCATTTATCAGGCTGGCGCTCGCGAATAGAAAATTTTTTAAATAAATTTTCTATTCTAGAAATTCGTCAATCGCCTTGTTTATTAAATTAACATCTAAATCACGCAGGCATTTTTGATTATAACGACAATTGATTTTTTTATCGCGATAAACGGAAATACACGGACTGCAATGAGTATCGGCATAAAAAATCTTAACATTTTCATTAAGAGGCTTGTAGACTGCCGGGGATTCCGGACCGAAAAAAATCACGGAGGGAGTATTAAAACTCGCGGAAATCTGCGCCGGACCGGAATCATTTGAAACAACCGCTTTGGCATTTTTTAAAAGAACGGAAAGCTCGGCCAAAGAAAGAAGTCCGGATAAGTCAATAATTTTAGAATCAAAAATTGGATTTGTCTGGATATTTTTATCGCAAACAAAAGAAATAAATTTTCCTACATATTCTTTTTCCTTTTTTGAACCAATTAATACAATTAAGTAATCGGGGTGCCCGGATTTTATATTTTGAATGATTAACTTAAAAAAATCCAAAGGCAATCTTCTTTCATAAGCAAGTTCGCTGGCGTTAATATTTATTACGACATAATTTTTGCCGTTATTTTTCTTTAAAAGAGAATCAACCGAATCTTCATCAAAAGAGCTAAATTCCGGCGGCGAAGGAGCGAGAAATTCCGTTTTTAAACCTAAAGCGTCTAGCGTGCTTAAAAACATTTTTGAAACATGTTTTCCTTCATGAAAAATGGCTTTAACATCGTAAAGCTTATCTTTGTTTTGTCCCATAATTTCAAAACCTACTTTTGTCTTCGCGCCGCAAAAATAACTGATTAACGCCGTGTACCGAGAAACTATTTCCAAATCAATAACCAAATCAAATTTTTGCCTGCGGAATTTTACAATCAATTTTAAAAAATTTATAATTGCCGGAAAAAAACCATTTAATCTTATCGTCTCAATATGGCTGAAAAATTTTGTCGGATATAAATACTCCAAACCTTCTTGAGTTAAAAACCAAATTTCCGAATCCGGAAAATTGATTTTTAAATTTTGAAATGTCGGCGACGCTAAAACAATGCTTCCTATGCCCCATATTTTTATAACAAGAATTTTTTTTACTTTTTCTTTTTCAAATTCGTAACAATTATGGCGAAACAAAAATTTTTTTGAAAAATAAGCAAGATAACAAAGCGGTATGCCTATTTTACGATCTAAATAACGAAGGGTGTTTAAAGTCATTTTTATTTATCTTTTATTCTCGTTGTCACTAAAAGTTCTTTCGCGCAACGGGATTAAATTTTTAATTCATTCCTTATTAACGCGTATAAATTTCTCAGATTCATTTTAAATTCCGTAAAAGTCCTTAAGGATAATATCCGTTTAAAAATATATCGCGGCCTTAAATAAAATCCCCAAATCGCCTTTCTTTTTAGCCTTTGCATTTCTTCTTTGCTTAATACATTAGTCCCCATAGTTATTTTATAACCTGATTGATCCATAATTTTTTCATCCGCGCCGATAAGATTTAAATCTAAGGCGCTTTCCCTCAATTTAGTGCCAAATCTTGGAACGGCGAAACTAAAAGAAGCAAAATCTGGATCAAGCTGTTTGGAAAAACTAATCGTGTCTTCAATCATTTTCTTGGTTTCTTCCGGCAAACCGATTAAAAAGGATGCTAAAGTTTTAATGCCTGCCTCTTTAGCTAATTTAAACGCCCAAACAATCTGTTCCTTATTATATCCTTTGCGATATTTTTTAAGAATCTCGCCGGAAGCGGATTCAACTCCAAACCACACGGTATGACAACCTGCTTTTTTCATCAGTTTTATGATTTGTTCATCAACCAAATCAACTCTCGTAAAACCGAACCACCCGAAGCCATAATTTTTCTCAATCATTTTGTTTAGAAATTCAAAATAGCGGCTGCGACGTACTCCTAAAGTTTGATCTAAAAAAAGAATTTCTTTTACTCCAAGCGCCTTTAAATAATCCAGTTCTTTAAAAATATTATCAAGATCTCTTTCAAAATATTCAAAAGTATTCATAACGCAAAATGAACACTTAAACGGGCAGCCGTAAGACATAATGGTGGTCGCAAACGGACGGTTTCTTATAAACGGCATTCTGTATTTTCTTTTTATAAATTGCTCGTGCAAAGGCAAATTGATTTTAAATTCTTTAAAATTACCTTTGGGATAATCCTTGATTTGGTCTTTTATTCTTAAAATTAAATCCGTGATTTTATCTTCTTCTTTCATAAAATAATATTTGATTCCGTCGGAAATAAAGCTTAAAATCACTCCTTTTATGTGAGAGTTGTTTTCCAGAAATTTTCTGCCTTCCGTTAAAAAAATATCTCCGATTACAAAAATTTCCCCATTAAATTTTTGAGACATTTCTCTTAAAAAAATCTCGTCTTCAGCCAAAGAAACGCTGCCTAACAGAACTATCGCCGCGTCCGGATTAAACTCAAGAATTTTGCGCATACAGTCACTCGGACTCAATTTTTCAACTATAGCGTCTAAAAGCGACAAATTAAATTCCCCCGTATTTAAAATACCCGAGAGCATTACCAAATCTATAGGCGCGTTTATATAATCCGCTTTTGAAATTTTACTGCAAAAATAATCTCTGGAATATAAATACTTGCCCGGAGGATTTAATAATAAAATTTTTGGCTTCATATAAAATTTAAATTTATTATTTTATTTTTACCACATATATATCGGGTCCGTTATTTTTTAATTCAATAATGTTTTTTAATCCGCCTCCGTAATCAAGCGTGGCGTCATTAATTATATTAGTAAAATCATTTACATTACCAAACCCTTTAAATACCAAAACATTTTCCGCTAAACCGTCAACCGAACCCAAAATATTTTTTGTCGCGGCAAACTCTTCATTAAATATTAAATAAGAATAATTGTTGGTTTTAAGATATAGCGCCATATTTTTAAAAAATTCCCGGTTATTTACCGTGTATAAATTCAAAGAATGATAACGAGAACCGATTAAAAATCTTTCATTTAAAGCTAATTCCGCGAAATCAACTTTTCTTAAAGAAGCGGCATCAATAATTCTTTGCTCTTCTATCGCGCTTTTTAAAGGCGGCACTCTCATAAAAGGCGCGAGAGTGGCGATTTTTACATCGGAGGAAATAGAAGTGTTTAACCATTTTAAAACCTGCGCCCTTGTGTCATTTCTTAAAAGAAGATAATCCAGTTTTACCGCCGTAAGAAGAATCGGAAAAAAAACGACAAAAGTTAAAATGTAAACCGCGAAAAAATTGAATTTCAAAAATATTTTTTTGCTTATCTCATAAAACCCGTAACCGGCCATTATTGCGAATAAAGGATAGAGAATTATAATATACCGGCCGATAAGTATATGAAAAGCAAAACTAATAAAACTTACGTAAAAAACGCAAAATAACGCGGTTGTAAAAAAATATCCGCGCTTATTTAAAAAACTAAACACAAAACCCGTGATAATAAAAAACAAAAATCCTGGCTCGGTTTTTAACATTTCCATAAAGTAGAATTTGTAAAATTCAAAAAAACTAGACGGACTTAGATATTTGCCGACAGTATTTACTTCAAAACCTACTGTATTGGGATATAAAATAATTGCCAAGAAAGATAACGATAAAAATAAAATTATCGCGCCGCAAAACCATCTTTCTTTTAAGTATTCCTTTAAAGACAATTTATCGTAAAAAATAAACCAAAGAAAAATAAAAAATATGGAAATTCCCGCTAAATAATTAAAACCGACTCCCAATCCGGCTAAAAATAAAGAAAGAATATATTTCTTTTTAGATGAATATTCAGAATGAGAAAGCACATACATTATCGCGGTAAATAATAAAGCGGCCGGAATCCAATGCCTCACAAAATAAGAAACATTGATAAAAAGAACGCTGAAAGCCAAAAATACCGAAGATAATAAGGCGGGATATTTATTTTTAAAAATATTTTTGCTTGTTCTATAAACCAGATAAAGAATAATCAAAGCTAAGAGTACGTTTAATAATCTCGCTAAAGCAAAAAAGCGAGGCGCGTCGCTCATAACAAAATTTTTAAATTCAATAATATTATAAAAACCGCCTCCCAGAAAAAAAAATCTTAAAAATTCCAACAATATCAAAAAAGAAAAAAAAGGAAGATATAAATAAGAAAGGTAAGGAGAATAACTCAAAACTTCTTTGAATTCTTCCGCGTGGAGAGCCGGAATTATAGTTTTAAGCTCCATCATTTTTAAAGCTCCGTAGACAGCCGAGCCCTCATCTCCATTAATACGAAACGGCAAACCATAGCTTATTCCGGGCCATCTGACCAGGAAAGCGACGATCAAAATCAGCAATAAAAATTTTTCTGGATTTGTCATTTAATTCAATTACATTATAATATTTTAAAACCTTACTTTTTTCCTTAAATTATCTCTTTAATTATGCATAAATATGTGCTAGATTCAATTTAACAAGACGAAACAAATGGTCAAAGACACTGTTAAATATTTTAAATATTTTAAGCGGCAGTTTTTTCAAAAGAAAAAATTGAATTTTTTAATTTTATACGCCACTTCCAAATGCAATTTTAAATGCAAAACTTGTTTTTTTCACAAAAGACTTAACAAAGAAGACGACTTAAGTTTTGAAGAATACGAAAAAATTTCTAAAAATTTAGGCGACATTTCCATTTTACTCATATCGGGCGGAGAACCGTTTTTAAATCCTCGCCTTCGCGACATTTGCTCTCTCTTTATCCGCAACAACAAAATAAACACTCTCTACATTCCCACCAACGGTTTTTACACGGAAAAAATATTATCCGTTGCCGAGTCTTTGCTTAAAGAATTTCCTCAAATCATTTTATCCATTAATCCTTCTCTAGACGGACTACTTGATTATCATGAGCAATTAAGAGGCGTAAAAGATAGTTTTCAAAACGCGATGAAAACCACTCACGGCTTGGCTTTATTAAAAAGAAAATATAAAAACCTTCAAATTATCGCGAACTCCGTAATATGCGAAGACAATCTTGAAAACATTAAAAAATTGGCTTTATTTTTAAAAAAATCGGAAATAGACCATCAGGCTTTTGAAATTATGAGAGGAGACAACAGAGATAAAAGCCTGTCTAAAGCCGGTTTGGCAAAAATTAAAGAAATCCATAAATTTATTTTAGAAAATCGGCTTTATCATTTAGATAAAGACGTGAACGGCGATTTTGTTTCTAAATTTATAAATAAAATAGCCATTTTGGGACATCTTAAATATACTCAAAGCCTGAAAGAGCGCGTGTTAAACAACGAGAAATGGCCAGTAAGATGCGCGGCCGGCTCTTCAATCGCCGTTATTTATCCAAACGGCGAAACCGGAATATGCGAGCTTTTAGGAACGGTTGGAAATATAAGAGAAAATGATTATAATTTAAACAAATTGCTCGCGAGCCCTGCGGCAATGAAAAAAAAGGGAGAAATTAAAAAAAATAAATGCAGTTGCACGCATATTTGCTTTATAAACGCGAGCATCGCCCGCGATTTAAAAACAATTTTTAAACTTCCTTATTTCTACCTAAAATCATTATTATGAAATTCAGCATTGTCATACCCACCTACAATAGATCCCCGATTTTAAAAAAAACCCTATCCTCAATTGAAGACCAAGTGTTCCCTAAAAACGAATTTGAAACTCTTATTATTGACGACGGCTCAACCGACGACACAAAAAACATAATTGAAAAATTCCAAAAAAACAGCGCTTTAAACATAAAATATTTCTTTCAAAAAAATCAGGGGCCGGGACAAGCGCGCAATACAGGGATAGACAATTCAAAAGGAGACATTATTTTATTTGCCGGCGACGATACCATTTTAGACAAATTTCTTTTAAGCGAGCATAATAAAATTCATCAACAAACGGAAAATATCGCGGTCTTAGGCATAATACTTTGGGACGAATCAAACGAAATAAACGACTTTATGCGATTTATAGCTCCTAACGGCCCTCAATTCCATTTTGGCAATATTAAAAATATCAGAGACGCCGGTTTTGACCATTTTTACAGTTCCAATATTTCCGTGCCTAAAAAAATAATCGGCGACCTGAGATTTGACCCCATTTACATATACGCCGCTTTTGAAGATATTGATTTCGGCCTTTCTTTGGCAAAAAAAGGCGTAAAAATATTTTTTAATAAAAAAGCGATTGCCTATCACTCCCATTTTTATGATCCGGAATCTTTCTATCAAAGAATGATAAAAGTAGGTAAAAGTTTTGTTATTCTCCATAGTAAATACAAAAAAAATCTGGCCGACAGCTGGCGTTTAAAATGGCGTTACGCGCCGTTTGCTTTTTTTTATTTGGAATTGCGCCTATTTATTCTTTTAAGCGACATTTTGGCAAAATCAAGATATTTAAAGAAAAAAAATTTAAAACTGCATTGGTATTTTAATGTTTGTCATAATTATTCATCGGCGATAATGACGTCAAAAAAAATATGAGCGCGCCAGCAAACAACAAAAAAGTAATAGTCGTCTTACCAGCCTACAACGCGGAAAAGACTTTGGAAAAAACATTAAACGACATTCCTTTAGAATGGGTTGACGATATTATTTTGGTGGACGATAAAAGCCGCGACAACACGGTAGAAGTTTCGAAAAAATTAGGGCTAAAAACTTTTGTCCATGAAAAAAATCTCGGCTACGGCGCCAATCAAAAAACCTGCTATAAAAAAGCGCTGGGATACGAAGGCAAAATTATGGTAATGGTTCATCCCGACCATCAATACGACCCCAAGGCGGTGGTTCATCTGATAAAACCGATTGCCGAGGGAGAGGCCGACGCTGTTTTTGGTTCACGAATGATATTTATAAAAGACGCCATATCCGGCGGTATGCCTTATTGGAAACTTATAGCAAACATTTTTCTTACCAAAGTTGAAAATCTAGTTCTTAGACTGCGTCTTACCGAATATCATTCGGGATTCCGCGCCTACAGCGAAAAGGCGCTGAAAAAAATTCCTTTTGAAAAAAATTCGGATGATTTTGTATTTGATACCGAAATAATAGTTCAGTTGAAAATCGCTGGTTTTAAAATAAAAGAAATTCCAATCCCAACCCGTTATTTCAAAGAGGCTTCAATGATCGGTTTTCGCCGCAGCGTTGTTTATGGTTTATCCATTCTTATTGTTTTAGTAAAATATATTTTGCATAAATTAAAAATAATCAAATATGAACAGTTTAATTTCAACTAAAACAAAATGGCCTAAATACGCTCTTCTCGCGATAATCTTTTTTGCTTTTTTACTGCGCGTCACAGGCATTAATTACGGTTTACCGTTGTGGCTTGTAGGCGACGAAACTCCGTTTATTTTCGGAGCTCTGAAAATGCTGGAATTAAAAACATTAATTCCGGCTTTAAACATTCAAAGTTTTCAAGGCGTATTATACTTCCCTCCTTATCTTTCTTATCTTTACTTAATTCCTTTTACGGCCGTTTTAGGCGTGAAATATTTATTATTTGACGGAAACATATCGGAGTTTAAAAATTTGATTACCGCCGATCCGTCCGCTTTTTTCATAATAGCAAGATTGTTTTCGGTTTTATTCGGAACGGCAACAATTTGGCTGATTTATAAAATAGGAAAAAATTTATTTAAATCGGAAATCACGGCAATCTTATCCGCGGCTTTTTTAAGTTTAAGTTATATGCACGCGAATCTTTCCCACTGGGGAAGACATTGGGTTCCGGCAACGTTTGTTTTCACTCTGATTATATACATCCTTTCCCGCGAAGACATTAAAAACAATAAAAAGTATATGCTGGCGTCTTTAGTGGCGGGTCTTGGAGTGGGCATAAATTATCAAACGGCGCTCTCGGTTATTTTTATTTTCTTGTGGTTTGCTTTTTACGACAAACTTTTTTCTTTAAAAATATTCCGCGAAAAATGGATTTATTATTCTTTAGCGATTTTTCTAATTCTTGGTTTCCTCGCTTATTTCTTGTATCCAAGCGGGCTAGTGGTCAGCAAAGACAATCTTGCCCTTCAAAAAAGTTTTAAAGGCTTCATTCAAGGATATATTTTTTACTTTTTTACCCTTTTTCATAATGATCCGGCAATTTCTTTATTCGGCTTAATTGGTTTTTTATTCGGCTTAATTTATAATCGTCGTTATTTTTTTATTTCTTTTATTTTTTTTCTTATTTACATCGCCATATTTTATTTAATTTTTTTCCATGTGGACAGATACATCTTAATGCTTATGCCCATTCTTGCCTTGTCCGCCGGATTCGGAGCTTATAAGTTGTTTTATATATTCAAACCTAAATTCAGGTTTTTACCAGGCGCGCTTATTTTTTTAAGTTTAACTTTTATGCTGGCGATGATTATAAAATTTGATTTTATTATTTTAAAAAACGACACCCGCGTTCAAGCCGCAAAATGGTTTGGATCGAGTATCGCGAGCGATTCAAAAGTAGCCGTTTTAGCGTGCTCCATGAAACTGCAAACAACGCAAGCCGCGACAAAAGAATTAGAACTAATTGACCCGGGAGCAATTAGAAAAACTGATTTGGCAGAACTTAACAAAAAAAAAAAAAAAAGATACCATGCTTTAAATTTAACAAATGTA